>JAKAOO010000038.1:3369-23325 GCA_021812165.1 Pseudomonadota bacterium | reverse complement strand
GATCTGCCGGTTCCTGCCGTTCAAGAAAATCACCGCCGGGAGCGTCGATCTTTCGGCCGGAAAGGGCCCAATGACGATCAAATTGCCGGGGCTTCCTTCCTTTGCGCCCTTCATCTGCTACGAAGCGATCTTTCCGGGCGCAATCGTTGACGAAAACGACCGCCCCCAGTGGATGCTCAACGTCACCAACGACGCCTGGTACGGGAGAAGCTCCGGTCCCTACCAGCACTTCGCGATCGCGCGAACGCGTGCCGTGGAGGAAGGGCTGCCCCTCGTGCGGGTGGCCAACAACGGCATCAGCGGGGTCGTCGACCCCGAGGGGCGGGTTTTGATGCACATGGATCTCGATATCGTCGGCTATGCCGATGTGGCTTTGCCGGCGCCGGGCCCGAAGACGCTTTACGCGCGCGCCGGAGACTGGATCTTTTTCGCGCTCCTCCTCTTCGCCGTCGTCCCCGTAGCGCTGAGGGTGCGCTGAAAGTGGCGCCGCCGGCGCGCCAAGGGCGCGGACTTCCGGCTGGCAAAGCTGCATATTGACCGCGGAGATCATGTGATTTATTTCGGGTATCTTTGCGGGGCGGACGAGAGACGATGGCGACGCAAGAACCAGGCCGGCGGCCGAGCCGCCGCAAAGGTGGTGAGCCGAACCCGATCGACGTGCACGTCGGCTCGCGCGTGCGCCTGCGCCGAAACATGCTCGGCCTCAGCCAGGAGAAGCTCGGCGAGGCGATCGGCCTCACCTTTCAGCAGGTTCAAAAATATGAACGCGGCGCCAATCGCATCGGCGCCAGCCGACTGCACGATCTTTCCCGGGTGCTCGACGTCCCCGTCTCGTTTTTTTTCGACGACATGGATCCCGTGCGCGCCCCAGCCATCGCGGGCGGCTTTGCCGAACCGCCCGCGGAAGCCTTCCAATCCGATCCTTTGCGTCGTCGCGAAACCGTCGAACTCGTCAACGCCTATTATCGCATTGGAGACCCGCTCGTCCGCCGCCGCCTTTTCGATCTCGCCAAGGTGCTCGCCGCGGGCGGGGAACAAACCGAGACGCGCTGAAAAAAGCCGCTCGCGCTTCCCTCCGCAAGATCGCGCTTGACGCTGGCGCCGGCAGAAGGCAACAACTTTCCGCATGGCGAAGCCGCCAGCAAGCAACGTCGGAAAGGACCTTTTCTTGGCCCCGAAGGATTACGTCTTCACGAGCGAAAGCGTGTCGGAGGGCCATCCCGATAAGGTGTGCGATCGCATCTCGGATGCGATTCTTGACACCTTCCTCGAGGCCGAGCCGGAGGCTCGTTGCGCCGTAGAGACGCTGGCGACAACGAACCGCGTCGTGCTGGCGGGAGAGGTCCGCGGGCCGGCGTTCATCACCCCCGAGATGATGGTCGAGGTCGCCCGCAACACCATTCGCGACATCGGCTACGAGCAGAAAGGGTTCCACTGGCAGCGGGTTGCCATCAAGTACCTTATCCATGAGCAGTCGATCGACATCGCTCGCGGCGTCGACGCCGCCGGCAACAAGGACGAGGGCGCCGGCGACCAAGGCATGATGTTCGGCTACGCCTGCACGGAAACCCCCGAGCTGATGCCGGCGCCCATCTATTACGCCCACGCGATCCTGCGCGCTCTGAGGGATGCCCGTCATGCCGGGACGGCGCCTTACCTCGCGCCCGATGCCAAAAGCCAGGTCACGCTGCAATATGCCGGCGGCAAGCCGGTGCGGGCGGCGGCGATCGTCGTCTCGACCCAGCACGATCCTCATCTCGAACAGAATGAGGTGCGCGAGATCGTTCGGCCTTTCGTCGTCGACACTCTGCCGGAGGGTTGGATGTGCGACGAGGAGCATTTCTACGTCAATCCGACAGGCCGCTTTGTCATCGGCGGCCCCGAGGGCGATACCGGGCTTACCGGACGCAAGATCATCGTCGATACCTATGGCGGCGCCGCGCTTCATGGGGGCGGCGCGTTTTCGGGCAAGGACCCGACCAAGGTCGATCGTTCGGGTGCTTATGCGGCGCGTTATCTTGCCAAGAATGTCGTTGCCGCAGGCCTTTGCGAGCATTGCACGATCCAGCTTGCGTATGCGATCGGCGTCTCGAAGCCGATTTCGGTCTACGTGGATACGGCGGGAACCGGAGAGATCGATGACGCAAAGCTCGGCCGCGTTCTGCAAGAGATCATGGATCTCTCGCCGCGCGGCATTCGCCGGCATCTCGCCCTCAACCGGCCGATCTATGCGCGAACCGCGGCCTACGGCCATTTTGGCAGGCCGCCCGAAGAGGACGGCGGCTTTTCGTGGGAGCGGACCGACCTTGCCGACACCCTGCGCCGGACTTTCTCCTAACGAAGCTTATCCCGATTATCGGGATGCGGAAAAATGCTCGAACGTCGTCATTCCGGGGCGCGGTCGCAGGCCGCGAGCCCGGAATCCATAAACACAGACCCGAGAAATCAATGGCTTGGCCTGTGTTCATGGCTTCCGGGCCCGGCCCTCACGGGCCGTCCCGGAATGACGGGGGGGGTCCGCATCCCGATTCATGCGGTGCCACTTTATTTCGTCTTTGACGTCATGCCTCGCCTTGATCCAGGGCTATCCCCTATAGGAAAAGCGGTTGCGAGGCGCCTCTTCAGGGCAATCCCGAATCCCCATGAGCGGTGGGCCTTTAGCCCGCGGGCGCGGCCATGACGGGCAAAGGTTGAGCGGACCGGGTAGGACGGAACAAACCCTCCAGTGATTTCTCCTTCTGCTCGTGGATAGGGGGCGCGGGCTCGTTTATGGCCGCCGGCGAGGGCGCGCGCTCTCGCCCCTTCAGCGCGCCAGACGAGAGACGCTTTTGCCGCGGGTCGCGTTCACGCTACCGATCGAGGGCCGGCTCGATCCGCGATCGTTGTTCACCGCTTCGCCTCGCCGGATTGCGCTCGAGATCGGGTTTGGCGCGGGCGAGCATCTTGCAGCCTTGGCGGAGCGCGAGAGGGAAGCGGGCTTTATCGGCTGCGAAGTCTTCGAAGGAGGAATCGTTCGGCTTCTCGGCCAAATCGAGCGCAAGAATCTGACCAACATTCGCATCTTCGCGGACGATGCGCGGCTTCTTCTCGCGGCGCTCGAGCCCTCTTCCCTCGACCGCGCCTTCCTTCTTTTCCCGGACCCGTGGCCGAAGCGGCGACACCACAAGAGGCGCTTCCTGTCGCGCGAAACCCTCGATCTTCTCGCGCACACGATGAGCGAGGGGGCGGAACTCAGGATCGCCACCGATGATCCTCTCTATCTGCGCGCGATTCTCGTGCGCCTTCTGGCGCATCCGGCTTTTTTCTGGCTTGCCTCGGGTCCTTCCGACTGGCGGTCGAGACCCTCCGACTGGCCGCCGACGCGTTACGAGGAAAAGGCGCGCGCCGCTCTCCGCACGCCCTTTTTTCTTCGATTTCAGCGGCGCCAACCGCGAGGCTAAACGCCCCCGCGCCCTTGCGAAGAAGCGGATTTTCATTATATGTCCTCTAGTCCCATAGGGTCCCGGTCGAGGATCGCGTCTTGGGTGGGCTCATCGCCCACTTTTTGTTTTGAGGCGCGGAATTTCGTCGTCAGAGGCTTGAAATACTTGGTAGATAGGGCGAGCATCGCGGCCATGATCGAGGCCTCGCTTCGCGCCATGGGCTACCGTCTCGTGCGGGTGGTCCTGACGAGCGGCCGCGGTGCGCGCTTGCAGGTGATGGTCGAGCGCGACGACGAGGCGCCGATGACGGTCGAGGATTGCGCCGAGGTCAGCCACTCCGTTTCCGCGCTTCTCGACATCGCCGACCCGATCGGCGGAGCCTACATGCTCGAAATCAGCTCGCCCGGGATCGATCGTCCTCTCGTCCGCAAAGAGGACTATGATCGCTTCGCCGGACGCGAGGCGAGGATCGAGCTTTCGCGCCCGATCGCGGGACAGAAGCGCTTTCGCGGTCGTCTCTTGGGGACCTCCGAAGGAGCGGTGCGGCTTGCGCTCGCTTCGGGCGAGGCTTCCCTGCCGCTCGCTTCTGTCGTGCGGGCGAGACTCGTCGCGGAAGACGATCTTCTCGCGTCGGCACCCAAAAAAGGGACGCGCCCAAAGGGCGCGGCCCGATCGCGAACCGTCTAATTTTCGAATCCGAGAACGCCATGGCTTCAACCGCAACCTTTGCCCGCCCCGAACTCCTCCAGGTCGCCGAATCGGTCGCCCGCGACAAGGGAATCGACCGCGACGAGGTCCTGCAGGCGATGGAACAGGCGATCCAGAAGGCGGGACGTTCGAAATACGGCCAGGAATACGACATTCGCGCCGAAATCGACCGCAAGAGCGGTGAGATCCGGCTGTTGCGCTTCCGCGAGGTCGTGGAGTCGGTTGAGAACGAGCCGATCCAGATCGCGCTCGGCGAGGCGCGCCGCCTCAACGGCGAAGCCGAGATCGGCGATTTCGTCACGGACCCTCTACCGCCTCTCGATTTCGGTCGCATCGCCGCGCAGACGGCAAAGCAGGTGATCGTGCAGAGGGTGCGCGACGCCGAGCGGCAGCGCCAATATCTCGAGTTCAAAGACCGCATCGGGGAAATCGTCAACGGACTCGTCAAACGCGTCGAGTTCGGCAATGTGGTCGTCGATCTCGGTCGCGCCGAGGCTATTTTGCGGCGTGACGAGCTGTTGCCGCGAGAAAGCTTTCACCAGGGCGAGCGGGTTCGCGCCTATATTTATGACGTGAGGCAGGAGCCGCGCGGGCCGCAGATCTTTCTTTCGCGCGTCCACCCGCAATTCATGGCGAAGCTTTTTGCGCAGGAAGTGCCGGAGATTTACGACGGCATCATCGAGATCAAGGCGGTCGCGCGCGATCCCGGCAGCCGCGCCAAGATCGCCGTCATCTCCCGTGACAGCGGCATTGATCCCGTGGGCGCTTGCGTCGGCATGCGCGGCAGCCGCGTTCAGGCGGTGGTCGGCGAGTTGCAGGGCGAGAAGATCGATATCGTTCCGTGGTCGCCTGACCCGGCGACTTTCGTCGTCAACGGGCTCGCTCCAGCGGAAGTGGCCAAAGTCGTGATGGATGAGGAGCAGAAGCGGATCGAGGTCGTCGTTCCCGACGATCAGCTGAGCCTTGCCATCGGGCGCCGCGGCCAGAATGTCCGCCTCGCCTCGCAGCTCACCGGCTGGGACATCGACATTCTGACCGAGGCCGAGGAGTCGGACCGGCGCACCGAGGAGTTTCGCAGCCGCAGCCAGCTCTTTATCGACGCCCTCGACATCGACGACGTCATCGCCCATCTGCTCGTCACCGAAGGGTTCACTTCGCTCGAAGAAGTGGCCTATGTCGCGCTCGAAGATCTCGCCGACATCGAAGGGTTCGACGCCGAGGTGGCGGGCGAGTTGCAGGAGCGGGCGCGCCGCGCTCTCGAACGCCGGGATCGCGAATACGACGAGCGGCGCCGTGAGCTTGGCGTCAGCGACGAGCTTGCCGAGCTCGAGGGCGTGACCCCCGCCCTTCTGGTCGCGCTCGGCGAAAAAGGCATCAAGACCCGCGACGAACTCGCCGACCTCGCGGGGGACGAGCTGGTCGAGCTTCTTGCGCCGTACGAGAAGACGGGCTTGAAGCTTGGGCCTGAAGAGGCAAACGCGCTCATCATGCGGGCGCGCGCGCACTGGTTCACCGACGAAGAATCTTCGCGATCGCAAGGTTAGACCCCGTTTCGGTGCGCGATGATCGCGAGTGTGCCGAAATGGCCCCGGTTGAGCGCCGCTGCATTGTCACGGGGCGTGTCGACGACCGGTCGCGTCTCATCCGGTTCGTCCTCGGACCCTCGGGCGAGGTCGTGCCGGATCTTGCGGGGCGTCTGCCCGGCCGGGGTTTGTGGTTGACGGCCGAGCGGGCTATATTGGAAGGGGCCGTGGCGAAGCGGCTGTTCGCGCGCGCGGCGCGCCGTACCGTCTTGATCTCGCCGGGGCTGGCGGATCGGGTGGAAGCCTTGCTCGCCCTCAGGATCGTCGAGGGGGTGGGGCTTGGGAGGCGTGCCGGCCTCGCGGTGGCTGGGTTCGAGAAAGTGCGCGAGGCGGCGAAGAGCGGCAAATGCTCGCTTCTCTTCGCGGCCCTCGATGGGAGCGAGGACGGACGGGGCAAGATCGACCGGATCGCACGCGATGTGCCGATCGTGGCGGCCTTGAGCGCGGCCGAACTCGGTGCCGCCTTCGGGCGCGACCGGGTGGTGCATGCGGCGATGGGGCCGGGCCCTCTCGGCGCTCGGGTGTTTTGTGCTGCGCGCCAGCTTGCGGGTTTCCGCCCCGGAGCGGCGCTGATCGGCGATCCGACGAAATCGAAGGAACGTAGTATCGGTTCGAAATGACTGACGCGAACGAGCAAGAACAAAAGCACCCGTTGACCCTGGCGCGCAGCGGCCGGCTCGAGCTCAAAAAGAGCGTCGAGATGGGTCAGGTGCGCCAGAGCTTTTCGCATGGCCGCTCGAAAACCGTTACGGTCGAGGTGCGCAAAAAGCGCAGCCTTGGCCCGCGGCTGGTCGAGTCGAGCCGCGCCGAGCCCGCTCCCGTCAGCGAGGCCCGGGCGCCCCGCCCGGTTGCCGCCGAGCCGGTGCGCCGGCCTGTCATCATCCCGCACACGCTGACCGCCGAAGAAAAAGCGGGACGGGTGCGCGCCTTGCAGGGCGCCCGCAAAGCCGATGAGGAAGCGCGCCACCGCGCCGCTCTTGAAGAGGCCAATCGCCGGCGGGAGGAGGAGGAGCGAGCGGCCGAGCAGGCGCGCCGCCACGCCGAGGAGGAGGAAGCTCGCAAAAAGGCCGAGGAGGAAGAAGCGCGCCGCCGCGCCGATGAGGAAGAGACGAAGAAGAAAGCGCTCGAAGAAGAACAGCGCCGCAAGGACGAGGAGGCGCGGCGCGCGGTCGCCGAAAGGGCCGGAAAGGCGGCGGCGGCAAAGGTCGCCGCGCTCGCCGCGGCCGGAAAAGTCGCGGCCCTTCCCGAAGAGGAAGAAGAGGAGGCGGCAAAGGCGCCGCGGCGCGGGATCCGAACCGAGGTCAAAAAGGCTCCGCCTGTGTTGCGCCGCGACGACGTGCGGCGACGCACCGGCAAGCTCACGGTGACGCGCGCGCTCTCTGAGGAGGAAGGCGAGAGGGTGCGCAGCCTCGCATCCATGCGCCGCGCCCGCGAACGCGAACGCCAACGGCTGCATCAGAGCCAGGCCCTGGAGCCGGTCAAAGTGGTCCGGGATGTCGTCGTTCCCGAGACCATAACCGTGCAGGAACTCGCCAATCGCATGGCCGAGCGCAGCGCAGATGTCATCAAGGCGCTGATGCGCATGGGGGTGATGGCGACGATCAACCAGGTTGTCGATGCCGATACCGCCGAACTTGTTGTCAGCGAGTTCGGGCATCGGGTACGGCGCGTTTCCGAGGCCGATGTCGAAGTCGGGCTGCACGGCGAGGCCGATCAGCCCGAGGCGCTCACGCCGCGCGCTCCGGTGGTCACGGTCATGGGCCACGTGGACCACGGCAAGACCTCCCTGCTCGACGCCTTGCGCGAGACCGACATTGCGGGCGCCGAGGCCGGCGGCATTACCCAGCATATCGGCGCTTATCGCGTCAGCCTCAAAAGCGGCAAGCAGATCACCTTTATCGACACCCCGGGCCATCAGGCGTTTACGGCGATGCGGGCCCGCGGCGCGAATGTCACGGACATCGTGGTCCTGGTGGTGGCGGCCGATGACGGAGTGATGGAGCAGACGGTCGAGGCGGTCCGGCACGCCAGGGCGGGCCGGGTTCCGGTGATCGTCGCCATCAACAAAATGGATAGACCGGACGCCCGCCCCGATCGGGTCCGCCGAGACCTGCTTCAGCACGAGATCGTCGTGGAAAAACTCGGCGGCGATGTCCTCGATGTCGAAGTTTCGGCGCTGAAGAAGACGGGTCTCGACAAGCTCGAAGAGGCCATTCTGCTTCAGGCCGAGCTTCTCGATTTGAAGGCGAACCCAAACCGGACGGCCGAAGGCGTCGTCCTCGAAGCCAAGCTCGAACGCGGGCGCGGTCCGGTGGCGAGCGTTCTCATTCAGAAAGGCACGCTCGAGGTCGGCGATATCTTCGTTGCCGGCGCCGAATGGGGGCGCGTGCGCGCGCTTGTCGACGATCGCGGCAGGAACCAGACGCAGGCCGGCCCCTCGACCCCTATCGAAGTGCTCGGATTGAACGGAATTCCGATCCCCGGAGACGATTTCATCGTCGCCGAGAACGAGGGCCGCGCGCGTGAGATTGCGGATTTCCGTCAGCGCCGGCGGCGCGAGGCGCTCGCCGCAACGGCTGGCCGCGGCACGCTCGAGCAGATGTTTTCGAAGATTGCCGCCGGCGCGGCGAAGGAGCTGCCGGTGGTCGTCAAATCCGACGTCCACGGCTCTCTCGAAGCGATCGTCTCCTCGCTCGAAAACCTCTCGACGAACGAGGTCACGATTCGCGTTTTGCACTCCGCCGTGGGCGGCATCAACGAAAGCGACGTCATTCTCGCCAAGGCTTCGGATGCGGTAATCATCGGCTTCAACGTCCGCGCCAATCCGCAAGCGCGCGAGCTGGCGGCCCGCGACGGGGTCGAGATCCGCTATTATTCGATCATCTACGACCTGATCGAAGATTCGCGGCGGATGCTCTCGGGCCTCTTGGCGCCGGCCCAGCGCGAGCGCTTCCTCGGCAACGCCTCGATCCGCGAGGTCTTCTCCGTCAGCAAGGCCGGCAAGGTCGCCGGTTGCCTCGTTACCGAGGGCCTCGTTCGGCGCGGCGCTCGGGTGCGCCTCTTGCGCGACAACGTCGTCATTCATGAAGGCGCGCTCAAAACGCTCCGGCGCTTCAAAGACGAGGTACGCGAGGTGAAGGACGGTTACGAATGCGGCATGGCGTTCGAGAATTATCAGGATATCCAAGTGGGGGACGTCGTCGAGTGCTTCGAGGTTGAAGAAGTCGCGCGTGCCCTCTAACGTCTCGCCGGGAAAGGCCGGTATCGCCGCAATGAGCCGAGGGCGGCAAGCGCCGCCGATCTTTGGAGCGGCGGAGCCCCGCACGCGGCAGCGCCCGTTGCGGGTCGGGGAGGCGCTGCGTCATGCTCTCGCCAGATCCCTTGCTTCGGGTGTGTTGCGCGACCCCGCGCTTCGAGGCGCCAGCATCACGGTGAGCGAGGTGAGAGTGAGCGCGGATTTGCGCAACGCGGTGGCCTTCGTGATGCCTTTGGGCGGAGAGAAGGCCGAGGAAACGCTCGCGGCGCTGAAGCGCAGCGCAGCCGTTTTGAAGGGGCAATTGGCGCGCGAGCTGGGGCTGCGCCATGTTCCGGCCCTCACCTTCCTGCTCGATCCGTCTTTCGATCGAGCAGGAAGGATCAATGCTCTTCTTGCCCGCCCCGAGGTGGCTCGCGATCTCCGATCGCCGCAAGAAGAGAGGGAGCAAGGCGAAGACGGCGGCAAGCCGCCGCCGGCCGATAAAGAGTGGGCATGACGCCGGTTCGATCGAATAGAGAGGAACGGGCCAGCCCACTCAACGGCTGGCTGGTGATCGACAAGCCCGAAGGGCTCAGTTCGAACCGGGCGGTGGTGCTCCTGCGAGCCTGGACGGGGGTCAAAGCCGGGCATGCCGGCACGCTCGACCCTCTCGCCACGGGAGTTTTGCCGGTGGCGCTCGGGGCCGCCACCAAGATCGTGGCTTTTGCAGTAGGATCTTACAAGACCTATCGTTTTCGCGTCGCTTGGGGGGTCGCTCGCGCGACCGACGACCGCGAGGGCGCGATCGTCGGCGAAAGTGCGGTGCGTCCAAGCCCCGAGAAGGTTGCGGGCATTCTGCCCCTCTTTGTCGGCACCATCGCGCAAAAGCCGCCCGCCTTCTCGGCGATCCATGTCGGCGGGCGGCGGGCTTATGCTCTCGCGCGCGCCGGATGCCCGGTCGAGATCGCCGCGCGTCCCATAGAAGTCAGAGCCTTGCGCCTGCTCGACTGTCCCGACCCTGATCATGCCGATTTCGAGGCGATCGTCGGCAAAGGCGCGTATATCCGCGCGCTCGCCCGCGATATCGCGTGCTCGCTCGGAACCCTGGGTCACATCGAGAGAATGCGTCGCCTCGCCGTCGGACCCTTCGTCGAAAGTCAAGCGATTTCCCTGGATTCCGTTGCCGAGCGCCGGCATATTCTCCATGCGAGTGGCGATCTGCTGCCGATCGAGACGGCGCTCGACGAGGTGCCGGCGCTTGCTTTGAGCGCTGGCGAGGCGCGGCGTCTCTGTTGCGGGCAGCACGTCATCCCTCGCGAAACCGGCGAAGAGGGACAAGTCGCGGGGCTCGCCGAGGGTCACCTTGTCGGGGCTTATTGTGATCGTATTCTCTGTGCACTGGCGCGGGTTGAAAGGGGCGGCCTGAAGCCGGTGCGGGTGATCCAACGCTAAAGAGGAATTATAGGCATGTCGATTACGGCCGAGCGCAAACAGACGCTCATCGGCGAATATGCAAAAAAATCGGGCGATACGGGCTCGCCCGAGGTTCAAATAGCGATTCTGAGCGAACGAATCCGCAATCTCACCGACCACCTCTCGACGCACAAGAAAGACTTCCACTCGCGCCGGGGCCTCTTGGTCATGGTCGGCAAACGGCGCCGATTGCTCGATTACTTGAAACGCGCGGACGGGGAGCGCTATGCGCATCTCATCGAGCGCCTCGGTCTGAGGCGTTGAAAGCGCGCTCTCGCTCTCCAGCGCTCTTGCGCAGGATGAGCGTTAGGGAAGCTCTACGCGGCCGCCCGAGGATTGCCGCCCTCCGGCGCAGCAGGCCGAGCGCAAACGCTTGCGCGACGGCGCGGTCGCCTCTTCGTTGCAAAAGGACGCATCCGAATGTTCGAGATTTACCGTAAGGAGCTGATGTGGGGCGGCCGTCGTCTCGCCCTCGAAACGGGACGGCTCGCACGCCAAGCCGACGGCGCGGTGCTTGCGAGCTATGGCGACACCACCGTTCTCTGTACCGCAGTCGCCGCGCGGGCGGCGAGGCCGGGCCAGGATTTCTTTCCCCTGACCGTCAACTATCAGGAAAAGACTTTTGCCGCGGGCAAAATCCCGGGAGGATTCTTCAAGCGTGAAGGACGCCCCTCGGAGAAGGAAACGCTGGTCTCGCGACTGATCGATCGTCCTTTGCGACCCCTCTTCGCCTCCGGGTTCATCAACGAGACTCAGGTCATCTGCACCGTCTTGAGCCATGACCTCGAGAACGATCCGGACGTTGTCGCGATGATCGGCGCTTCGGCGGCGCTGACGCTTTCCGGCATTCCGTTTCTGGGGCCGATCGGAGCGGCGCGCGTCGGCCTCATCGACGGCCAATATGTCCTCAACCCGGGCCTTTCCGATCTTCCCCGCTCCGAACTCGATCTCGTGGTTGCCGGCACGATGGAAGGCGTCTTGATGGTCGAAAGCGAGGCGCGGGAACTTTCCGAGGAAGTCATGCTCGGCGCCGTAACCTTCGGTCACGATGCCTACGAGCCGGTGATCCGGGCGATTATCGACCTCGCCGAGGCCTGCGCGCGCGATCCCTGGGTCTTGCCCCCCGAACCGCCCGAACTCGGCGCGATCAAAGCCCGTCTTTCGACCGAGATCGGACCCGAGATCGAAGAAGCCTATCGCGTCGTTGGAAAGCAGGAACGAAGCGAGCGTTTGGAGGCCGCACGATCGCGTCTCGACGAGATGTTTAGAGAGGAAGAGACGCGCGCGACGGCCGCCAAGATTTTCACGGAAATCGAAAAGGACATCGTGCGCAGCGCCATCCTGCGCTTTGGACGCCGGATCGACGGGCGCGAGACGCCCGCGATCCGGCCGATCGTCTGCGAGGTCGGCGTTCTTCCCCGCGCTCACGGCTCGGCCTTGTTCACCCGAGGCGAGACCCAGGCGCTGGTGGTCGCGACCCTCGGCACGGGGCAAGACGAGCAGATCATCGACGCGCTCGAAGGCGAATATCGCGAAAACTTTCTGTTGCACTACAACTTCCCGCCTTACGCTACGGGCGAGACGGGGCGTCTCGGCTCCCCTGGGCGGCGCGAGATCGGCCATGGAAAGCTTGCCTGGCGCGCGATCCGCCCACTGCTCCCGCCAAAGGAGAGCTTTCCCTACACGATCCGCGTCGTCTCCGAGATCACGGAGTCAAACGGTTCCTCCTCGATGGCATCCGTGTGCGGTGCCTCGCTCGCCCTGATGGATGCGGGCGTTGCGCTGCCCCGCCCGGTCGCCGGGATCGCGATGGGGCTCGTCAAGGAGGCCGAAGGCTTTGCCGTGCTTTCCGATATCCTCGGCGACGAGGATCATCTGGGCGACATGGATTTCAAGGTGGCGGGGACCGAGAAGGGCATCACCGCCTTGCAGATGGACATCAAGATCACCTCGATCACCGCCGAAATCATGAAGAGCGCGCTCGAACAGGCGCGCGAAGGGCGCGCGCACGTTCTGCGCGAGATGGCAATGGCGCTCACATCCGCGCGCGAGACGATCAGCAGGAACGCTCCGCGCATCACCACGATCACGATCCCGAAAGACAAGATACGCGAGGTGATCGGCTCAGGCGGCAAGGTGATCCGCGAGATCACCGAGGCGACGGGGGCCAAGATCGACATCGAAGACGACGGAACGATCAAGATCGCCGCGGTCGACGACAACGCCTCAAAGGCGGCGATCGATTGGATCCGCGGCATTGTCGCCGAGCCCGAAGCCGGCGTCATTTACAACGGCAAGGTGGTGAAGCTCGTCGATTTCGGCGCCTTCGTGAACTTTCTCGGGACGCGCGACGGGCTTGTTCACATCAGCGAACTTGCGCCTCACCGCGTCGGCAAGGTCGCGGACGTCGTCAAGCTCGGCGACATGGTCAAAGTCAAGGTCCTCGGCTTCGATGATCGCGGCAAGGTCAAGCTCAGCATGCGCCAGGTCGACCAAGAGACGGGAGAGGATCTGGGCGCCAGAGGGCACGCCGAGGCAAAGGCCGTTCCCTGACCCCGAATGCGGAGAGAGCGCCCGAATTCCCGCCGGCCGTCATCGGCCATCGCGGCAGCGCGGCAAGCGCGCCGGAAAATACGCTTTCGAGCCTCAAGCGGGCGCGCGCCGAGGGCTGCCTTTGGGTGGAGTTCGACGTCCGCCTCACCGCCGACCGAAAGCTCATCCTCCTGCACGACGACAGCCTCGCGCGCACGACGAACGGCAAAGGCAAAGCCTCGGCGCTGCCGTTCGCGGCCATCCGCGCTCTCGATGCCGGAAGCTGGTTTCATCCCTCATTTGCCGGGGAAAAGGTGCCTACCCTCGAAGAGGCGCTCTCTCTTCTCGACCAAGAGGGACTTGGAGCCAATATCGAAGTCAAGGCGGCGCGCGCTTCGGCAGCGGCGGCGGGCGCCGTCCTTGCCGATACGCTGTTGCGGCTTTCGCCCTCGCGGCGGCGGCACCTCCTTCTTTCGAGCTTCCATCGAGAAGCTCTCTTGGCGGCGCGGGAGCGGATGCCGACGCTCCCCAGCGCCCTCATTTTCGGCGGCGTTCCGCGAAACTGGGAGAGGCTCGCACGGACGCTCGGCTGCGTCGCGATCCACGCGAGCGAGCGCCGGCTCGCCCCTTCGATCGTGACCGAGATTCGGGCTGGGGGATACGCTCTCTCAGCCTATACCGTCAACGATCCGCTGCGGGCGAGGACGCTTTTTGAGTGGGGGGTGACTTCCGTGTTTTCGGATTTCCCGCGTGCTATTCTCGATGCGATGGCGAGTCGCGAAAACGCCGCAACCGCGGCGGCGGCAGGAGCGCAACGGTGAAGCCGCTCAACGGCGTGATGATCTCGGGGCGGGAAGTGCTGCCTCTCGTCGAGGGCGGCAAAGGCATCTCCGTGTCGAACGGCGAGAGCTCGGGAGCTTGGGCCGCTGCGGGCGGGGTCGGAACGTTCTCCGGCGTCAACGCCGACAGCTATAGCGAAACCGGCGAGCACATCGCGCAGATTTATCACGGGCGCACGCGCCGGGAGCGACACGAAGAGCTGCTTGCCTATGCGGTCGCCGGCGGCATCCAGCAGGCGCAGGTCGCTTACGAGCGCGCCGGCGGCGAAGGCCGCATCCACATGAACGTGCTCTGGGAAATGGCGGCGGCCGAGCGCGTCCTGCATGGGGTGCTCCAAGGCGCCAAGGGTCTCATTCACGGCGTCACTTGCGGCGCCGGGATGCCCTATCGCATCGCCGAGATCTCTGCCCGCTATGGCGTCTACTATTATCCGATCGTATCCTCGGCCCGCGCCTTCCGGGCGCTCTGGAAGCGTGCCTATCACCGGTTTCGCGAGTGGCTGGGGGGCGTCGTTTATGAAGATCCCTGGCTTGCCGGAGGCCACAATGGCCTCACCAACAGCGAAGATCCGAACAATCCCGAACCGCCCTACCCGAGAGTTCGCGATCTGCGCCGCCTGATGAGTGAATTCGGCCTCGCCGAGACGCCGATCTTTATGGCGGGCGGGGTGTGGTACCTGCGCGAATGGACCCACTGGATCGACAACCCCGAGCTCGGCCCCATCGCTTTCCAGTTCGGGACGAGGCCGCTCTTGACCCAGGAAAGCCCGATCCCCGAGGTCTGGAAACGCAAGCTTTTGACGCTCGAAGACGGCGAGGTTCTCCTCAACCGCTTCAGCCCGACCGGTTTTTATTCATCGGCGGTTCGCAACTCTTTTCTGCGCGAGCTCGAAGAGCGTTCGGCGCGTCAGGTCGCCTATTCGGTCGAGGCGCTTGGCGAACATATCGCCCCGTTTCAGGTAGGGGCGCGCAACCGCATCGTCTATCTGACGCCCCACGACAGGGAAGCGGCTGAGCGGTGGGTGGCGCAGGGATTTGGTGAGGCGCTGCGGACCCCGGATTCGACGCTCATTTTCGTCACCCGCGAGAAAGCGCTCGAAATCCGTACCGACCAGATCAACTGCATGGGTTGCCTCTCCGCTTGCCTCTTTTCGAACTGGGCGCAGAACGAGGCCGGGACGACCGGGAAAAAGGCGGACCCGCGCAGCTTTTGCATCCAGAAGACGCTGCAGGCGATCCGCCATTCCGACGACATCGAGTTCCAATTGATGTTCGCAGGGAAAAACGCGTATCGCTTTGGCACGGACCCGTTTTACGCGAACGGCTACATCCCGATGGTTCGCGAGCTCGTCGAGCGACTTGAAACCGGCGATTGAGGGTCGGGCGGCTTGGGTCGCGAGGAGGCCGCAAACAGTTCCTGGAATCGATTGAAAATCGTGCATCTACCCCTTTTAATTCCGGTGCATCCTTTCCTAAATAAAACTTATGAAGATTCCGGAGCCTTCCTTGAGTGTCGTTGCCCGTCTGCGCGGGGTCGGTCTGCGGCCGACGCGGCAGCGGGTGGCTTTGGCGCGTCTCCTGCTTGAGAAGGGCGGGCGCCACATCACCGCGGAACAATTGCACGGCGAAGCGCGCGCCGCGGCCGTGCGGGTTTCGCTTGCCACAGTCTATAATACGCTTCACCAGTTTACCGAGGCGGGCCTTTTGCGCGAGGTCATCGTCGACCCGGGCCGCTCCTATTTCGACACCAACACGAGCGAGCACCACCACTTCTTCGACGAGGGGACGGGAGAGCTTCTCGACATCGGCGCAGACGTGGTGGTTTCAGGTCTTCCTCTGCCGCCCTCGGGAACCCAGGTCCACCGGCTCGACATTGTCGTTCGCGTGGGTCCGGAACGGCGCTGAGCGTCGGTTGGGGCCGGTGAGCGCAGATTAGAATTATTCTTATCTCTTGACGTGGCCCCCGACCTTCCCATATGAGGGTGGGGTATGGGCCGTGCGGCCTTAAGGCTCGCCGCCCGCTCTGAGCAGCATGGGAGAAAGAGAGAGATGCCGTCGTTGAAGGGCTCAAAAACGGAGGCGAACCTGAAAGAGGCCTTTGCCGGTGAGAGTCAGGCGAACCGCCGCTACCTTTACTTCGCGCAAAAGGCCGACGTCGAAGGACATAACGATGTGTCGGCAGTGTTCCGTTCGACCGCGGAAGGCGAGACCGGCCATGCCCATGGCCATCTCGAATTTCTCGAGGAGGTGGGCGATCCGGTGACCGGCAAGCCGATCGGGCCGACCGCCGATAATCTGCGCTCGGCCATCGCCGGCGAGACTTACGAATACACCGAGATGTATCCTGGGATGGCGCGCAGGGCACGCGAGGAAGGGTTTGAAGAGATCGCCGACTGGTTCGAGACCTTGGCCAAAGCCGAGAAGTCTCACGCCGGCCGTTTCCAGAGAGCGCTCGACACGCTCTGATCACCACGAAAATTCTCGTACACGGTCGGGGGCGCCGGAGAAGGATCGAGGCGCCCCTTTCCGTCGGAGGAGACCAAACAAAAGCAAAGGCGGCCGCTGATGAAAGAGGGCAGTCTCGACGCCCCGACGCGCCACGTCATCCCATGGGAAAGCCCGGAATTCGCCGACAAGGCGAACACGCAGGCCGAGATGCGCCGCATTTTCGACATCTGTCACACTTGCCGGCGCTGTTTCAATCTCTGCGACGCGTTTCCGCGTCTCTTCGACCTCATCGACAATTCATCGACCGGCGAGCTCGACGCGGTCGCCAGCGCGGATTTCGGCAAAGTCGCCGCGGCCTGCACCCTCTGCGACATGTGCTTTATGACCAAATGCCCTTATGTCCCGCCGCACTCTTTCGACGTCGACTTTCCCCATGTGATGCTGCGTTACCGCGTGGCGCGATTCAAAGAGCACGCCACTTCCTGGGGAAGGCGGGCGATCTCCAACACCGACCGCAACGGCCGGCTCGCGCGCTTCGTGGCGCCGCTCGCAAACTGGGCGGGCAATCGCCGAAACCACCTCCTGCGCGCGGCTTTGGAAATGCTCGCCGACATCGACCGCCGCGCGGAGTTGCCCCCCTACCAGCGGCGAACCTTTATGGCGCGAGCCAGGGCCTCCTCGCCCCCGCGCGACGCCGCGGCGCCGGCGGCCGGGCGCAAAGCCGTTCTCTTCGCCACCTGTTTCGTCAATTACAACAACCCGGGCATCGGTGAAGCGACGCGCGCGGTTCTCGCCAAGAATGGCGTCGACACGCAAGTCCTCTACCCCTGCTGCTGCGGAATGCCGCAGTTCGAAGAGGGCGACCTCGAAGCGGTCGCGAGGTCGGCGCGGAAGGTCGCAGCGGCCTTCGGCCCCTATATCGACAAAGGCTGCGACGTCATCGCGCTCGTCCCCTCCTGCGCCCTGATGCTCAAATTCGAGTGGCCGCTCGTCGTGCCGGAGGACGAAGCGGTCAAGAAACTGGCGCGCGCCACCTTCGACATCAGCGAATACGTCATCGATATCGCGAAGAAGGAAGGCCTCGTCCCTCCCCCCTCCGGGCTCGATGGCGGCGTCACGCTCCACATCGCCTGTCACGCCCGCGCTCAGAACATGGGGCAAAAGGCGACCGAGATGCTGCGCCTCCTCCCCGACACCGAAATTTCGGTGATCGAGCGTTGCTCCGGCCATGGCGGCTCCTGGGGCGTGCTCAAGGAAAATTTCGACACCGCGCTCAAGGTCGGCCGGCCGGTGGCACGCCAGGCGGCGGCAAACGCGAAGCCGAATCTCGCTTCGGAATGCCCTCTCGCCGCCATCCATATCCTTCAGGGGATGGAGGCGTTTGCCGAAGGAAAAGCGCTTCCCGAAAAGGCGCTTCACCCGATCGAACTCATGGCCCGCGCGTATGGCCTCGATGGGTTCGACGCCCCGCAGAGAAGGACGGAGTAAGCGAAATGCCGCGCGAAGAAAGGCGCCTCACCCGAGGCGATATCCTGCCGCTCTCCGAGTACGTCGCCGAGCGGCGCGCGCACCGGGCGCGCATCGCCGCCATCAAACGGCACCACCGCCTCGAAGTCGGGCCGTTTGCCGCCTTTTATTTCGAGAATTACGACACGATGTGGCATCAGGTTCATGAGATGCTCGCCATCGAAAAGGGTGGCGAAGCACAGATCGAAGACGAGCTTCTGGCTTACAATCCGCTCATCCCGCAGAAGAATGAGCTCTCCGCGACGGTCATGTTCGAAATCGACGACCCGGCGCGCAGGGCGCGCGAGCTCTCCCGTCTCGGCGGGATCGAAAACGCGACTTTTATCGAATTCGGCGGCGAGCGTATCCGCGGCGAGCCCGATAGAGACCGCGAAAATACCAGCCCCGAAGGCCGCGCCTCGGCCGTGCAGTTCGTGAAATTCCGCCTCTCGCCGGAAGAAGCCGCGCGTTTTGAAAAGCCGAACGAGAGGATTCTCGTCGGTTTCGACCACAAGAATTACGGCCACATCGCAACCCTCCCGGAAGAGGTGCGCAGGGCGCTCGCGCAAGATCTCGAGTAAGCCTATCGGCCCAGCCGCTGCTTCGCCTCCTCTTCGCCGCCGACCCCCCAGACCGCGTCGCGCTTCACCCAGCCCGTGATGCCGGACGCCTTGATTTGGCACCATGCGCCCCGGCAGGCAAGGAGCCGCGCGACGACGCCGGGCTCGGCGCGCGCAACGAGGCGTGAGGCGGGTTCGGGTCGGGCATGGAGCGCGCGGATCCGTCCCGTCACGATGACGGTGCGCTCGGGCGTCATCATGCTCTCCTGCACCCAACCGTTGTCGCCATCGAAGTCGCGGATCTTCCGCCAATGGTCGAACTCGCGCAAAACCTCGACCGGCATCCCCTTGCGCGTCAGAACCCAAAGGATCGGATAGGTCAGGCCCGGGCCGACCCGCAGATTGATGCGGTCGGAACGAAGGCTCTCGAACCGCGGCATCTTGTCGACCGCTCCGCTGTCGCCTGCGAGCGCCGCCGGGATTGCAGCAAGGAAAGAAAAAAGCGCGGCGAAGAGCGAAAGGCGCAGCCGAACGCTCCTCTTCAGAGCGCGATGTCGAGCGCCGCAACCGCGCAGTTCGGGCACTCAGGGTCCTTGGGAATGCGAATGCGGTGAAAGCGGGCTTCGAGCGCATCGTAGATGAGAAGCGAGCCGTCGAGGCTTTCGCCGAGCCCCAAGAGCTCCTTCAGAACCTCGACCGCCTGCAGAGTGCCGATGACGCCGGCCACTGCCCCGAAAATCCCGGCGGTCTCGCAGCGCGGAACGAGATCCGGCGGCGGCGCCTCGCGAAAGAGACAGCGATAGCAGGGATGGCCCGCCCCGAGATAAGCCTTGAAGGTCGAGAGCTGTCCTTCGAAGGGCGAGAGCGCTCCGGCGACGAGCGGTTTGCGCAACCGAAAGCAGCGCTCCGTCAAAAGGTAGCGGGTCGCGAAATTGTCGCTGCCGTCGGCAACGAGATCGTAATCGCCGATCAGCCTTTCGGCACTGGCCGCCTCGAGACGCTCCGGGTGGGCGATGACCGCAACATCGGGATTGAGCGCGGCGAGCGTCAAACGGGCGCTTTCGACCTTCATCGCGCCGATGCGATCGCTCGCATGGACGATTTGACGCTGCAGATTTGAGAGATCGACCCGGTCGGGATCGACGACCCCGATCGTTCCGACCCCGGCGGCGGCGAGATAGAGAAGGAGCGGCGAGCCGAGCCCGCCCGCCCCGACCACGAGAACGCGCGAGGCGAGAAGGCGCTTCTGCCCCTCCTCGCCGACCTCGTCGAGGATCATATGCCGAGCGTACCGCTCGAATTGTTCGTCGCTCAGTTCCATCGCATCTTTATCTACAGCTTTTCGAAGAGATCTGTAGAGAGATAACGTTCGGCGGTGTCCGGCAATATGACGACGATCATCTTTTCCGCCAACTGCGGCCGCGCGCCGACCTCGAGAGCGGCGGCAAGCGCCGCACCCGCCGAGATGCCGACCGGCAATCCTTCGATTCGGGCCGCTTGCCGGGCCGTCTTGAAGGCCGTCTCGTTGCCGACGCGGATGATTTCGTCGATAAGGGCCGTGTCGAGCACCTCGGGAACGAAACCGGCGCCGATCCCCTGGATCTTGTGGGGCCCGGCAGGCATGCCCGACAAGACGGCGCTGTCTTCCGG
>JAKAOO010000038.1:0-3359 GCA_021812165.1 Pseudomonadota bacterium | reverse complement strand
GTGCTCTTGCGTCCTTTGAGGACCGAGCCGACCCCGGTCAGCGTGCCCCCGGTTCCGATCCCGCTGACGACGACATCGACCTTCCCCTCCGTATCCCGCCAGATTTCCTCCGCGGTCGTCCGGCGATGGATCTCCGGATTTGCCGGATTGTTGAATTGCTGCGGGATAAACGCGTCCGGAAGCGAGCGCACGATCTCTTCGGCTTTCGCGATGGCGCCGCGCATCCCCTGCGCAGCGGGCGTCAGCTCGAGTTCCGCGCCCAGAAGCTTCAACATCTTGCGGCGCTCGAGCGACATGCTCTCGGGCATCGTCAAAATCAGCCGGTAGCCTTTGACGGCGCAAACAAACGCGAGCGCGATCCCGGTGTTGCCCGAGGTCGGCTCGACGACGATCGTGCCGGGCTTCAAGCGGCCGGACGCCTCGGCGGCCTCGATCATGGCAAGGCCGATGCGGTCCTTGACCGAAGAGAGCGGGTTGAAAAACTCGCACTTGCCGAAAATGAGGGCTTTGGCGCCGGCAGCTTGCGCGAGCCGGTCGATTCGGACGAGCGGGGTCGCGCCGATCGTCTCGAGAATGTTCCCGTAGGTGTGGCCGCGGAATTCCGCCGCTCTTGTCGCATCCCGATCATCGGGGAGGTTTGCCATCAGAATGCCCTTTCTCGCGCGAGGCGTCACTCCCGGCATGACCGCCCCTCGTCGCGTGGAGAGCAATCCTATCCCGCCCCCGCACAAATTGCTATAAGATTCTGGGAAATATTTGGCATTACATTTCAAATCTGGAAATCGCCGCATTCACTCGGCGCGCCCGCAACGCCGGCGCGGCGGGCGCGAAGGCAAAGATCGTCGAGAGTGAGCGCGTCGAGCCGGCCCATCGCTTCCTCGTGGAGATCGAGCCACAAAGGCCGCAGCACCTTGTGACCAAGCTCGCTGCCCGCGGGATCGCTGATCGGATCCTCGGCGGTCTCAAGCCCTCGCACCGTGCGCACGATGTCGCCAAGCCGGATCCGGCGCCGTTCACGCGCCAAGCGGTAGCCTCCGCCCGGGCCGCGGATGCCGATCAGGATCCCGTCCCGCACCAACTGTTGCAGGACCGGTTCGAGATAGCGGCGCGGGATCCCCTGGCGCTTCGTGATCTCGGAAGAACGTACCGGGACGAGCCCGCCATTGTAAGCAATGTCGAGCACCGCCTCGATCGCAAAGAGCAGCTTCTTCGTCAGCCGGATCATGGGGATCGGTCCCGCATCGCCCCCCGCTGTGTCCGCCAAGGCAAGGCTCGCCGATTTTCCGCAGCAACTCCCGAGCCGGTCGATCCGAAGCCGGCTCCCCCGCGCTGCGCGCTCGCGGCGAATTCGTCGACGACTGCGAGCTGCGGCCTTGCGATCCGGGTAAAGAGAAGCTGGGCGATGCGATCGCCGGGCTCGATCACGATCGCGTCTTCGAAGTTGCGGTTCCATGCGGAGACAAGGCACGGTCCTTCGTAATCGGCGTCGATCACTCCGACGAGATTGCCGAGCACCAGCCCCTCGTGGTGACCGCGGCCCGAGCGCGGCACGACGAGAGCGCACCAGTCGGGGTCGCCGATCTTGAGGGCGAACCCGGCGGAGACGAGTTGCGGCGGCGTTTGCGGCAACAAGCGAAGCGGCGCCTCGATACAGGCATGAAGGTCGAGCCCCGCGGCAAGCGTCGAGCCGCGAACCGGAAAGCCCCAGCCCGGCAGACGCGGATCGAGGATCTTGATCTCGACCGTCGCGAGTGTGCCGCTCATTCCGGCTTCCGCCTTGGGGCGAGCGCCGCAGCGATCCGTTCGGCGAGCCTCTGCGCAACCTCGCGCTTTGTCATCTGCGGCCATTCCTCGACGCCTTCGCCATCGACGAGTGTGATGCGATTTGCCTCGCCCCCGAAGGTGCCCGCGTCAGGCGAGACATCGTTCGCTAGAATCCAGTCGCAGCCTTTCTTCACGCGCTTCTTGCGGGCATTCTCGACGATGTCCTCGGTTTCGGCGGCAAAACCGATGACGAGCGCCGGGCGCTCGTGCTCCCGCCGGGCGATCGAAGCAAGGATGTCCGGGTTTTCGACAAGGCGCAGGAGCGGCGCTTCCCCTTTTCTCTTTTTGAGCTTTTGCGAGGCGACCTCCTCGACCCGCCAGTCGGCGACGGCGGCGGCCATCACGGCGACATCGACCGGTAGAGAGGCGTCGCAGGAGCGCAGCATCTCCGCCGCCCTCTCGACCGCGATGACGCGCACACCCGGCGGATCAGGCTCGACGGTCGGTCCGCTGACGAGGATCGTCTCGGCGCCCGCCGCCGCAAGCGCCCCGGCGATGGCATGGCCTTGCTTCCCCGAGGAGTGGTTCGAGATATAGCGGACGGGGTCGATCGGCTCGCGCGTCGGTCCGCTCGTCACCAGGGCCCGGCGTCCTTTGAGGCGCCCGGCGCGGGCAAAGAAGCCTTCGATCGCGGCAACGATCTCATGCGGCTCGGCCATTCGCCCCGAACCGACCTCGCCGCACGCAAGATCGCCCGCTCCCGGCCCCACCCGCATGACGCCGCGCCGCTCCAGCGTGCCGAGGTTGGCTTGTGTCGCCGGATGCGCCCACATCATGGCGTTCATCGCCGGCGCCAACAGAACCGGTTTGTCGGAGGCGAGGAGCACGGCCGCAGCGAGGTCGCCGGCGAGCCCCGTTGCCATCCGCGCCATGAGGTCGGCGCTCGCGGGGGCGACGACGACGAGATCCGCCTCGCGCGACAGCCGAATATGCCCCATCTCGCTCTCCTCGGTCAGCGAGAAGAGATCCGTGTAGACCCTGTTCTCGGAGAGCGAGGCGACCGCGAGCGGGGTCACGAACTGATGCGCCGCCGCCGTCATGATCGCCCGCACGACCGCGCCGCGCTCGCGCAAACGCCGGATGAGTTCGAGGCTCTTGTAGGCGGCGATCCCGCCCGAGATGATCAGAAGAACGCGCCGGTCCCGCAGCACCCTTCTCCTCCTACCGCGACATCCGAGAATATGCTACTTTGGCAACAGGAGCGCGAGGGCGATTGCGACACGTGCCGGCGCCGCGAGTTCCGGAGTGCTTCGGGCTCGGGTCACGCCGTCGCCAGCACAATCGCGGCGGTGGTGACGATATCCTCGACGTCGGCGCCGCGCGAAAGATCGCTGATGGGCTTCGCAAAGCCTTGCAGAAAAGGACCAAAAGCCTTGGCGCCGCCAAGCCATTGCAAGAGCTTGTAGCCGATGTTTCCCGCATCGAGATCGGGAAAGATGAGGACGTTGGCGCGTCCTGCAACCTCGCTCATCTCTTTCACCTTCTTCTGCGCCACTGCCGGCACCACTGCCGCGTCGGCCTGAAATTCTCCGTCG
>JAKAOO010000241.1 GCA_021812165.1 Pseudomonadota bacterium | reverse complement strand
CCGGCGGCGGCGGAGATCGTCCTCGAAGGCCATGTCATGCCGGATGAGTTGGGAGATGAGGGTCCTTACGGCGATCACACCGGCTATTACAACGCCGTCGATCGCTTTCCGGTATTCCGTCTCTCCGCGATGACGATGCGCGAGAAGCCCATCTATCTCTCCACATTTACCGGGCGCCCGCCCGATGAACCCTCGATCCTGGGCGAGGCGTTGAACGAAGTTTTTATCCCGCTCCTGCAGCAGCAGTTTCCGGAGATCGTCGATTTCTGGTTGCCGCCCGAGAGCTGCTCCTACCGCATCGCCGTGGTCGCCATAAAGAAGAGCTATCCCGGCCATGCGAAACGGGTGATGCTCGCGATCTGGTCGTATCTGCGGCAGTTCCTCTATACGAAGATCGTCATCGTCGTCGACGACGACATCGACGCGCGCGACTGGAAAGATGTCATGTGGGCGATCGCGACGCGGATGGATCCGGTGCGCGATGTCACCCTTTTGGAACGGGCGCCCATAGACTATCTCGATTTCGCGTCGCCCGAGCCGGGTCTCGGCGGCAAGATCGGCCTCGACGCGACGGCGAAGCTGCCGCCGGAGACGACGCGCCCTTGGGGCCGCCCGATCCGCATGAGCGAGGAGATCGTCGCGGAAGTCACGCGCAAATGGGCGGGCTACGGCCTTCCGGGCTCCGGTAAGCCGATCTGGAAGTGAGTTTTCTGGAGGTTTGATGTCCGATAGTACGGAAAAGGCTCTCGATCTTCTGCAGGATGTGGTTTCGCGGGCGCGCAAGGCCGGGGCGGACGCCGCCGATGCGGTCTATATCGAAGGGACTTCGCTCTCCACCGCCTGCCGTCTCGGCAAGATCGAAAAGCTCGAACGCTCCGAAGGCCATGATCTGGGCTTGAGAGTTTTTCTCGGCCGGCGGCAGGCGATCGTCTCCTCCAACGACTCTTCGCCTGCCGCCTTGGACGAGGTCGTCGCGCGCGCTCTTTCGATGGCGCGAACGGTTCCGGAGGACCCCTTTTGCGGGATTGCCGAGAGCGACCAGATCGCGAAGGAGTGGCCGCAGCTCGACAGCCTCGACGCGGCGGAGCCGGCCGGCGAAACCCTGATCGAGCGGGCGCGCGCGGCCGAAGAGGCGGCGCTCGGCATCAAAGGGGTCACCAATTCCGAGGGAGCCGAAACCGGCTGGGCCAAGACCGCCGCGGCGCTTTTTGCCTCGAACGGATTTGGCGGGACCTACGCCGCGTCGAGCCACGGCCTTGCCGTCAGCGTCATCGCCGGCGAGGGCTCGGCGATGGAGCGCGACGCCGACTTTACGAGCGCCGTCTATCTCGAAGATTTGAAGGATCCGGAGACGATCGGCAAGAGCGCCGGCGAACGCGCGGTCCGCCGCCTCGGAGCGCGCAAGATGCCGACCGCCGAGTGCCCGGTCGTCTTCGACCCGCGTGTCGCAGCGAGCTTTCTCTCGCATCTTCTCGGCGCGATTTCGGGACCGTCGATCGCGCGCGGGACGAGCTTCTTGAAGGATAGTCTCGGCCAACGGATCTTTCCCGAGGCGATCACGATCATCGAAGACCCGCACCGCCGGCGCGGCCTCAGATCGCGGCCGTTCGATGCCGAAGGGATCGCCAACTGCCGGCGCGCCGTCATCGACAAGGGCGTTTTGACGACCTGGCTCCTCGATCTGCGCTCCGCGCGGCAGCTCCAATTGCCGCCGACCGGCCACGCCTCGCGCGGCACCTCTTCGCCGCCTGCGCCCTCCATCACCAATCTTTGGCTCGAACCCGGAAAGGCGAGCCCCAAAGAGCTGATGGCCGACATCGAAAGCGGCTTCTACGTCATCGAGCTGATGGGCTTTGGGGTCAACGGCGTGACCGGCGACTACAGCCGCGGCGCCGCCGGGTTTTGGATCGAGCGCGGCGAGATCACCTTTCCGGTGAGCGAGATGACGGTTGCGGGCAATTTGAAAAACATCTTCGCCCGCCTCGTCGCCGCCAACGACCTCGAATTCAAGACCGGCGTCGACGCCCCAACCCTGCGCATCGACGGCCTCACCGTCGCGGGAGCGTAAGCCTCTCTCCCTCGCCCCGCGCACAGCGGGGAGAGGGGTGGGGTGAGGGGCCGACCCGACGAAAAACACACACAATCGGTTCTGGCGCTCGGCTTCGTTTCGCCGCAGGATAGGAAGGAGGTGGAATCGTTCCAGGGAGGAAGGAATGAGCGCTGGGAAGAATTGGCAGCCTGAGAAGGTTCGCTCGAGGCTCGATCATCCGGTTATCGACGCCGACGGCCATTGGGTCGAATACGGTCCGGTCTTTATCGAGAAGGCTAAGAAGGTCGGCGGCGAATTGGCGGCGGAAGGTTTGCGGAAATCGATGCGCCGCAATCCCGACGCGCTCTCGCTTTCGATCGCCGAAAGGCGCCGCCGCGGCATCGGCATGGAAGGTTTTTGGGGGCGCCAGTCCACCAACACGCGCGACCGCGCCACCGCGATGATGCCGAGGATGCTTTACGATCGCCTCGACGAACTCGGCATCGATTTCGGCATCGTTTATCCGACCGCAGGTCTGTCGATCCCGCGCATCGAAGACGAGAAGACGCGACGCGCCGTCATCCGCGCCTTCAACATCGTCACCGCCGACTATTTCCGCGATTTATCCGATCGCCTGACCGCGGCGGCCGTCATCCCGATGCACACGCCCGAAGAGGCGGTCGAAGAACTCGAATTCGTGACCCGAGAGCTGGGCGCCAAGGCCGGGATGTTTGGAAGCGGCATCAAGCGGACGCTCCCGGCCGCCAAAGACTCCGACCCCGACATCGCCAAATTCGCCGCGCATTTCGATCAGCTCGGCATCGACAGCGACTACGATTACGACCCGGTCTGGCAGAAATGCCGGGAACTCGAAATCGCGCCCACTTTTCACACCGGAGGCCGCAGCCTCGGCCTCAGGAACCAGCCCTCGAACTTCACCTTCAACCATATCGGGCATTTTGCCGCCGCCGGACATGCCGTCGCCAAATCGCTCTTCTTGGGCGGCGTGACGCGCCGTTTTCCCGATCTCAATTTCGCCTTTCTCGAAGGCGGCGTTGGTTGGGGCTGCCAGCTCTTTTGCGATCTGATCGAGCACTGGGAGCGGCGCGGACGCGAAGGCCTCGAATATATGGATCCGAAAAAGCTCGACCGTGCGCTTCTCAAAATCCTCGTCGAGAAATACGGCTATGAGGACATGGCGTCCGAACTCGCCCGCCGCGACGGCTGGCCCTCACTCAAAGAAGACGAACTGACGGGCGGCCTCGAAGTTCTCGACGATTACGCGGCCTGCGAGATCACCAGAAAGGAGGATTGGCACGATCTTTACGTTCGGCCCTTCTATTTCGGCTGCGAGGCGGACGACCGTTGCAATATTTGGGCCTTCGCCCGCTCCAACCCGTTCGGGGCGCGTCTCAACGCGCTTTTCGGCTCGGATATCGGCCATTTCGACGTTCCCGACATGCGGATGGTCCTGCCCGAAGCCTATGAACTCTTGGAAAAAGGCTTCATCACGCGCGACGATTTCCGCGACTTCACCTTTGTGAACGCCGTGCGCCTTTGGGGCAGCCAAAACCCGCGCTTTTTCGAAGGCACCGCCGTAGCAAAGGAGGCGGCCTCGGTTCTCAAAGGAGAAGAGGCCCGCGCAGCGGCCGAATAAGCACGCCGCCGCCCTCTCGCTCCCCCGCTTTCCTTTCGGAGGTCACGCGATGATCCGTTATTTCGACAGCCTTTTCGCCGGACACGTCGATATGGACGATGTCGGCTATGGGGGCACCCCCGTCAACGAACGCCGCTTTTCGAACGAGCATCTCGCGAGCGTCTTCACGAAGGCGCAGGCGATGGCGGAGCTGATGGATCGCCGCGGCTACGACACGTTCTGGATGGCCGAACACCATTTCCAGCGCGAAGGCTATGAGTGTATTCCGAATGTCCTCTTGGCGGCGCTGCACTTGTCGCATCTGACGCGGCGCTTGCGCTTCGGCTGCGGCTTCAACATCACGCCGATGTGGCACCCGCTGCGCCTCGCCGAGGATTTCGCCATCGTCGATGTCCTGACGGGAGGTCGCGTCACCCTCGGCATCGGGCGTGGCTACCACACCCGCGAAGTCGAGACCTTCGGCGCGCCGCTTCTCGATCAGCCCGCCAATCGCGAGCTTTTCGAAGAACAGGTCGAAATCATCTTCAAAGCCTTCAACGAGGAATCCTTCTCCCATCGCGGCAAGCATTACACTCTGCCGGCCGAGGTTCCTTATCGCGGTTACGACCTGAAAGAATTGACGCTCGTCCCACGCCCTTTGAAGCGGCCGGTCGAATGCTGGCAGCCGATCCAGAGCGCAAGCGAGAGGGCGCTCGATTTCATGACGCGGATGGGGATCAAGGGCGTTGTCGGCGGAGGCTCGGCTGAAGGCGGGGCGATGCAAAGGGTGGTCGGCGGCTGGCAGAAGGCGCACGAGAAAATCGGCAAGAAGTTGCTGCCGGGCGAGCGTCTTGCTTTCGGCTTTCATTTCTATCTCGCCGACAGCCGGGAGAAGGGGATCCGCGAAGCCGCCAAATATTACGAAGAGAACCTCAAAATGTTCGGCGAGCTGCGGCTCGTGCGCGCTTTGAGCGAAGAGCAGATCGAGATCATGCGCGACCGCAGGCGCGCCCCTTTCGCCAATCTCCCGCGGATCGAGGACGCGATCAGGAGCGGCGGCTTTTTATGCGGCACTCCCGAAGAGGTGATCGAGGATTTGAAACGCCTCGAGGAGCACTACCCCGGTCTCGATCGGGTGATGGTGAGCCTCTCGGTCGGCGTGCCGCAGAAGGTGATGCTCGAGCAGCTCGATCGCTTTGCCGCGGAAGTAATGCCGGCTTTCCGCTTGGCGAGTGTCGCCGAGCCGGCGCTCGCGGAGTAGGAAATTGCGCCAGACGCGCGCCCCCCGAAAAGAAGAGCAAGGAGAGAGAAGATGGAACCAATCCGCATCGGCGATTTCGAGGTCTACCGGCTCGCCGATTTCGAAGGCCCCTCCTTTCCTGCGGCCGAGTTTTTCCCCGATTTCGATCCCGAGGTGGTGCGCGAAAACCGCGAGCTTCTGGGGCCCGATCTCATCGAGCCCGAAAAGATCG
>JAKAOO010000240.1 GCA_021812165.1 Pseudomonadota bacterium | reverse complement strand
ATCTATCGCAGAGAATAGCCCGCTTCACTCTCTCGGCGTCGAGCCCGGCGACGTCATCGTTTCGGTCGATCGGCAGCCGGTAACGAGACCGCATGAAGCGGCGAAGGCGCTGAAGGATGCGGCGAAGAAAGGCAATATCCTCCTGCTCCTCAATCGCCACGGGACCGATGAATTTCTCGGTGTGACGATCCATAAGGGGACAATTCCGCCGGGCAATACGGGCTGATGCCCCGCCCGGCTTGTGGCGCCTCGAACGCCAATGCGCGTGCGACCGTGACGGATTTTCCGCAGCCGGAGAAGCTTTGCGGGCGAGCCGCAACAACTCACGCTCTTCGCGAGCGTTCCCTTGACGAAAGAGGACTGGGTCCCGCTCGGCGAAGGCGAGATCGTCGCCGTCCAGGATGGACGGATCAAAAAGAGAGCTTCGTTCGCGAGAGAAAGACGGAATAAAAATAAAGTTCCGCATCGAGCGCACGCCTGATGGTCTCGGCGCCGGAATTCGCGTAGAGGGGATCGAGCGGCGTGAAGAGGCTCGCTGCGGCGCTTACATCTCTTCGCGCGGAGGTGAGAATGGAGAAGACGGTTGACGTAACGATACCGGTCGAGCCGGAGGCGGCGGCGGCGCTCGCCGACGCACGCAACCGCGAGGCGGTCGGGCGTCTGGTCAGCCGCGTGCTCCGCCCGCGTTCGGGTCCGAGCGCCCTCGCCCGTGCGATCGCCGATCTGAAAGCCGAAGCGAGAGCCGCAGCATTGACCGATGCGGAGATCGAGGCGGAGCTCGCCCTCTATAATGCGGAGCGCCGTCACCGCCGCGGCGGCGATTGATCGTCTTCGATGCCTCAGCGATCGTGAGCGCGGCGCTCAAGGCGGACAGCGTGCCGGAGCGCGCGTTATTGCGCGCCGATGAAGCCGATGTGCTGGCCCTTTCCGCCGAAGTCGATGCCGAGATTGCCGAGGTACTCGGCCGCCCGAAATTCGCGCATGTCATTTCCCGCGCGAGGCGCGAGCGTTTCCTCGAAATCCTGCGGCGCGCGGCAGTCTGGTTTGAGCCGACCCTTCGCGTCGCGGACTGCCGCGATCAGAAAGACAACAAGTATTTGGAACTCGCTCTCGCCGCCGGTGCGGAAATAATCGTCAGCGGCGACCAGGATCTGCTGATGCTCGACCCCTGGCGAGGCGTGCGTATCCTGCGCCCGGTTGATCATCTCGCGGTCGCTTGACCTCTCTTCCAAGCGAAGGGGAGGCTCAAAAAGAGAGCTTCGTTCGCGAGAGAAATACGGAATAAAAATAAAGTTCTGCATCGAGCGCACGCCTGATGGTCTCCGCGCGGCGAAAGCCGTGCTGCTCGCCGCAGAAGAGCAGATATTGAACCGGCAGGCCCTTTTCCTTGAGCGCGTTCGCCATCGCTTCGGCCTGATCCGGAGGAACGACGCGGTCCTCCGAACCCTGAAACAAGGCGACCGGGACGTTGAGGCGTAGGGTGGAATGAAGCGGCGAGCGCAGGCGGTAGAGCTCGCGGGCTTCGGGGTAGGGGCCGATCAGACCGTCGAGATAGCGGCTTTCGAACTTGTGGGTCTCTTTCGCGAGCGCTTCGAGATCGCCGATGCCGTAATAGCTGGCTCCCGTCGCAAAGACATCGTGAAAGGTCAAGGCCGCAAGCGCCGTAAAGCCGCCGGCGCTGCCGCCGCGGATCGCCATGCGGCGTGCATCGACCCGGCGCTCGGCCGCGAGGTGGCGGGCGGCATTGACACAATCCTCGACATCGACGACCCCCCAATTGCCGCGCAAGCGCTCGCGATAGGCGCGCCCGTACCCGCTGCTTCCTCCATAGTTGACATCGCAGAAGGCAAAGCCGCGGCTCGTCCAGAACTGGACCGTCCAGTCGAGCGTCGACGATGCGGCGCCGGTCGGGCCGCCATGGGCGCGCAAGAGAAGCGGCGGCAATTCGCCGGGAGGCGCCGCGAAATCGCGGTTTTTCGGCGGATAGAAAAGGGCGTGCGCGGGAAGGCCGCGCGCGGTCGCAAACGTAATCGGCTGCGGCGGCGAGATATACCCTTCGTAAGCCCCCGGATCTTCCGCGCTCGATGCTCGCAAAATCTCGGCTTCGCCCGTAGAGGGGGAGAGCGTGACGATCGCAGGAAGACGTTTCGAGGAGCCGCCGCGGAAATAGACCCACTCGCCACCGGCGCGAAGCGAGGAAATATCGGTAAAACGCGTGGCAACCTTCGACATCGCCAGAGTCTTGAGATCGATCGCGGCAAGCTCTGAAAGCCCGTCTTTTTGAAACGCGCAGAAAAGGAGCTGGGGCGACAGAAAGGCGTAGCTCGAAGCGCGAAAGGCCCATGCCGGGCGGCCGAACTCCGCCTGGAGAGGATAGATGGCCTCCGCGCCCTCGCCCTCGATGCGATAGAGGTTCCACCAGCCGCTCTTGTCGGAAAGGAAATAGAGGACGCCCGAAGGGGACCAGCGGGGTTCGAGAATCGACTCCTCCGCGCCTCCCGCCACCATCCGCCTCTCCGCGACCCTCCCATCCGCGGCGATGCGGCCCACCATGAGCCGGGTCCCGTCCCACGGCATGTTCGGGTGATCCCACTCGAGCCAGGCGAGGGTTTGGCCGTCGGGAGAGAGCCGCGGCGCGGCGTAAAAATCGCTGCCGGTGACGAGGATCGACTGCGGGGAGGAGCCGTCGAGCGTGATTGCGGCGAGCGTGTTGGTGGGCGGCTCTCGGTCCTTATGCTCTTCGCGCACGGCGATGATCCGGCGGCGCACCCGGTCGAACACGCCGTCGGCATAGCGCAAGCCGCGCTCTTCTTTCGGTTCCTCGGTGATGGGCGTGGGAAGCGCGCCAGGCTCTTGGCGATAGAGGCGCTGGTCGCGATCGTTCGAAAAATAGACGACGCCCTCGCCAACGAGGTAGGCGCCGCCGCCATATTCGTGAACGCGGGTTCGGACGCTGAAGCCCTGCTCGCCTTTCGCGAGGGGCGGCGTCACCTCGGCGATCTCGCCCGAACGGGAGCGCCGCATCAGCACCGAGCGCCCGCCTTCCTCGGGCCGCGACTCGAGCCAATAAACGGTTTCGCCGTCGAGCGCGACTTCGCCCAAACCGATCGTCGCGGCGACGATCAGATCGGACGTGATCGGAGAGGACCAGGAGCCGTAGGGGGCGACGCGCTCTTCGGCCATCCGGGCGCCTCAAACGGCCAAAGGGGAAGGAAGCCTTGCGGCCGTCACGATCTTGGATCCGATCCCTCGCGCGCCTTCCGTCACTTCGACCGCGACCCTATCCACATTCGCCTCCTTTTTGTCAAAGAACCTCCGCGCCGGCGCGCACGCTCAGAAAGCCGGCAAGAGAAATCGCCCCATCATCTTGCCGCTTCGCTCGGCCGATCAAGCCGCTTCTGCGGATATCCCGAAGAAGGGGCGGCGCGAAAGGGATGGCCGCCGGCGACGGGCGAGCCTATGTTCCGAGGGAAACATGGAGGCTGCGCGGTGAGACAGTTTGGCCTCGGTCAGCCGGTCCGGCGGTTTGAAGACCGGCGCTTCCTGACCGGGCGCGGCCATTACCTGGGCGATATCAACCGGCCCGATGAGGCCCATGCGGTGATGGTGCGCTCTCCGCATGCGCACGCAAGGGTCCATGCCGTCGAGACCGCTGCCGCGCGCTCTCTTCCCGGCGTCCTCGGCGTCTATACCGGCAAGGATCTCGATCGCGACGGGGTCGGGACGATCCCGTGTCTGACGGAGCTCAAAAACCGCGACGGCTCCCGCCCGGTCTACCCGCCATACCCGGCGATGGCGCGGGATCGCGGGCGCCACGTCGGCAACGCGGTGGCGATGGTCGTCGCCGAGAGCCTTGCCTTGGCGCGCGAGGCCGCCGAGCGCGTCGCGGTCGAGTACGAGCCTTTGCCCGCTGTCGTCGAGACGGCGGCGGCGCTCCGATCGCGAGCGCCCCTCGTCTGGGACGAAATCCCGCAAAACCTCGCTTTCGATTGGGAAGAGGGGGACCGGGGGGCGGCGGAGCGCGCCTTTGCCGCCGCGCGCCACCGGGTCGCCGTCGGGCTTTCGAACAACCGCATCGTCGTCAATTCGCTGGAGCCGCGCGGGGCTATCGGCGAATACGATCCGGGCGAAGGTTCTCTGACGCTCTGGAGCTCGACCCAAGGCTCGCATTTCCTGCGCGGCCTGCTCGCCCAGAACATCTTCAAGATCCCGGAAAACCGCATCCGCGTCATCACTCCCGATGTCGGCGGCGGGTTCGGCATGAAGCTCTTTCTTTATCCCGAGCACATTCTCGTGTTGTGGGCGGCAAGGAAGCTCGGACGTCCGGTCAAATGGCTGGCGGAACGCTCCGAAGCCTTCATGAGCGACACCCAGGGCCGGGACAACGTGACGGCGCTCGAACTCGCTCTCGACGAGGGGTTGCGCTTTCTCGCGCTCAAGGTCGAGACGATCGCCAACATGGGCGCGTATCTTTCGAACTACGCGCCGGAAATCCCGACCTTCTCGGGGGCGGTGATGCTTTCGGGCGTCTATCGCATCCCGGCGATCCATGTCGAAATCAAAGGCGTTTTCACCCATACGGTGCCGGTCGACGCCTATCGCGGCGCCGGGCGTCCGGAGGCGGCTTACGCATTGGAACGCCTCATCGACATCGCCGCGCGCCGTCTCGGCGTCGAGCCCGCGGAACTGCGGCGCCGCAATTTGATCGCGCCGCAAGCGATGCCCTATCGCACCCCTTTGGGTCTCACCTATGACAGCGGCGATTTCGGCCGCAACATGGAAGAGGCTCTCGCCTCCGCTCGCGACGGGCTCGCCGAGCGCCGGCAAGAGGCGCGCGCCCGCGGACGTTATCTGGGCCAGGGCTTTGCCGTTTATATCGAGCAGAGCGGAGGCGGGTGGGACGAATTCGCCGAGCTGCGCTTCGATCCGAGCGGCACTTTGACGCTCCTCATAGGAACGCAATCCTCCGGCCAGGGGCACCAAACCGCCTATGCCCAACTGGCTTCGGAAACGCTCGGGATCCCGCCGGAACGGGTGAGGGTTTTGCAGGGCGATACCCTCGCCGTCGGTTTCGGGCGCGGCACCGGAGGATCGCGTTCGCTTCCCGTCGGCGGCGCGGCGGTCGCGGCGGCGGCCGACAAGCTCATC
>JAKAOO010000037.1 GCA_021812165.1 Pseudomonadota bacterium | reverse complement strand
GCGTCGTCCGCGTCACCGAAATCGTCGGGATGGAAGGCGAGGTCATCACGACGCAGGACCTTTACACCTTCCAATACGCGGGCGAAGCCACCGACGGCAAGCTCAGGGGCACCTTCAAATCGAGCGGCGTGCGCCCGTATTTCCTGCCCCGCGCCGAATATTACGGCCTCGACAAGGCCCTCTTGGAGGTGATTTGAAGGATGCCGGAGTTTCTCGATAATGTGACGGTGCTTTCCATCGTCCTGGGGATCGGCGTCGGCCTTCCCTTCGCGCTTGCCGCCTTCGCCATAAACGACTACTTCCAAAGCCGCCGTCACAACCGGCGGCTGCAGATGGTGTACGGCGCAGTGACGACAGCGGGCGGCACCAGAACCGCCGCGCGATCGCTCTCCCGCCGCGAAAGCAACACGCCGAAGATCGATCGCGTCGCCAAGCGCTGGCTGCCGCGGCGCGACGCCCTCGCCGCGCGTCTCGCCCGGACCGGCTATGCGATCAGCATCGGTCAGTATGCGCTCGCGGTGCTCGCCCTCTCAGGCGTCGCAACGCTCGCCGTCGGCCTTTTGACCCCGCTCGGTTTCCTCGCGAGCCTTCTCGTCGGAGCGTTCCTCGGGATCGCCCTCCCCCACTTCGTGATCGGAAAGCTCGGCAATCGCCGCGTCAAACGTTTCCTTCTGCTCTTTCCCGAAGCGATCGATCTGATGGTGCGCGCTTTGCGCTCGGGTTTGCCGATCAGCGAGGCGATCGTCAACGCGGGCCAAGAGCTCGCGGAGCCGGTCGGGGGCGAGCTGCGCCTCGTCGAGGCCGGGATGCGTCTCGGGCGCAGCCTCGAATCGCTGCTCTGGGAAACCGCGAAACGCATCGACGCGCAGGAGTTCCGCTTTTTTGTCGTCGCTCTCAGCGTGCAGCGCGAAACCGGCGGCAATCTCGCCGAAACCCTCGCCAATCTCGCCGACGTGCTGCGCGGCCGCCGGCAGATGCGCGCCAAAGTGCGGGCGATGGCGAGCGAAGCGCGCGCCACGACGGCCATCCTCGGAGGCTTGCCGATCCTCGTCATCGGTCTCTTGGAGCTGACCACGCCCGCGTATCTGAAGCCGATGGTCTCCGACATCCGCGGGATCATCCTCGATTTTATTGGGGCGGGGATGTTCCTCTTCGGCATCTACGTCATGAAAAAACTGGCAAGTTTTGAGATATGAACACCTCGGTCGCCGTTTCCTCCTTCTCGCAATGGCTTCCTGCCGGCCTCGGTTTTGCCGACTTCATAGCGGCGCTCGCGGGGCTCGCAGTGCTTTTGACCTTGTTTGCGATCTGGAACGCCTTGCGCGAGGCGAGCCCCTTCGAGCGGCGCTTTGCCGAGATCCTCGAGCGGCGGGAAGCGTTGAAAAGAAGCGCGCTGGTGCGGCCGCGGCGCCGTCAGCGCACCGATCCCGTCGGTTTGATGCGCACGGCGGTGACGCGCCTTAATCTGTTGCGCTCGCAGCATGCAGGCCGTGCGCGAGAAATGCTGATGCGTGCCGGCATGCGCTCGCCGGACGCGGTCGTCGCCTTTCTCTTTGCCAAGATCACCCTGCCTTTTGTCTTCGGCGGGTTGGTGCTCGCGAACGTCCTTTGGCTGCATCTCGTCCCGATCCCGCCGCGGCTTACGCTCTTCGCGGCGCTCGCCGGCGTGTTCGCGGGCTTCTATGCGCCAAAGCTTTACGTTCAGAATGCCGCCGCCAAACGGGCAAAGCAGCTTCAGCTCGCCCTGCCGGACGCGCTCGATCTGATGGTGGTCTGCGTCGAGGCCGGGCTCTCTCTCGATGCGACGCTCGTTCGGGTCTCGCGCGAGCTTGCAGGCACCTGGCCGGAGCTCGCGGAAGAATGGGCGATCACCGCCGCGGAATTGACCTTCCTCCCCGATCGCCGCATGGCGTTCGACAATTTGGGCGCGAGAACCGATTCGGAAGCCATCCGCGGCGTCATCAACACGCTCTTGCAGACGGCAAAGTTCGGGACCCCGCTCGCGCACTCTCTGCGCGTGCTCGCCAACGAATTCCGCGCCCAACGCCTTAACAAGGCGGAGGAAAAGGCGGCGCGCTTGCCGGCGCTTTTGACGGTGCCGATGATCATCTTCATCCTGCCGACGCTTTTCATCGTCCTCTTGGGCCCGGCTGCGCTGCGGACGATCGACGCGTTGACGGGAAGGACAACGTCGCATCCGACCGTCGTCATGTCCCAACCGCAGGCCCCCGTCGCCGCAAACAGCAAGGGCGGAGCCGAAAAGCGTTGAGGCGTTCGCCGGTGTCCTGACCGGGAAGTTCGTGAATATATCCGCGGTGTCATTGCGACCCCCGGACGGCCGCCCTCGCGGGCGTTCCGGGGGGAAGCAATCTCGCACCCGATGGTCTTGGGATTGCCCGAGATTGCTTCGTCGCGGAGTTTATCCTCGGGCCGCGCAAAGCGCGGACTCGTAGGCTCCTCGCAATGACAGCAAATAATGCCGCGAATTTGTGGCTCGGGACGCTAGGACGCGCGACGCATGTCGAGGATCGCGCGGGCGCGCGCCTTCGGCGAGAGCCGGCGCAGGCTCGCGAAATAGGCGAGGTTGTGCTTGACCGCGGCGTCGTTGAGATCGATCCGGGCGAGCCGGGCCGCCGCGCGGTCATTGCCGGCAAGGCCGTAAATGAGGGAAAGCGTCTGGCGCGCCGCCGGCGAGGAGCCTGGCCCCGAAGCGAGAGGTCGCAAGGTGCTGATCGCCGAAGGATAATCGCCGCTCAAGGCCAGCGACAAAGCGAGATTGATCGTCAAGTCGGGATTTCCGCGCGCGATCGCAAGGCCGCCCCGATACCAGCTCTGCGCCGCCGCGTGCGCCCCCGTCTCATCGTTGGCCATGCCGAGAAGCAGGTAAAGGCGCGGGTCTTTGGGATGCTCCGCGTAATCCGTCGAGAGCGGTGCAAAGGCGAGCTCCGGGCGGCCAGTCAAGAGATAGGCGCGCGCGAGACCGCCTCTTGCCCCGGGCGTGTGCGGGTTGCGCGCCAGCGCCGAGTTGTAGGCGAGAATCGCCTCGTTTGTCTTCCCCATCGCGACCAGCGTATCGCCTAGGTCGAGATAAGGCTCCGGGTTGCCTGGCGCCAGCTGCGCCGCACGCCGGTAGAGAGAGACGGCGTTCGATAAATCGCCGCCCGTCCGCGCCGCGGCGGCGATCCGCATCAGCGCCGGGTAGCTCGGGGTCACGCCTCCGCCGTCGCGCCCGTTGACGCTCAGAGGATCATACCGAATCGGAGTAGGCGTACAGCCGCCGAGCGCCAAGAACGCCCCGGCAAGAACAAGTGATGCCCGAAGAAAATAGCGCTTCATCCCAAGCAATCCCGTTGCTCGTCAACAAAGTCGTCGAGCGTCACCGCTCTCGACCATTATGGGGCGCGATGCCCGTGACCATCGCAGCAGAATAGAAAAATGGAAGAAAGTCAACCCTCTGGTGCGCCGAACGCGATGCCTCGGCACCGCCTGCGGGAGCGAATCGCCGGTGCGCGTTCCAGTTTTCCTTAGGCCTCGACCTTGAGCTTTTCGGCGATCGCACGCTCGACGGCGCCGAGCGCCTCCTCGGCGCGAGCGATCTGCGGTCCTCCCGCCTGCGCCATGTCGGCGCGCCCGCCACCGCCGGTTCCGCCGAGAACCCGGGCCGCGAGCCGCACCAGCGCCACCGCATCGAACCGCTCCACGAGATCGGCGCTGACCGCGACGACGATGCTCGCCTTTCCTTCGGTGCGCGAGAGGAGGGCGACGACGCCGGAACCGATCTGCCGCTTCACGTCGTCGGCGAGCGATTTGAGTTCGCGCCCTGGAATGTCGTCGACCACCCGGCCGTCGAAAGCGACCTCGCCGATGCGCTTGGTGGCGGGTTTTGCGGCGCCGCCGGCCTGCGCCAGAAGCCGCCGCGCCTCTCCGAGCTCGCGTTCGAGACGCCGGCTTTCTTCCGCGAGCACCGCGACGCGCGAGGGCAATTCCGAGGGGCTCGTGCGCAGCGCCCGGGCGGCCTCGCGCAGCCATTCCTCTTCCTCGGCGAGATGAGACTCGGCCGCCTTCCCGATCAGCGCCTCGATGCGGCGCACCCCCGAGGCGACCGCGCTTTCCGAGACGATCTTGAACAGTCCGATGTCGCCGGTGCGCCGGACATGGGTGCCGCCGCAGAGCTCGACCGAAAAGGGCCGACCCTCCGCGTCCTCCCCGCCCATCGCGACAACCCGCACCTCCTCTCCGTACTTTTCGCCGAAAAGCGCCATCGCGCCTTCCGCGATCGCGCGCTGCGGCGAGAGAAGCCGGGTACTGACGGCGTGATTGGCGCGCACGCGCTCGTTCACCTCGCTCTCGACGGCGCGAATGTCCTCTTCGCCGAGCGCCTCTCTGTGGCTGAAATCGAAGCGCAGGCGATCGGGGGCGACGAGCGAGCCTTTTTGCGTCACATGCGCGCCCAATCGCCGCCGCAACGCCTGGTGCAGGAGATGGGTCGCCGAATGGTTGGCGCGCAACAGGCGGCGGCGCGCGGCATCGACGCGAAGATCGAGCGCATCGCCCACCGTGACCGTGCCGCGCGTCACGCTCGCCAGATGGAGATAAAGATCGCCCGCCCTCTTGACGGTGTCGCGCATGTCGAGCTCGGCGCCCGCGGCCGTAAAGGCGGCGCCCGTATCGCCCACCTGCCCGCCCGACTCGGCATAAAACGGCGTCTGGTTGAGGATGAGGCCGACCTCCTCGCCGGCCGAGGCCTTGTCGACGCGAGCGCCGTCGCGCAAAAGCGCGAGGACGATCCCCTCTGCGCTCAGCGTCTCGTATCCCAGAAACTCGCTCGCGCCCAATTCGTCGCGCAAGGAATGCCACATCCCCTCCGACGCGGCCTCACCCGAACCGATCCAGCTTCTCCTCGCCTCTTCGCGCTGCCGCGCCATCGCCGCTTCGAAGCCTTCTCGAGCGACTTGGCGCCCCTCTGCGCGCAGCACGTCCTCGGTCAAGTCGAGAGGAAATCCATAGGTGTCGTAGAGGCGAAAGGCGACCGCGCCGGGAAGCGGCTCGCCCGGATTGAGCCGCGCGCTTTCTTCCTCGAGAAGCTTGAGGCCGCGCCCGAGCGTCTCCTTGAAGTTGGCCTCTTCGAAACGAAGCGTTTCCGCGACGAGAGGCTCCGCACGCAAGAGCTCGGGATAGGCGGCGCCCATTTCGCGCACCAGAACGGGAACGAGGCGCCACAGAAGCGGCTCTTTCGCGCCCAGCATGTGGGCGTGGCGCATCGCCCGGCGCATGATCCGGCGCAGAACATAGCCGCGGCCTTCCCGGCTCGGCAGGACGCCGTCGGCGATGAGGAACGCCGCCGCGCGCAAGTGATCGGCAATGACCCGGTGCGAGACCGCATGCGGCCCGTCCGCCGCAACCCCGGAGGCTTCGGCGGAAGCGCAAATGAGCGCGCGGAAGAGGTCGATGTCGTAGTCGTCGTGCTTTCCCTGGAGGACTGCGGCGATCCGTTCGAGGCCCATCCCGGTGTCGATCGAAGGGCGCGGCAGGGCCACGCGTTCGCCGGGGCCGAGCTGGTCATACTGCATAAAGACGAGGTTCCAGATCTCGACGAAACGGTCGCCCTCGGCCTCCGCGCTCCCCGGCGGGCCGCCTTCGAGGCTCGGGCCGTGGTCGTAGAAGATCTCGGAGCAGGGCCCGCAAGGCCCGGTGTCGCCCATCGCCCAGAAATTGTCCGAAGTCGCGATGCGGATGATCCGCTTTTCGGGAAGCCCGGCGATCTTTGCCCAAAGCCTCGCCGCTTCTTCGTCTTCGGCATAGACCGTGATGAGAAGGCGCCGTTTGTCGACCGCGAACTCGCGCGTCACCAGCTTCCAGGCGAGTTCGATCGCCACATCCTTGAAATAGTCGCCGAACGAGAAATTGCCGAGCATCTCGAAAAACGTGTGATGGCGCGCCGTATAGCCGACGTTTTCGAGATCGTTGTGCTTGCCGCCGGCGCGCACGCATTTCTGCGCCGTGGCGGCCCGCCGGTAGGGCCGCTTTTCGATGCCGGTAAAGACACCCTTGAACTGGACCATCCCGGCGTTTGTAAAAAGGAGGGTCGGGTCGTTGCGCGGCACGAGCGGGCTCGACGGCACGATCTCGTGACCCTGGCGCGCGAAATAATCGAGAAATTGGGCGCGTATGTCATCGGTCGAAGGCATCGCTAATATTCTGGGCTTCCATGGCGCCGGTACAAGAGCCGGCGCCGGTTATCGCAAAGGGCGGCCCCAAGTGTCCAGATGCGAGCGAAGCGCGATCGCGGATGCCGAGCTACGCAGGATGAAATGCTTCCTGGGAAATTGCCGCCTCAAGCCTCGTCTCGCGGGGGGTCCTTAGCTACGCGCACTTGCCGCCGCTCTCGCCGCCAGGCATGCACGATGCGCAATAGGCACGTCGCCCGCGCGTCGTCCATCCCACGCACTAAAATGTAGATACCTGCAAGGACGATCAACCACGACTGAAAGGTACATCCTAATCCCCACAGTACCCTGCCGTTACAGACCGTAGCCGCTGGCTGCGCTGCTGGAGCAATATCGAAATAAATCAGCAATACTCCAGCAGATATTTCGATCAGTCCATAAGCCAAGGGGCTCCAGGAGCGTAATGCATACAGCAAAACCGCGACGAGTATCGCACACACCGTCCATATTATGCCGGCCCCAAAAGTGGTTTCCAGCGGTGTGCCCCAATACGCCGCCCAGGCCATAGAGCTGAGGGTAGGCAAGGTGGCTAGGCCAAGGCCGAATGCGAAAATTCGCGGGAAGCTCATCGTTCAACCGTGTCGTGCCACGGCGGGTGTGGCAGCGGCAGCCAGCGCTAAGCCGGGGGCGGCCTTCGGCGCGAGCGCGGGGACAGCTCACTCCGCCCGCTGCAATCCCGCCTACTCTTCCGCCGCCATCTCTCCCGGCCTCGCCATCATCGCTTCGGCGACGAGGCCGGAATTGGCGCGGATCGCGCGTTCGATCGAGTCGCTGACCTCGGCGTGCTCTTTCAGATAGGTCTTGGCGTTTTCGCGGCCCTGGCCGATGCGCTGGCCGTCGAAAGAGAACCAGGAGCCCGATTTTTCGACCACCCCCGCCTGCACGCCGAGATCGATGAGTTCGCCCCGTTTCGAGATCCCTTCGCCATACATGATGTCGAAATCGACGACCTTGAACGGAGGCGCCAGCTTGTTTTTGACCACCTTGACCCGGGTCTGGTTGCCGACCGCCTGGTCGCGGTCCTTGATCGAGCCGATGCGGCGGATGTCGAGACGGACCGAGGCGTAAAACTTGAGCGCGTTGCCGCCGGTCGTGGTCTCGGGATTGCCGAACATGACCCCGATCTTCAAACGGATCTGATTGATGAAGATGACGATCGCGCGCGAGCGGGCGATCGAGCCCGTGAGTTTCCGGAGCGCCTGGCTCATGAGGCGGGCCTGGAGCCCGACATGGCTGTCGCCCATCTCGCCTTCGAGTTCGGCGCGCGGCACGAGGGCGGCGACGCTGTCGATCACGAGAACATCGACGGCGCCGGAGCGGACGAGCGTGTCGGCGATTTCGAGCGCCTGCTCTCCGGCGTCGGGCTGGGAGATGAGGAGATCGTCGACCTTGACGCCGAGCCGTTTGGCATAGGCGGGATCGAGCGCGTGCTCGGCATCGATAAAGGCGCACGTGCCGCCGGTCCTTTGCGCCTCGGCGATGGCGTGCAAGGCAAGGGTCGTCTTGCCCGAGGCTTCGGGCCCATAAATCTCGACGATGCGTCCGCGCGGCAGCCCGCCGACGCCGAGAGCGATGTCGAGGCCGAGCGAGCCCGTGGAGATCACCTCGTAATCGGTCGCTGCTTCGCGCGCGCCCAATTTCATGATCGAGCCCTTGCCGAAGGCGCGTTCGATCTGCCCGAGGGCGGCCTCGAGAGCCCGTTGCTTGTCCATCATTGGCTTGTCCAAAAGGTGCAAGGCGGTTTGCATCAATCCATCCTCCCTTATTTCACAACCCTACCCGCGGCGCAATCGGTCCGCAGGGCCGCAATGTACACCTTTTGTTCATGACGCCAAAGCGCAAAATCGCCCCGACCATCACGCGTTTTCGCCGCTCAAGACCTCCTTCACCTTGCCTGCCAGCTGTTTGAGGCTGAAGGGCTTCGGCAGGAGGTGGGTGTCGCCGTCCGAACCGAGCCTCTGGCGGAAGCTGTCCTCCGCATAACCGGAGATGAAGACGACCTTCATCTCGGGGTGTTGCTCGCGCACCTTGCGGACGAGTTCCGGCCCGTCCATGCGCGGCATCACCACATCGGTGACGATGAGGTCGATCGGCTCGGTCATCTGCCCCATGACTTCGAGCGCCCCTTCGCCGCTTCTCGCCTCGACGACCTTGTAGCCCTTGTTGCGCAGCGCGCGAGCGCTGAAAATGCGGACCGGATCGTCGTCTTCGACGAGAAGAATGGTTCCGATCCCGGTCAGATCTCGCGCCGCTTGCGTTTCGGCGCCCTCGGCGCGCTCCCCGAGCTCGCCTTCTCTCGCCTCGTAGCGCGGCAGATAGATCTGAAATTGGGTGCCGCGGCCCGGGGCGCTCTCCACAAAGATAAAGCCTCCCGTCTGCTTGACGATGCCGTAAACCGTCGACAGCCCGAGCCCCGTTCCCGAACCGACCTCCTGTGTCGAAAAGAAGGGTTCGAAGATGCGCTCCAGATCTTCCCTGGCGATGCCGACCCCGGCGTCGGCGACCTCGATCAGGACGTATTCGCCAGCCGGCATCACCTCGAGCCCGCGCCGCACCGGCTGCGGGCTGGCAAAATTCGCGGTGCGGATTATGAGACGGCCGCCTTGCGGCATCGCATCGCGCGCATTGACGGCGAGGTTGATGATGACCTGTTCGATCTGCCCCTGATCGACTTTGACGAGGCCGAGATCGCGCCCGAGCACCACTTTCAATTCGATCTTCTCGCCGATGAGGCGGCGCAGGAGATGCGACAGCTCGACCAGAACATCGGTGATGTCGAGAACCCGCGGCTGCAACGTCTGTTGCCGCGAGAACGCCAGCAGCTGGCGCACGAGGTTGGCGGCCCGGTTCGCATTCTGCCGGATCTGCATGATGTCGGAGAACGAGGGGTCGCCCGGCCGGAAGCGCTGCAGGAGGAAATCGCAAAAGCCGATCATCGCGGTCAAAAGATTGTTGAAATCGTGCGCGACCCCGCCGGCGAGCTGGCCGACGGCCTGCATCTTCTGCGATTGGGCGACTTGAACTTCGAGGTGTTTCTGATCGGTGACGTCGATCAGATGGAGCATCAAGCCGCCTTCGCCCCCTTCCGCGCCGTCGAGACCGGAAAGAGTGGCGACCGCCGTCTTTTCGCGCGATCCTTTGAAGCGGACCTCGAACGGCTCCGGCTGGCCTCGGCCCGCCACCGCCTTCAGCTTCAACGCAAAGTCGCGGCGATCCTCCTCCTGCAGAAAGTCGATGAGCTTCTGCCCGAAGAGCGCCTTTGGCAGCGCGCCTAGAAGCTGGCCCATGGCGCGGTTCGCTTCCTCGAGCCGACCCTCGGAGTCGATGAGGGCGATGCCGACCGGGGCATGGTCGAAAAAGCGCTGAAACCGTTCGCGCGATAGCCGCAGCGCCGCCTCCCACTCGCGCTCGGGGGAGAGATCGCGCACCACCGAGCGCGTGCGCAAATCCGCACCCTCGCCGACGACGCTTTGCCGAATCGCCACCGGAAGAAGGCGCCCTTGCCGGCCCCTCAGAACGACTTCCGCCATCCCGCCGCCTTCCTCCTCCTGGAAAGGCGCATAGGCGGGCGCGCCGGCGCTCGGCGGGCTCGACAAGAAGTCTTGGAGACGCGCGCCGCTCGCAACGACTTCGCCGCCGTTGACGCCGAGCCATCCCGCGAGCGTCTCGTTGACGAACAAAAACCGGCCCTCGTGATCGACCGAATAAAAGCCCACCGGCGCGCTGGCGAGGAAGTCGCCGAGCTTGTTCCGCTCGTCGCGGATCACCGCCTCCATCTGGTGGCGCGCGGTGATGTCTTCGAGGTTCCACAAGCGGTAGCCCGGGCATCCGGCAATCGGGTTGACCGAGATCGTAAACCAGCCCGCCGCGGCGCCCTCGGGATCGCCGAGAAAGACCGCCGCCATCGCACGGCTGCCGGCCGCCGCTTGCGACAGCAGCCGGCGAAAATCCCCCTGCGATTGCGCATCTGCGGCAACCGCCCGCTCAATCCTCTGCAGCGGCGGCTCTCCCGGCCTCGGAAAGAGGTTCAGAAAAGCGGCGCTGGCATAAACCAGCCGCCCCTCCGGCGCGAGGATCAGCTGCGCATCGGGCGAGGCGTCGAGCGCCTGTTGCAGAATGTCGAGCCGGCCGGCGAGCGCGCGATGCCAAAGGCACGTGACGAGGACGGCAATCGCAAGGGAGACGCAGAGAGCGACAAAGAAGAGCGCCGTCCCCGCCGCCTCGCCGGAGATCGTCGCGCGCCCATAAACAATGAAAAGCGCGGCGCCGACACCGGCGAGAGTCAAGGCGGCGCTTGCCGGAATGGCGAAGCGTCCGGGCTTCCACTCCTCGGGAGACCAAAAGGAACGCCGGCGCTCGGCGTCGAGGACCATCAACCCCATCCTCTGCCGCATGCTCCCATTCTACTACAGATTGGTGGCGCCGAACCCTCCTTTGCTTGAGCGGGGGCGAGCATTGGGGGCGCTTATAGCACAGGGTTCGGCCCGTCGAGAGGCGAGCTTACCGCCTTCATGGTAAACGCGGCGTTAACGGCGGCCCATCAGGCAAGGGGGATCAATCGTCGCGATGCATGCGCTCCAGGCGCTCGTGACGCTCCTGCGCCTCGATGCTGAGCGTGGCGATCGGCCGGGCCTCCAGACGGCGGATGCCGATCGGCTCGTCCGTCTCTTCGCAATAGCCGTAGCTGCCGTGCTGGATGCGCTTCAGCGCCGCATCGATCTTGGCAATGAGCTTGTGCCCGCGGGCGCGAGTGCGAAGCTCGATCGCCGTGTCGGTTTCAAGCGAAGCGCGATCCGCGAGGTCGGGCTCGAGCATGGTCTCTTCTTTGAGCCGCCGCAGGGTCTCCGACGACTCCGAGAGCAGCTCGGCCCGCCAGCGCAAAAGCTTCTGGCGGAAATATTCGAGCTGCAGCGGGTTCATGAATTCCTCGGAATCGGAGGGGCGATAACCTAAAGGAAGCTTGGGGCGCATCGCTCAAACCGCCGTCTGGTGAGGGCGGCGCAGTATAGGGAGGGCGGCTTGTCGCATCAAGCGAGAGGGGCCTCTGAAGCGTCTTGATTCTGCTTGGCTTTCATGAGCAATCCCCGGGGCGGAGGGATCATCCGGCCGATCCTGCCCAAGGGCAAAAGTGCGCCCGGGCGCAGGCACGGGCTGTCGATTTTGAGGTTTCTTTACACTTCTGCGCGAGTTTTCTCGCGACGCGAAAGCGACTGGCGCCCTTTCCAAGAAATGTTTTGATGCCGCCCTCCACCGATCCCGATCCTCTGCCGACTTTCCCGTCGACGCGCTGGGTCGCGCGCCGCAAGGCTCTGCTTGTCGCCGCCGTGCGCAGCGGCAAAATCACACTCGAGGAAGCGCGCCGGCGCTATGCGCTCTCGATCGAGGAGTTTGTTCTCTGGCAACGCACGCTGGAGCGCGAGGGTCTCGCCGGATTGCGCGCCACCGGGGCGCGCTCGTCTTCTTCGCGGCGCGCTTCTCGCAGCGGGAACGACGGCGCCGAAGATTGACAAGCCGCCTCGGTAACGCTCTGATCCGCCCGTCAAATCCGAGAGAAGGGAGAGGGGTGTGGCGAAGTTCAGGATCGCGACGCCGGCGGGGGTGAGCTTCACCGTCGCCGGAGGCGGCTACGCCTACGAGATGGAGGCTCTTTCAGAGATCGATGCCGAGATCTTCGAGGTGGCGGCGGGCTCCGAAGCGGCATTTGTCGAGGCTGCGCGCGAGGCCGACGCCCTTTATGCGAAGGGGCGTCCGATCACGAAGCCGATCATCGACGGGCTCCAACGCTGCCGCGTGATTACGCTCGGCAGCGTCGGCGTCGACAGCGTCGATGTCGAAGCCGCGACCGCGCGCGGGATCCCCGTCACCAATTGCCCCGACACCTTTATCGAGGAAGTCGCCGATCACACGCTGACGCTGATCCTCGCCGGCTTTCGCCGGCTCGTCGTGCAGGACCGCCTCGTGCGCCAGGGGCGCTGGTCGGAAGGCCGGCCGATGCTTCTCCAATTCCCGCGGCTTTGGGGCCAGACCCTCGGCCTCATTTCCTTCGGCCATGTGGCGCGGGCGGTCGCGGCGCGGGCGAAGCCGTTCGGGCTCCACATCATCGCTTTCGATCCCTTCGTCGAGGAGCTGGTGATGACCGCGGAAGGCGTCGAGCCGGTGAGCCTTCCGGAACTGCTCGAACGCTCCGACATCGTCTCGAACCATCTGCCGGCCGTGGCGAGCGTGAACCGGCTCCTCCGCGAAGAGCATTTCCGGAGGATGAAGAAGGAGGCGATCTACGTCTCGACCGGGCGCGGGCCCACGACCGACGAGGGCGCCCTCATCAAGGCGCTCGAAGAAGGGTGGATCGCGGGCGCCGCCCTCGATGTCCTGGAGCAGGAGCCACCGGGAAACAACAACCCGCTTCTCAAAATGGACAACGTCATCCTGACCGCCCATGTCGCCTCCGCCACCGCGCGCTTCGATCCCGTGCGGCGGCGGCGCGTCGGACAGGAGATCGCTCTCGTCCTCTCCGGGCGATGGCCGAGGTCCTGCGTCAACCCCTCCGTGCTTGCGGGAAGCGGCCTCAAGCGCTGGCAGCCCATTCCGATGACCCGCGGCCCCAATTCGTGACCGAGAGCGGCTCGTAACGGGTGGGACCGCGCGCCTCCCGCGCGCCTGCGGGCCCGAGGCCCGCGGTCCCATTGAGCCGCGCCGCAGAGGCCCCAACCGGCAATAGCGGGTCGCGGGGGCGGCGTCTGCGCCTCGTCGTGCTCTTGGGCGCGCTCACCGCCTTTGCCGCGTTGTCGATCGACATGTACTTGCCGGGCCTGCCGCAGCTCGCGGCCGGCTTCGGCGTGAGCGGGGCGGGAGCGCAGCTGACGCTTTCGAGTTTCCTTTTGGGGTTCGGCTGCGGCCAGCTTGTTTACGGCCCTCTGGCGGACCGCCTCGGCAGGCGGCGGCCGCTCCTCGCCGGCCTCCTCATCTTCACCTTCGCCAGCATCGGCTGCGCGCTCGCGCCGAGCCTTCCCATGCTCATCGGGATGCGCTTCCTTGAGGCGCTCGGCGGCTCGGCCGGTCCGACCCTGGTTCGAGCCTGGGTGCGCGATCTCCATGGCAAGCTGGAGGGGGCGCGGCTGTTGTCGCTGATCGCCTCGATCATGGCCCTCGTTCCGGTGATGGCGCCTCTCATCGGCGGCCAGCTGGTCGTCCATACCGGCTGGCGCGCCGTCTTCTGGCTCTTGGCAGCGATCGGCGCCCTCTGCTTTGCCGGAGCGTTCTTGGCATTCGGCGAGAGCCTTCCCTCCTCGCGCCGCCTCGGCGGCTCTTGGGCGACTCTCTTTTGGAGCTACGGCAGGCTCCTGCGCGACCGCGCCTTTCTCGGCTACGCGCTCTCGGGCGCGCTCGCGTTCGGGGGACTATTCGCCTACATCACCGGTTCGCCCGCCCTCTTCATCACGCACTATGGCGTCAAGCCGCAGTATTACGGCTTTTATTTCGGCGCCAATGCCGCCGGCATCATCCTTTGCGCCTGGATCAACCGCCGCCTCATCGGCCGGTTCGGGGTCGACCGCATGCTCACCTTCGGTCTCGCGCAAGGCGCGGTCGCGGGACTGCTCCTGGCGCTCACCGGCGCCACCGGCTGGGGCGGCTTTCCGGGGATCCTGGTGCCGCTTTTCGGCTTTGTCGCGAGCATCGGCTTTGTGAGCGCCAACAGCATCGCCGCCGGCCTCGACCTCTTTCCGCGTCAAGCGGGGATGGCGGCCGCGGTGATCGGGACGATGCAGTTCGGCGCCGGCGCTCTCCTCTCCGCGATCCTGGACCTCGCGAGGGGCCTCTCGGCGGTACCGATGTCGAGCGTCATCGGCGGCGCCGCCCTCGCCGCGCTCATTGCCTTGACGCTGTTGTCGAAGACGCGCTCGCCGCTCGCTCAATAAGGCCCGGTCGGTTTCCGCCCCGCGCCGCCGCCGCGCATCTCTCTCAGCACCTGCTCGCCGGCCATGGTGAGGAGCCGCCCGTCTCCGAGAAGGGTCGTAAATTGAAATCCCATCTCGATCATCCGCTTCGCATAAGCGGGGCTGCCGGTGTGGATGCCGGCCTTGACGCCACGGCGGCGGCAACCGGCAACGACCTTTTCGAGATTGGCCATCACGGCCGGATCGGTTTTGTCGAGGCCCGGAGGGAGGCCCATGGTGATCGAGAGATCGGAGGGTCCGACATAAACGGCGTCGAGCCCCGGGGTCGAGAGGATCTCGTCGAGGTTCCGGATCGCCTCGACCGTCTCGATCATCGCAAAGGCGAGGATCGTCTCGTTCGCCTTTTCCTGATAATCGGGGCCGCCGTAAAGGATCGCCCGGATCGGCCCCGAGCTCCTGTAGCCGGCCGGGGCATAGCGGCAGGCGCCGACGAACTTCTCGCAATCGGCGCGGTTGTTGACCATCGGGCAGATGATGCCATAGGCGCCGGCGTCGAGCGCCTTCATGACGTGCGCCGGGTCGTTCCACGGCACGCGCACCATCGGCGTCACCTCGGTCGTCGAAATCCCTTGCAGCATCGACACCATCACCTGGTAATCGACGACCCCATGCTGCATGTCCACCACCAGCGAATCCCAGCCCATATGCGCCATGAGCTCGGCCGAAAAGCTGCTCGGGATGCCGCACCAGCCGTTGATGGCGGCGCGTCCTTCCGCCCAAGCCTCTCGCACCCGGTTCGCGCGCATGCCTTTTCTCCTCGAAATCCGGCGAAGGCCCCGATCCCGGCAGGGAAACGCGCACCTGTCAAGCCCGCTTCGCTGCTGGTAGTGTCTCAGCTTGAAATTGCAGTCGGCTTCGGCTGGCGCGGCGAATAGGCGTCGCGCTTCTTCGGGCGAGGCTGGCGGGGCGGGGCGACATTCCGAATTGTCACAAGCTGTTTGCCGCATAACAGGGGGCGGAAGAATGACGGCTACCGATCGAACATAACCCGATTTAATTCATGTTGACAAAAATGGCAACAATCGATGATCTTGTACGCATCGGGGTCCTGGAGCTGTTCGCGCTGCCCGATGACGTCAACCGCCTGCCGCTCCGGCCGCTTTGGCTTTCACAGAATTTGATGGCATACGTTGATGGAACGCTGGCCTACCACATCGAACAAGTCGCACTCCGAACGGCGTATGAACATCTGGAGCAATTCTTCGTCGATTTCCGGTGCGACGAGCGCATTCACGCGACTGATCTCCGCCGTATGTTGCCAACCGGAAAGGGGGTGTGGAGCATGCATCCTCCCATGTTGCGCGTTTACGGCTGGGTGCCGCGCCCGCATTCGATGGTTGCAGTCTGCGCTGAATTCGAGAAAGCCACAAAAAGCGATCCCAACCTTAACGATAACTGCCGCAACTTGGTGTTAGGGTTCATCAAGCAACACCACGTAACCGAGATCTTCTATGGGGATTTTCGCGATGCCTTTCCAAAAGCGACCCGATAAGCGCCGCCGCCTCTTCCTTTTTCTGGTCTCTGAAATAGACCGGGGATTGCGGGATGCTTATGGCACCCGATATGAGCAGGGACGCACTAATCAAAAGCGTCTTGGGGAAAAGCTCGGTGTCCACCGATCAGTGATTCATCGTCGACTGACGAGCCAAGCGAATCTCACGGTGAAATCCATCGCCGATTTGGTATGGGGTCTTGATTGGGGTCTCAAGATCGCTTTCTTCGATCCAGAGACTGAACACGGGCAAAATTTTGCCATTAATTTGCTGACGGGGCCGTTTTCTGGCCAAAGTTTACCGCTTCCCAAGCCACTCCCAACCAACAAAGCGGAGCCAGGTCCGCCGCCCGACAAAATATTGGAACCATCCCAGTCCGTATTGCAATGACCGACCGCCGAGCAGCGCTTCTGGTAAGCGACGATCTTCTTCTCTCAGTTAGCGGTAAGTACACGATCGTAGGGGTTTATACAGGCGATATTGGCATTTTTAGCGATCCGTCCGCCGTGCCGCAACTAATATTTCTATTTATCGTTGAGTGTCCCGTTAATGATCCCTTTCGATCACTCTCTTTTGAGATTTACCTTCCCGGAGAGGAAGAGCCAAGACGCGTGCCATATCCGGCCCTAATTCCCCCTGTCATCCCTGGTAGGACAAAGTGGATTTCTCGAATTCCCATCCCGGTGATTAACGCCAGATTGCGGCCGGGCCAGATAAGAGCGAGGGTGATCCATGAGAAGGGCGCCATAGACGTTAGCGGGCCATGGGTTAGCTTGCCTTCTCAATCCTCAGTGGGGACAAAAAACTAGCTTTTCCGCAAAGCGCTGTCGCCGCCTCTCTGGCGATCTTTGCGTGCCTTTCGAGCGTCATGCTGGCGCAACGCGCCTTGCCGCCCCCCGGCCCTTCGCCATCGCGGCCGAGCCTGCCGACGTGGACGTCATCGGGCTCCTCGATCTCGCCGGTCAGGATTCGCCTGACAAACCAAGACATTACCTAACCCCTCCTTCGCTCCCTCTTGAGCCTTTGGGACGCCTATGCGGTAATGCAAGGGCTCCCCGAGCGGCCGGGAGCAGCGAGGAGGCGCTATGCAAGAGAACCGGGTGAAACGGATCCTCAAAGAGGGCGGGCTCGCCCTCGGCACCTATACGGGGGGGATCGCCGACCCGCAGATCGTCGAGATCATCGGCCATGCGGGCTTCGACGCCGCCTTTATCGATATGGAGCATACGAGCTTCACCCTTAAAGACGTGCAGATGATGGTGATGGCGGCGGAGCGGGTCGGCGTCACCCCGATCGTGCGCACTCCGGGCTTCGACCCGGCCCTGATCCTGCGCCTTCTCGACATGGGAGCCCAGGGGATCCAGGTGCCGCATTGCGACAGCGCCCTCCTGGCGCGGCAGGCGGTCAAAGCGGTGCGCTACCCGCCCGAAGGCGAGCGCGGCATGGCGGGCGCGAGCCGCGCCGCGGATTTCGGCAAGATCCCCTTGACCCGCCACATGAGCCTCTCCAATCGCGAGATCACCCTTGCGGTGATGATCGAGGACTTGGCCGGGGTCGAAGCGATCGACGCGATCGCGCAAACCCCGGGGATCGACATCATCGCCGTCGGGCCTTCGGCACTGTCGAGTTGGACTGGGTTCGTTGTGTTGTGCTGCTATTCTCGTCTCTTCGAGACGTTCGACCGGGTGAAGCGAGCGATCGAGAAGGGCGGGGTCGCGCGCCTCGCCCTTCCTCTCAACCATTCCGCCTTTCCGCGCAATGCGAAGGAACTCAAAGCGCTCGGCGTCGGCTATGCGAATGTCGCGCCGAGCCCGGAACTGCGCCTCTTGCGCTCGCTGTCGAATGAGGTGAGAGAGGCGCGCGCGCAGCTTGGCTAGGCAACATCTTGTTGATCGGTGCACAGCCCTCGCCGCCCTTCAGGGCGGAGAGGGAGGGGCCCATCGCGCAGCGATGGGAGGGTGAGGTGGGCTTTGCCGGCGCGCTCGCAACCCCCACCTCACCCTGCCCTCTCCGCCCCCAGGGGCGGAAAGGGTCCCTCGATCGCCGTGGACGTATGTGCACCAGCCACCGCAAGTGTGGCTAGCGGCGCCGAGAGCCCTCAACCACCCGCCGCTTTCTCGGCGCGGATCTCGGCGAAGACGCGCGAGGCGACGAGCATCGCCTCGCGGATCACCGGGACCCCGAGATAGCCCGAAAGGTGGAGCATGACTTCGACCAATTCTTCTTCGCTCCAGCCCTCATTGAGAGCGAAGCGGAGATGGATCGGAAGCTCCGGGATGCGCGCCGTCGCGACATCGGAGACGAGGGAGACGAGCGCGCGCGTCTTGAAATCGAGACCGGGCCGCGTCCAGAGCGCGCCGAACACGGTCTCGGTCGCGAGTTCGATGAATTTCTTCATGATCGGATCGCTGTAGACGTCGCGATCGATGCGCTCGACGGCCGCTTCGCCGAACAGCTCGCGCCGCAGCGCCCTCCCCTTCCGATAAAGCTCGCTTTCGGCCATGGTCCCTTCCCTCTCCGGATGGCGCGTGCCGCTCGCGGCCGATCTTGCGCGCCCGCCCGCCCCGCCGGCAAGAGCCGGCTTGCGGCGGCCGCGCGCCGGGCCCTATAGGATGCCGCAGAAAAAGGGAGGTGTAGGAACATGGATGCGATCGAAGCGCTCATCGGGCGGATCTCGGCGGCGCAACTCGGCGAGCCCGGACCGAGCCCGCGCGAGCTTGACACAATCCTCGAAGCGGCCGCCGCCGCTCCCGACCACGGCCGCATGCAGCCCTGGCGTTTTATCGTGATCGCGGGCGAGGCGCGCGCCCGTCTCGGCGACATCCTCGCGCAGTCCTTGGCTCGCCGCGAGCCCGGTTCGCCCGCGGGCCGGCTCGAAGCGGAAAAGAGAAAGGCCCTGCGCTCGCCCGTCGTTATCGTCGTCGCGGCGAGGATCCGGGAGAACCCCAACGTCCCCGAGATCGAACAGATCGTCGCCGCCGGCGCGGCCGCGCAAAACATGCTTCTTGCGGCCCACGGTCTCGGCTTCGGCGGCTTCTGGCGCACCGGCGCCGTCGCTTATGACGAAGAGGCCAGATGCGCTCTGGGCCTCGAAGAGAATGACCGCATCGTCGGCTTTATCTATATCGGCTCGGTGGCGATGCCGGGGCGGCCGCGGCAGGTCGAAGTCGCTCCTTTGGTCACGCGCTGGTGACGAAAGAAGAGAGACGAGAGATGAGCGCGCCGCAAGAAGGCTGGGTTCGCGTCGCCGCAGTCGGCGAAATTCCCGAAGGAAGCGCGATCGCGGTCCGGGTCAAGGATCGTGAGATCGCCCTCTATCATGTCGAGGAGGGCGGCTTTTACGCGACCGAGAATGTCTGCACCCACGAATACGCGCAGCTCTCGGAGGGCTGGCTCGAAGGCTACGAGATCGAATGCCCGCTCCATGCCGGCCGTTTCGACGTGCGCACCGGCAAGGCGCTCTGCCCGCCGGTCGAGGAGAATGTGAGGACTTGCGAGGTTCGCATCCGGGACGGCGACGTCTTCGTCCGATGTGTCTCTTGAGAGGGTTCGATGTCGAGCTGCCACCCGCTTTCCGGCCTCTTTGTCGTCGAGGTCGGACACAGCATCGCCGCGCCGTATGCCGGCATGATCTTGGCTGAACTCGGGGCCGAAGTCGTCAAGGTCGAAAACCCCAAAGGCGGCGACGCGGCGCGCCTATGGGGCCCGCCCTTTTCCGCGGGCGCCTCCACCTGCTTTCAAGCCTTCAACCGCGGCAAGCGCGGAATCACGGCCGACCTCTCGAATGCGGAAGAACGAGCGCGGCTTCACGCGCTCATCCGCGATCGCGCCGACGTGCTCCTCCATAATCTCAAATTCGGCGCGCTCGACCGCTTCGGCCTTTCCGCGGAAACGCTTCTCGCGGAAAAGCCCGCTCTCATCTATTGCCCGGTCGGCGCGTTCGGAACCAAAGGGCCTTTGCGCGAACGGCCCGGCTACGACCCGATGATGCAGGCCTATGGCGGCCTCATGAGCCTTTTGGGCGAAGAGGGGCGGCCTCCGGTCCGGGTCGGCGTTTCCATCATCGACATCGCGACCGGCCTCTGGGCGGTCATTGGCATTCTCGCCGCGCTCCAGGAGCGGGGCCGAACCGGCAAGGGCGGGCTTGTCGATGTCTCGCTTTACGAGACGACGCTCGCCTGGATGACCCTCCCCATCACGACCTACCTCGCCAATCGCGAGATCCCGAAGCGCCATGGCTCGGCGATCGAGCAGATCGTGCCCTATCAGGCCTTCGCGGCGGCCGACGGCTTCATGATGGTGGCCGCCGGAAACGACAATCTCTTCCGCCGTCTCGCCGCCGCGATCGGGCGACCGAGTTTGGCCGACGACCCGAAGTTTCGCACCAATCCCGACCGCGTCGTCAACCGCAACGCGCTCGTCGCCATCCTTTCCGATGTGTTCGTTACGGAGCCCTTGCGGGTCTGGGCGCAGAAGCTGGAGCGCGCCCAAATCCCCTATAGCCCGATCCAGAACGTCGCCGAGGTCGTCGCCGACGCACAGGCCTGCGCCCTCGGCATGATCCAGGACGCCGTCCCGAGCCCTGAGCTTGTCGAAGGGTCGAAGGAGGCCCAACAGACCGCCCTTTCGCTCATGGGCCTGCCGCTTTCCTTCGACGGCGTCCGCCCGCCGCTCGAAAAGCTCGCGCCGACGCTCGGCGAGGACAACGCCGATTTTCTGGGTGAGGAGTCCGCGCAGGAGCGCCGAGACTAACGCCGGCGAGCAGAGAGCCGAGCACCACTTCGCAAAGGTTCGAATTATCCTTATTACGATATGATTTCCCTGCAATGACCTCATGCACTTTTGGACCTTGGCAAGCCCGCGATCGCACGCCTAGCTTTTTTTAGACACTAGCCAGCTACTAGCTAGACTGCTGAACCCCTGGGAGGATTAAGGCCATGGAGGAAGCGGTTGCGGTTCAAGAGCGGCCGCTGTCTGCCGGCCGCCAGCGATACTGGGTCATGCTGTTGCTCTTGGTGCTGGTGACGGTCAACTACATTGACCGCGCCAATCTCTCCATCGCCGGGCCGGAGATGGCCAAGGAATTCGGCTGGTCTCTGGCGCGTCTGGGCTTCGCTTTCTCGGCGATGTTTTGGGTCTACACGCCGATGCTCCTCGTATGGGGCGCCGGCATCGACGTCATCGGCACCCGGATGGGATACGCGATAGGATTGTTCATCTGGGCGGTTGCTTCCATAGCGACAGGGACAATCAACGGATTCGGAACGCTCCTCGGAGCGCGCTGGGCTCTGGCCATCGGCGAATCGGTCGCCCCGCCGGCCTGCGCCAAGGTCGTCCGCGAATGGGCTCCGATACGAGACCGCGGGTGGTCCAGCGGGGCCTTCACTGCCGGCTATTACCTGGGCCCGGCTGTTGGATACCCAATCTGCGCCTGGCTCGTCTCCTCGTTCGGCTGGCGCACCATGTTTTTCGTTTTGGGAGGGCTGACACTTCTGTTCGTCCTTCTGTGGCTTGCCGTCTACTGGCCTCCGGAGCGAGCCAGATGGTTGCGGGACGCGGAGCGCCAGCTTATCCTTTCAGAGCGAGACAGCGCCGTCTTGTCCGCGGCCTCGCCTCGCGGAACCATGACCCGGGGCGACGTGCTGCGCCACCCAACCACGTGGGGGCTCGTCGTCGCTCAGGCGGTATCGACATATACGGTATACCTGTTCCTGATGTGGCTGCCGGGTTACCTTCTCCATACCCAGCACATCAACCTCATGCAAGCGGGTATCTACAGCACCCTGCCTTATATTGTGGCGCTCATCGCCTGCATAGCCTACGGCTGGTTCAGCGATAGGGCACTCGATACCGCGAGCATCGACCGCGGCGGCAGGCGGAGATATGTCCTCGCAGCCATGATTGCCAACCTTGCGATATTGCTCGTGCCTGCTGTCCATAACTTCGGTTTGATCATTGCCCTGCTCGCTGTCTCGCTTGCCGGCAGCGGCTGTACGCTTACGGCAAATGTGGCCTTGGCAAATGACATGCTGGTCGATCCGAGGTTCGCGGGCCTCATCTTTGGGCTCCTCGGGATCGGCTCGAACATCGTCGGGCTGTTCGCCCCGATAGCGACGGGGCTCGTGGCCCAGTTTACGGGCGGGTTTGGAGCGGCGTTCTTGATTGCCGGGACGATTACTGCCGCCGGCATCGCCTGCGTCCTGCTGCTGGTGCGCAGCCCTATCACTGCCCGAACCTATCGGGAAGTCGCGGCATGAACCGGTCGGGTGAGGAAACTCGCCTCGATCTCGATCATTGAGGAGAGCCTAAATGAGTGTCATCAAGGTCAGGAATCCGGTCGCGGAAACGGTTGCGCAGAAAGTGGACCCTGCGCCTCGCCTCGGCGATCTCAACGGCAAGCGCATCGGCCTCTATTGGAATATGAAAGCGGGAGGCGATGTCGCCCTTTCCCGCATCAGGGAACGGTTGCAGGAGCGCTATCCCGGCGCCAGCTTCGCGGAGTATCAAGGCTCGGTCGGGGGCCTCATGCGCCATTGCACGGCCGCCGATTCCGATCGCATTGCAAAGGAGGTGGATGCCGTCATCGGCACCACAAGCGATTGAGGCTCCTGCACGTCGTTTCTCGTCCACGATATGGTGCAGTTCGAGAAGCGCGGCGTGCCGACGGTGAGTTTCACCGCAGAAAACTTCATCCATGATGCCCAGTGGAGCGCGGAGAAGTTCGGACATTCCGGCTTGCCGCTCGCCATAGTCGAACTACCCTTCACCAACCAGCCGCCCGAGGCCATCATCGCCGCCGTCGATCGAGCGGCCGATCAGGTCATCGCCGGTCTGACAAAGGAGCCCCAGTCCAACCGGCCGCAACATGGGATTATCGTGCTTCCCGATGAGTGGCTCGCGGTCGAGGGCGAGAGCGAGATCGATGCCCTCGATGAGATGAACCGCCTCTTTCTGGAGTACGGGTGGAGCGACGGGTTTCCGCTGCGCCCGCCGCTCGAGCGCTTCCTCGCCCGCATGCTCGAGGGAACGAAGAGGAGCCCCGAGGAGGTGGTTGCGGTTCTCGAACCCGGCTTTGGCAAGGCGACGGTCGAAAAGATCGCCGCGAACGCGGTCATGGCCGGATGCCGGCTGGAGCATCTTCCGGTGGTGATCGCCGCTCTCGAATGCCTTGCCGAACCGCAGATGTACCTGCGGAACAAGGCGATGTCGACGGGCCCTCACGCGCCCCTCATCTGGGTCAACGGTCCGATTGCCGAGCGGATCGGGTTGAACGCGGGGATCTGCGCGCTCGGCCCCGGCGTCACCTCATACGCAAATACGGCGATCGGCCGGGCGGTGCGCCTCTCCATGATCAATCTCGGGCACCTCTACCCCGGCGTTTCCGACATGGACACGATCGGCTCGCCGACGAAGTACGCCATGTGTGTGGCCGAAAACGCGGCGGCAAGCCCCTGGGCGCCCTATCACATCGAGCACGGGTATGATGCGCAGACGAGCACCGTGACCGTGCATTTCGTCTATGGCATCTGCGAGCTCCACGATTTCACCAGCTACGAGGCCACCCGTCTCATTGACGTCTTTGCGACGGCGGCCACCAACGCGGCACAAGTGCCGACCGGCCATTGGCTGATCGGCCGCCGCGCCGATCCGCGCTACGGCACGAACGAAAAGGAGCATCACACGATGCTCATCTGTCCCGAACATGCCGAAATTTTCGACAAGGCGGGGTGGAACAAGGAGCGGATCCGGCAGGCGATGTTTGCGAAGGGACGCATGCCCTTCGAAAAGATCATGCTCGCCAAGGAAAAGAAGGCGATGGCCTTGTCCC
>JAKAOO010000239.1 GCA_021812165.1 Pseudomonadota bacterium | reverse complement strand
TCCGGCGCGGCTTTTCGAGTGGGCGCGGCGCGAAGGCGCAAGCGTCTCCCTGACGCGGGAACCGGTCGAGGCGGTCTCGGGCGCCGATTGCGTCGTCACCGACACCTGGGTGTCGATGGGGGCCGACGAGCGCGCGAACCGCCATAACCTGCTCGCTCCTTACCGCGTCGACGCGGCTCTGATGGCTCATGCGAAGCCCGATGCGATCTTCATGCACTGCCTTCCCGTGAAACGCGGGGAGGAGGTGACGGCCGAAGTCGTTGATGGGCCGCAGTCGGTCGTCTGGGACGAGGCGGAAAACCGCCTGCACGCGCAGAAGGGCATCCTCATGTGGTGTTTGGGTTGAAAAGCGCCCTTTTCTCGCAAAAGACGGCGCGTCCATGACCTCGGCCGCGACGCCGCCAGGCGATGATTTCGTTTTGCCGTTCAGGGTCGGGCCGGCGGCCTTGCGCGGACGCCTCGTGCGCCTCGGTCCGGCCATCGACCGCATTCTCTCGGAGAGACGATATCCGGAGCCCGTGGCCTCGCTTCTCGCCGAGGCCGTGACGCTCGCGACGCTCCTGGCGAAGTCCCTCAAATACGAGGGCATCTTCACGTTGCAGACCAAAGGCGACGGCCCGCTGCGCCTGCTGGTCGCCGACGTTTCGAGCGAGGGCGCCTTGCGCGGCTATGCCCGCTACGATGAGGGTGCGCTCGCCAAGGCGCTTCTCGGGGCGGACGCGGAGGCTCCCGTTCCGCGCCTTCTGGGGCGGGGCGTGATCGCCTTTACCGTCGATCAAGGCGAGCGCGGGGAGCGCTATCAGAGACTGGTCGAGCTATCCGGCGCGACCCTCGCCGAATGCGCGCAGCATTATTTCCGGCAGTCGGAACAGCTTCAGGCGGGGCTCAAGCTTGCGGCCGGCCGACCGCGGCCGCAGGCGCCGTGGCGCGCCGGCGGGTTGATGCTTCAGCGCCTGCCTCCCGAGGGCGGCTTTGCGGCCATCGCCGATGATCTCGAAGACGCTTGGCGGCGGGCCATGGTGCTGATGAGCAGCGCGAGTTCCGCCGAACTGATCGACCCCGATCTGCCGGCGGAGAGCCTTCTCTTCCGCCTCTTCCACGAGGACGGGGTGCGGGTTTACCGGACCCATAGGCTTCTCGCGCGCTGCCGCTGCTCGCGCCGAAAAATCGAGGAGGTTCTCAAGAGCTTTTCGCAAGAGACCCTTGGCGAGATGCGCGACGAGGGCGCCGCCACCATCACCTGCGAATTCTGTAATGCGCGCTATATCTTTGACAAGATCGACCTCGACCGTCTCATCGCCGCCTGATCGCGCCCGGCGCAACGGCGCGCCCGCTACGGCGACAGGTGTCGCGATGCTGCGGAAGGGCTGGCGATGCTTTAGGATCGCTCACTCGCAACGGATGCCTTTACCCTGAAAGTTCCTCTCATGTCCGCCTCTTTGTTTCGACGCACCGCCGCCCTGGCGGCGGTAATCTTGCTGGTCTTGACCGTTGGCAGCTGCGATGGAGCGGGGGCCGGCGCCAAGCTCGATTCGAATCACGGCGCCAATCTCGCGCTCTTCCAGACGGTCATGAAGGAGGTCGAGAGGACCTATGTCGAAAAAGTCGCGGAGCGCAAACTCGTCCAAGATGCCCTGAAGGGGATGCTTTCCCGGCTCGATCCGCATTCCGGCTATCTCGACGAGCGCCAATACAAGGAGATGATGAGCGTCACGCGCGGACGCTTTGGCGGCATCGGCATCGAGCTGACGCTTGCGGCCGGGGTGCCGCAGGTCATCTCCCCGATCGATGGAACTCCGGCTGCCGCCGCAGGGATCGAGCCCGGAGACATCATCCTCGCGATCGACGGCGCACCCACCTCCGGGATGGACGCCGATGAGATCGTCAAACGCCTGCGCGGCGCGGTCGGCACCAAGGTGAAATTGCTGATCGGCCGCAAGGGCAAGCCGCGGTTCACCGTCACCTTGACCCGCGCCATCATCCATGTGGTCTCGGTCAAAGCTTCGCTCGAACCCGGCAAGATCGGTTATGTCCGGCTGACGAGTTTTGTCGAAAATACGCCTTCCGAACTGAGGGCGGCGATTGTGCGGCTCAAGCGGCAGGCCGGCGGCCATCTCCGCGGTTTTGTCCTCGATCTGCGCAACAATCCGGGCGGTCTGCTCGATTCCGCCGTCGCCGTCGCCGGCGATTTTCTTGACGGCGGAACGGTGGTCACGACGCGCGGGCGCACCGAGGACGACGACCGCACCTATCGGGCGGCGCCTTCCGGCGACATGCTTCCCGGCGTGCCCGTCGTCGTCCTCATCAACAGCGCTTCCGCCTCGGCCTCGGAAATCGTCGCCGGGGCGCTTCAGGACCAAGGGCGGGCCACGATCATGGGTACCCGCAGCTTTGGCAAAGGCTCGGTGCAGACCATCATGCCGCTGGACGGAGAGGGAGCGCTGCGCCTGACGACCGCCCTTTATTACACGCCGTCGGGCCGCTCGATCCAAGACCGCGGAATCGAGCCCAACATCGTCGTCTCCCTGCCGAAGAACGAGCAGGTAGCGAACGCATTCGTCAGCCATGAACGCGATCTTTATGGCGCGTTCAAGAATACCGGACCTCTATCGGGGACCGCCAAAAGATCGAAAATCGCCTTGTCCAGATCCTCGGGGCGCGAACAACATCCGATCAAGCCGATGCTGATCGGGACCAAGAACGACGCCCAGCTTAAGGCTGCGGTCAATTATCTCGAAGGAAAAGAGGTGACCGAGAAGCGCGCAAACCGCGGCTAATACGTTGCTCTACCGCCCGAAACGTCGAAGACCGCGCCCGTCGAGAACGAGCACTCTTCCGAGGCGAGCCAAGCGACGAGCGCGGCGATCTCTTCGAGCCGCGCGAAGCGCCCCATCGGGATCTTCGAAAGCATGTATTCGATCTGCGCGTTGCTCATCTGGGCGAAAATGTCGGTGCGCGCCGCCGCCGGGGTGACGCAGTTGACGCGAATTCCGGTCGCTGCCATCTCCTTGCCGAGCGATTTCGTAAGGCCGATGACCCCGGCCTTCGCCGCCGAATAAGCCGAAGCGTTTGGGTTGCCCTCTTTTCCGGCGATCGAGGCGATGGCCACGATCCTTCCGTAGCCGCGCTTTAGCATTCCCGGAAGGACTGCGCGACAGCAATAGAAGACGCCGAAGAGATCGACCTCGACGACGCGGCGCCAGTCGGCCGGCGGATAATCCGCCAAGGGGAAATTGGGCCCCGAGATGCCGGCATTGGCGATGAGGATGTCGGGTGCGCCGAGCGCGGCCTCGCTCTCCGCGAGCGCTTTTGCGATCGTCTCGGGGTCGGTCACGTCGGCGAAGAAAGAGCGCGCGCCCGCAATCTCCTCCGCCGCGCCCGCCGCAGCCCTTTGATCGACATCCCAGATCGCCACTCGTGCTCCCGAAGCCGAAAGCCTCTCGGCAATCGCGCGCCCGATCCCGCGTGCCCCACCCGTGACGACGGCGACCCGTCCTTCGAGATCGATCCGGTTCATGGGCTCTCCTTCACGCCGCGCGCGCTATCGTTGTCGCCGCCAATACCGGGCGATAATAAGGCCTTGATCGGAAGAAGCGAGGCCGCGCCGGGGGAAAGTGGCCTTCCCTCGCCGTCGAGCATTCCGCGCTTGCGCAGATCGCGGAGAACGCTTGTGAAGTGCGAGGCGGCGATGCGGTCGATGCCTTCGAGCCAGTTCTGATCGAGAAAAGAGGCGAGGGCGGGTTGACGAAGCGCGGCCTCCCAAAGGATCCCAAGCAGAGAGGAAGAGGCTTCGTCCTCCTCGCGCTCCAGAAATGAAAGCACCGCCGCTTCCTGTGCGGCCTCGCGCTCGCGCGTATCCGGCCCCGGTCCGAGACCGAACTCGACGAGACCCCGACGCGAAGGCGGCGCGAGCGCGAAATGGGCGACCTCGTGAAGGATGACGTAGGCCTCCACCTCGCCGTTGAGGGCTCGTCCGTCCCAGTTGAAGCGGCAGCGAGCACCCTTGCGATGAACCTTCATGCCGAACGAGCGGGCGAGCGCGAGCGCCGCCCGGCGATCCCGCTCGGCGTCTTCTCCAACCGCGCGCTCCGCCGCAGTCGCGCGGATCCGGGCAAACCCCTCTCGGGCAAGGGGCTCTTTGAGGTCGCGGGCAAATCGATCGAGAATGCCGGCGAGGGCCTCGGGTGGGATCGCGGTCAGGATCATGCGCGGCAGATGGGGCGCCTCAAGGGATGCCGCCAGTCGGGGTTTCCTCGACTGAGCGATCATGCTCTAAGAGGGCGCGGAAAAATACTGGAATGTCGTCATTCCGGGGCGCGGTCGTAGACCGTGATCCCGGAAACCATCAACACAGTCCTGTGAAATCAATTGTTTGGCTGATGTTCATGGGTTCCAGGCCCGGCCCTGACGGGCCGTCCCGGAACGACAACAGAGTTTTTCCGCAGCCTCCTAAGAGGGCGTGTCCGCGAGGGGAAAAAGAAGAGGTGCGGCGATGGCGGGCGTTTTGTTGTTTTCGAGCCCAGAAGACGATCCCCTTCGCTGGTCGCGGGCGCTCCTCGCGCTCGCGCCCGCGCTTGAGATCCGCGTTTCGCCCGCGCTCGGCAATCCCGCGGAAATCGAGGTGGCCCTCGTCTGGAAGCCGCCCGCGGGCGAGCTTTCCCGCCTTTCCAATCTGCGTCTCGTCATCTCGCTCGGGGCCGGGGTCGATCGCCTGCTCGAAGATCCGGAGTTTCCGCCGGGCATTCCGATCGTCCGGCTGGGAGAGGCGGGAATGGCGGAGACGATGAACCTTTATGTCGCGCACGCGGTCTTGCGCCATCACCGCGAGATCGTGCGCTTCGAGACGGCGCAGCGCGAGCGGCGGTGGGATTTTGCCTTACCGCGCCCGGCGCAAGAAAGCCGGATCGGGGTGATGGGGCTCGGCACGCTCGGCGGCGCCGCGGCGCGCTTTCTCGCCTCCCTCGGCTTTCGAGTCGCCGGCTGGTCGCGCTCGCCCAAAAGCATCCCCGGGGTCTCCTGCTGTCATGGGGCCGACGCGCTGCCGCCGTTTCTCGCCGGGAGCGACATCCTCGTCGTGCTGTTGCCTCTGACCCCTGAGACCCGTGGTCTTCTCGGCCGGGATCTTCTTTATCGGCTGCCGCGCCGGTCACAAC
>JAKAOO010000036.1 GCA_021812165.1 Pseudomonadota bacterium | reverse complement strand
CAACCGCGTTCTGTAAATTCAACCAGAACTGCGCGGTCGTACCAAGCACGCGCGCAATCCGTGTCGCGCCATCTGCCGTGATGGCAGCACGCCCGTTGATGATAGCGCTCATATGCTTGCGCGTGACCCCGGCAGCATCCGCGAACTTGGCTATAGAGACCTCTCGGGGCGCCAGATAGAGCTCTATGAGGATCTCGCCCGGCGCCGTGGGCCGTCTCGTCCTCTCGCAAATCATCGTGAGATTATTCTCCTCTATGCATTGGCCCACAGGCCCTAGTGGTAGTCCTCGAAGTTCACGCCGAGAAGCGCAAATCTCGGCACGCGGTCAAGGCGCCGGGACGGGTGTCCTACCTCACGCGGCGACCGCCTGCCCGCTCATGTTGTCTGCCCTACCGTGTCCCCGATCGCTTTCCTGCCCTGGGCCCCTCTCTGCTCCTCTCGGTTGTCTCTTTGATTTTGCTGGTAGCGGGGGAGGGATTTGAACCCCCGACCTTGGGATTATGATTCCCCTGCTCTAACCAACTGAGCTACCCCGCCGCGCCGGCTCGCATATAGGGAAAGGCCGGCTCCCGGTCAAGCCGGCGGCGGATGCCGCCCGGAAGCCGAAGCCCCTCTTTCGCAAAGGCTTTTTGAAGCCGTCGCGATGAGCGGACAAAAGGCCTATGATGGCTTTCGCGTTGAAGCCGAAACCGGGGAAGCCATGCGTCTCACCTCGCCAGCATTTGCCGAGGAAGGGGAAATTCCCTCCCACTATACCTGCGACGGCGCCGACTGTTCGCCGGTTCTGTCGTGGACGGAGGTTCCCGCGAACACGAAGAGCCTGGCGCTCATCGTTGATGACCCGGACGCCCCCGATCCCGCCGCGCCGAAGATGGTCTGGGTCCACTGGGTGCTCTACAATTTGCCCGCCGACTCGACCGGGCTTCCCGAGGCGGTCAAGCCCGCCGAGCTTCCGCCCGGCACCAGAGAGGGCCAGAACGACTGGAAACGGAAAGGCTATGGCGGACCCTGCCCTCCGATCGGGCGCCATCGCTACTTCCATAAGCTTTACGCGCTCGACACGGTCCTTCCCGATCTCGGCGCCGCCAACAAGGCACGCCTCGAAGCCGCCATGAAAGGCCACGTGATCGCAGAGGCGAGCCTCATCGGCACCTTTCAGCGCCGAGGAGGTCGCAGGCGCTGACCGAAGGGGCCCGACAGGAAGGCTGGGCGAAACCTACCAATCGCGGCTTAAATGTAATGGGTCTTGCCCCGCCCAATTCGTGCTACGCGCTTGATTCACGGGAAGCCGTGCCGCATGTTTCCGTTCGCAATAGAGCAGAGTGAGGCTCTGCTGATGGTGGCTCGGAGCTGCGCGTTGAACGCCGCGCTCTATGCCGAGGCGAGCGGTCCGGCTAGGGGGATGGGGATGAGGCTTCCTGAAGTAGCAGCTCGATTGCGCGATCTGGCGATTGAGCTGGGCTGCGACGAGCTGACCGAATTAGCGGACGAAATCGCACGACGCCCATCCACGCAACGAGCGCCGAGAACTTCCGCGACGATGACCGATGCCGTGCGGGCTCGAATTAAAGCGATGAAGGCCGCCGACCCTCACCTTTCGCATGCGGAGATCGGAAGGCGGTTGAACGTCAACCCCGGGAGGGTATCCGAAACGCTTAGGGGGAAGAGAAGGTGAGAATCCAGAGCAGCCACCACCATGCGGATCGCGGCCTAGACGCGTATTTTAGTCCGCCGGAGGCTGTCCTGAGCTTGCTCCAGATCGAGGCCCAGCACCTTCCGAAATGCATCTGGGAGCCAGCGGCGGGCGATGGGGCTATCGTCCGTCCTCTTCAAGAGGCCGGATTTACGGTCATAGCGTCTGATATCGCGGACTACGGCCTGGCTGGTTGCAGAGCCGGTGTCGATTACCTGACTGCGGGGCCAATTCCCGGAGTGCAAGGGATCGTCACAAACCCGCCATATAAACTCGCTGCGAGGTTTGCTGAGAAGGCGCTGGGGCAGACGTTTTACGTCGCACTTCTGCTAAGAACGAATTTCCTGGAAAGTACCGCAAGACTGAAACTATTCCGTCAACACGAGCCCGCCAGGATCTGGATTTCCTCCAGGCGTTTGCCTATGATGCATCGCCATGGGTGGGCTGGGCCTCGTGCCCCGAGCAACACGTGCTTCGCTTGGTTCATTTGGGATAAGCGTTCCAGCGAAAAGCGGGTCATCGATTGGTTCGACTGGAAGCTGATGGCGTCCAGCTCAAAGGGCCCGCCCCCGAGAGGGGACCGACAAACTGCGCGCTGCGTAGAGGCTGGACCGGAAGGGATTCGGGCCCGCATCTTGAGCTTACCGGCTTCCACGGTCGCCAGTTAAGCCGCACAGGGTCTCCGAGCGCTATGCGCGTGCTCGCACGCGCCGCGCGCCGAGGTCAGGCCGCGCGGCGGATCCAGCCGCCGCCCAAAACGCGCTCGCCGTCGTAAAAGACGGCCGCCTGCCCCGGCGCCGCCGCGCCCGAGGACGCGGCGAGACGAAGTTCGCCCTCGCGCTCGCCCCGCGCGATAAAGGTCGCGGGGACCGGCGTTTGCGTCGAGCGCAGCTTGACCGATACCGGCACTTCCGCGCCCTCGCCGAGCGGGGGCCCGAGCCAGTTGACCTCGCCGAGCGCGACCGTCAGCGCATCGAGCGCGCATCTCGGGCCGACGACGACGCGCCGCTCCTCCGGTTCGAGGCGCAGCACATAAAGAGGCTCGGAGGAGGCGATGCCGAGGCCTTTTCTCTGGCCGACCGTAAAATGGGCGATGCCCTCGTGGCGCCCGAGGACGCGGCCCGAGGGGTCGACGATCTCTCCGGGCGCTCCCGCCTCCGGTTCGAGCGCCGTCACAACGCGGGCATAGGAGCCTTGCGGCACAAAGCAAAGGTCCTGGCTGTCGCGTTTTTCCGCGTTCGACAGGCCGAAGCGCCGGGCGGCCTCGCGCGTCTCCTCCTTTTTGAGCCCGCCCAAAGGAAAGCGCAAATCTTCGAGTTCCTCCCGCCTCGTCGCGAACAGGAAATAGCTCTGGTCGCGGGAGAGATCGGCGGCGCGATAAAGCTCGGGTCCGCGCCGCCTGCGGGCGTAGTGACCGGTCGCGAGAGCCGAAGCGCCGAGATCGCGCGCGACTTCCAAGAGACCCTTGAACTTGATGCGCTCGTTGCAGCGCACGCACGGAACGGGCGTCTCCCCCCGCCGGTAAGAGCGGGCAAAATCCTCGATTACCGCCGCCCGGAACCGCGCCTCGTAATCGAGCACATAATGCGGGATTTGGAGCCGCTCGGCGACGCGCGCGGCGTCTTCGATGTCTTGCCCGGCGCAACAGGCGCCCATTTTGCCGATCGCCGCGCCCAAGTCGTAAAGGCGAAGCGTGATGCCGACGACCTCGAACCCCGCCGCGACGAGAAGCGCCGCCGTCACCGAGGAATCGACGCCGCCCGACATCGCGACGACGATCCGATGCTGCTCTGCCCGGCCCGGAAGATCGAGGTCTTCGGCAATAAGCCTCATGAGGGGCCCGCGCCCTTCGACGGGCTCGGGAGGGCGTCGAGCCCCATCTGCCAGAACGCCGTCTCGAGCCGCGTCGCGACCGCGAAATCGGCCGCGAGCCGGGGAAACCGGCCCTCGCCGCCGCGTTCGGCGAAAAGCCGGTCGAGCGCCCTCCCCTCCTCGCTCGCCAAGCTCCGATATTCCCTTCCCGAATACATTTCGAGCCACTCGCGATAGGGGTTGCCGTCGCGCCGGGTTGCGGGATCGGCCATCCTCTCGGCGGCGATCTCGGCGTAGCCGAGGATGCACGGAGCGAGCGCGGCCTCCAGATCGAGAAGGTCGCCCGATTGCCCCCGATCCAAAACGAAGCGGGTGTAGGCGATCGTCTCATTCGCCTCGGGGCTCGCTTCGAGCGCCCCTTCCGACAACCCCCAACGCCGGCAATACGCGATATGGAGGCCCATCTCGTGATCGAGGGTCGCGGCGAGGGTACGCGCGGCCCGGCGCATCTCCTCGAACCTCTCAGCTTTATAGACTGCGAGCCCCCAAGCGCGCGCGAAATGGCGCAGAAAAAGGTAGTCCTGAATGAGGTAGCAGCGAAAAGAGGCCGCCGGCAGCGTGCCCGCCGCCAGCTGCAGCACGAATGGATGCCGGGTATACTCGCGCCACGCCTCCCCTGCGGAGGCGGCGAGCCGCGAAAACAAACCCCCGCTCTCGGGCATTTATCCGGACGCCCCGCGCCAGGCGGATGGCAGGCGGACGGTGAGGCCGTCGAGCTCTTCCGTCATGACGATCTGGCAGCCAAGCCGCGAGGTCTCTTGGAGGCCGAACGCGAGATCGAGCATGTCCTCCTCGTCTTCGCTTGCCTCCTTCAAAAGGTCGTACCATTCCGGCTCGACGACGACGTGGCAGGTCGAGCAAGCGAGACAGCCTTCGCAGGAGCCTTCGATGTCGATGTCGTGGCGATGGGCGATTTCGAGAACGGAAAGGCCGAGCGGCGCATCGACCTCGCGCCTCTTTCCGTCGCGCTCGATAAAGGTCATCCGGGGCATGGCGCGCGGTCAAACGGATCGCGGGGCGAGGTCTTCGGCGAGGATCGCCGCCGCCGCCGCCGACAGCCCGCCGGCGATGCGAAGGGGCGTAAGACCGGCTTCTCGCGCGGCTTGCGATAGTCGTTCCTCGAACGCGGCATCCGGGGCGGTCGGCAGCGCGATCACGACATGGGTGACGGGCCGTGCCAGCGCCCTCTCGGCAAAAGAACGGGCGGTTTCGAAAAACTCCCGCCACTCCCGGTGCGCTGCCTTGAGAGGCGGCACGGCAGGCGGGGGAGCGAAGCCCGGCGCACCCTGCAAGACTTCCGCATTGCCGCCGACCGCGACCGCGATTTCGGCCATCCTGCCGCCGATCGCGACACCGATCGCCGCCCCGGGGGCGCCCCCGGGGGCGTTGGCATCGACCGGACCGCCTTCCGGCTCCTCGATCTGAAAGAGCTTCAAGAGGCGCCTTCCTCTTCGCGCTCAGACGTGGAAGGACTCGCCACAGCCGCAACGGCCCTTCTCGTTCGGATTGCGGAAGGTGAAGCCGCTTTGCAGCTTTTCCTCGACGAAATCCATCTCGGTTCCGAGGATGAACATGACCGCCTGCGGATCGACGAGGACCGTCACCCCCTTGTCTTCGACGACCTCGTCGAATTTCCCTTTTTCCTCGGCATATTCGAGAGTGTAGGTGAGCCCGGAACAACCGCGCGCGCGCACCCCTATCCGCACCCCGATCGCGGGCTTTGCGCGCTTTTCGAGAAGCGCTTCGATCCGCCTTGCGGCCGCGTCCGTCACCGTCAGGATCTGCCTTTTCGCCCGTGCCTGTTCCATCTCGAAAATCCCGCCTCCACTCGAACCGGCAATGCCTGGTCGCCTGCCCTTATTTGGGGCTCCTTTTTGCGCTTTGGAGCCGTTCTACCGCCGCCGCCAGGGCGAGGGCCGCAAAATCGACCTCCTCCGCCGTCGTAAAGCGGCCGAGACCGATGCGGACCGCAGAGCCCGCTTCCTCGTCCGATCGGCCCAACGCGCGCAGCACGTAAGAGGGCTCGACCGCAGCCGAATCGCAAGCGGCACCGGTCGAAACCGCAATCTCGGGGCAGGCCGCGATGAGCTCGGCCGCCCCAATTCCCGGAACGGAGAGATTGAGGTTTCCGGGAAGCCGGCGCTGAGCGTCGCCGTTGAGTTCGAGCCCCGGCACGCGAGAGAGGAGCGCCGAGAGCATGCGCTCTCTAAGGCTCTTCACGCGCTCTCCCTCTTCCGCCATTTCGGCGCGGGCGATCGCCGCCGCGCGGCCGAGCCCGATGCACAGCGGCGCCGGCAAGGTCCCCGGGCGCAGCCCCCTTTCCTCTCCTCCGCCGTCGAAAAGCGGGAGCAGCCTCACCCGCGGGCGCCGCCGGACATAAAGGGCGCCGACGCCTTTCGGGCCATAGATCTTGTGCGCCGAAATCGACAAGAGGTCGATCCCGAGCGCCTCCACATCGATCGGAATCTTGCCGAAGGCCTGCGCGGCGTCGCTGTGGAAAAGGGCGCCCCGAGAGCGGCAAAGGGCGGCAATCTCGGCGATCGGCTCGATCACGCCGATCTCGTTGTGCGCCGCCATCACCGAAACGATGAGCGTCTTTTCCGTGACCGCGTCGGCGAGCCGGGAAAGCGCGACGAGGCCGTTCGCCTCGACCGGCAGAACCGTCACGCGAAACCCGTCGGCTGCGAGCGCGCGGCAGCTTTCGAGAGCGCTCTTGTGTTCGGTCGCGACGGTGACGATGTGATTGCGCTCCGGGCTTTCTTCCGGGTAGGCGCGGACGAAGCGGGCAACGCCTTTGAGAGCGAGATTATTCGATTCGGTCGCGCCGGAGGTGAAGATGAGTTCGCGCGGTTCGGCCCCGATGAGGCGGGCGACCTCGGAGCGCGCCTCTTCGACCGCCTCGGCGGCGATCCGGCCAAAGGGATGGCTCTCGTTCCCCGGATTGCCGAAATGCTCCCGAAAATAAGGAAGCATCGCTTCGAGCACGCGCGGGTCGAGAGGCGTCGAACACTGGTTGTCGAGATAAATGGGCGCCCTCGCTTCGGCGCCCGTCGGCCTATCCGCCACGAGAACCGGGGTCATGCCGCGAGCCGTCCCTGCCGCGCTCTCTTGCGCCGATGGAGCGCCGTCCAGGCGTCGAGGAAACGGCCGATGTCATCTTCGCCCGTGCTCCAACCGAGGCTCACGCGGATGGTCGAGCGGGCGATCTCGGCCGGCACGCCCATCGCTTCGAGAACGTGGCTTTTTTCGATCTTGCCCGATGAGCAGGCCGCTCCCGCGCTCACCATCACGCCTTCGAGATCGAAAGCGATGACCTGGGTTTCGGCCGGCACGCCCGGCATCGCGAGCGCGAGCGTATTGGGAAGGCGCGGCGCGCCGGCTCCAACAACGGGGCAATCGGGCGCGCGCGCGGCAAGCTCCCGTTCGAGCCCCTCGCGTAGAGCGCGGATGCGCTCGTATGCGCCGAGGTCGGAGGCCGCGGCGGCGGCGCCAAATCCCGTGATGCCCGGAAGGTTTTCGGTACCGGCGCGGCGCCGGCGCTCCTGGCCCCCGCCGCGCAGAAGCGGCGCGATCGCACCCTCTTCGCCGACGACGAGCGCGCCCACACCCATGGGTCCGCCGATCTTGTGCGCCGAAAGCGAGAGGAAATCCGCGCCGATCGCGGCGGAATCGAGGAGGATTTTGCCCGCCGCCTGAACCGCATCGCAATGAAAGAGGGCGCCGTGACGGTGCGCGATCGCGGCCGCTTCTTCTGCCGGCTCCAGGACCCCCGTCTCGTTGTTGGCGAGCATCACCGAAACGAGCGCCGCACGGGCGTCCTGCGAGAGAAGCGCGTCGAGCGCTTCGAGGCGAACGCGCCCGTCGCGGTCGACCGGGATCCGCTCGGCCCCGGGGACGGCGCCCAGAACGGAGGAATGCTCGACCGCCGAAACGAGAATGCGCTCGCGCCCCGCGCCGAGAAGAGCGAGATGGTTCGCCTCGGTGCCGCCGCTCGTAAAGATGACGCTCTGCGGTGCGGCGCCGACGAGCTTTGCGACAGAGGCTCGGGCGTCTTCGAGCAACCGCCGCGACGCGCGGCCCCGGCGATGCACCGAAGAGGGATTGCCGCAAAGGCAGAGCGCCTCGGAAACCGCCGCGCGCGCCTCAACCTTGAGCGGCGCCGTCGCGTTCCAATCGAGATAGGTCTCGCACCCCTTCACCGTCGGGCCTCGACGGCGGCGCCGTAACTTTCGCTCCGAATGCGGCCGCTCGCGCCGAACACCCGGCCCGCGCAAACATCGGCAAGCGAAACCGAGCTCAAGTAAAGATGGATCTGATTGCCGAGCTCTTCCCACAGATCATGGGTCGGGCACCGGGTTTGATTGCCCCGGCAGCCGAACGGCGTGCCGGGCGTGCAGCGGGTGGCGCGGATCGGCTCGTCGACCGCGATGATGATGTCGGCGATGCGCGTCTCGCCGCGGTCGTGCGCCAAAAGATAGCCGCCGCCCGGACCGCGCACGCTTTTGACGAGGCCGCTTTGCCTGAGCTTGGCAAAAAGCTGCTCGAGGTAGGAAAGCGAGATCTCCTGCCGTTCCGCGATCTCGGCGAGCGATACCGGGCCGGCGCCGCCGTGATCGGCAAGATCGACCATCGCCATGACCGCGTAACGGCCTTTGGTGGTGAGCCTCATGGCGGGTTCCTCAACGCGATTGCGAAGAAAGCCGCGCCTCCCGTTCCCCCTCCCCGGCCCCGTTGCCGCTTCCAGTTGCGACCAGGTGCTGTTTTTCGAGTTCGGCGAGGCGCGCTTTGAGCCGCGTCACCTCGTCGAGAAGAGCATTGAGCGCCCGCGCAATCGGGTCCGGAATGTCGGGATCGATGCCGTAAGGCTCGAATGCGGGTTCGAGCCCTTTCGCTTGACCGCGTCGCGGCACCGCCCGCGCGCCCGGGCCGACCATCGTCACCCCGTCGGGCACCTCGGAAAGCACCACCGAGCCCGCCCCGATCCGCGCGCCGTCGCCGACCCGGAAAGGACCCAACACTTGTGCGCCGGAGCCGATGATCACGCCATGGCCAAGGGTCGGATGCCGCTTCTGGCCCTTCTCGCCGCGCCGCGGCGCCCGCCCGCCGAGTGTCACGCCATGATAAAGCGTGCAGTCGTCGCCGATCTCGGCGGTCTCGCCGATGACGACCCCCATGCCGTGATCGATAAAGAGCCGTTTGCCGATGCGAGCGCCGGGATGGATCTCGATCCCGGTCACCATCCGCCCAATATAAGAGAGGAAGCGGCCGCAAAGCCGCCAGCGACGCTCCCACAAGAAGTGGGCGAGGCGGTGGTATAAGAGCGCGTGGAAGCCCGGATAGCAGAGCGCCACTTCGAGGCGCGAGCGCGCCGCCGGATCGCGGGCAAGCGTCGCATCGATTTCCTCGCGCAGGTTGTTGAAAAACATGGTGCTCACTATGCTATTCTGGTTCCGCGTCGCCCTGCCTCGCTACCCTGCGCCGCGATCGCTCCACCAAAGGATATAAGTATCCAACGAAATGCATCAAGAAATCTGCATCGACCTCCCGGCGCGCTGCGGCGAGGCCCCGAAGCTTTCTTCGGTTTCGTCCCCGTCTCGACATGCCTGACGTGATCATCAACGGCCCGGAAGGCCGGATCGAAGGGCGCTATTACCACATCCGAACGCCGGCCGCGCCGATCGCGCTCATCCTCCACCCGCACCCGCAACATGGCGGGACGATGAACAACAAGATCGTCTATCTCCTCTATCAGGCGTTTGTGCGCCGCGGCTTCTCGGCCTTGCGTTTCAATTTCCGCGGCGTCGGGCGCAGCCAGGGGAGTTTCGACCGCGGCGAAGGCGAGCTTTCAGACGCCGCCTCAGCCCTCGATTGGTTGCAGACCTACAACCCGAACGCGCCATTCTGTTGGATCGCGGGTTTCTCCTTCGGGGCCTGGATCGCGATGCAGCTTTTGATGCGGCGTCCGGAGATCGCGAGCTTTATCGTCATCGCGCCTCCGGCCAACATCTACGATTTCAGCTTTCTCGCCCCCTGCCCCTCTTCGGGCCTCATCATTCACGGGATGGAGGACACCTTGGTGCCGATCGATTCGGTGCAAAAGCTCGTCACCAAGCTTTCCCACCAGCGCGACATCAAGATCGACTTCCGCAAGATCCCGGGCACCGATCATTTTTTCAACGACCAGCTCGACCTCTTGGCGGCCTATGCCGATGCGTATATCGCCGCGCATCTCCATCCGGCGCCGCGCCCGCACCACGGCCGCAGCCGCTAGCGGTGAGAATCTGACGATTGGTACCGCGGCGGCTCCCGCCGAGATTGCTTCCCCCCGGAACGCCCGCAGGGCGGTCGTCCGGGGGTCGCAATGACATCGTAAGCCACTGTCATTGCGAGGAGCCCACGTGTCCGCGCTTCGCGCGGCCGGAGGATAAACTGCGCGACGAAGCAATCCCGACGCGGCAGGCGACAACGGCTCCATCCGTTTGATTTTGACCGCTAGCGCCCCGCTCCCCTTTTTCTCAATCGGCGAAGGGGTCGCGAACGAGCACGGTGTCTTCGCGCTCGGGGCTGGTCGAAAGAAGCGCGACCGGGGCTCCGATCACCTCTTCGAGGCGCCGGATATATTTGATCGCGGTTGCCGGCAATTGCGCCCAGGAGCGGGCGCCGCGGGTGCTTGCCTGCCAGCCCTCGGCCACCTCGTAGAGGGGCTCGATCTCGGCTCCTGCCGAGGCGCCGGCGGGAAAATGTTCGAGAAGCGCGCCGCCGCGCCGATAGGCGGTGCAGAATTTGATCTCGTCGAGCCCGTCGAGAACGTCGAGCTTTGTGAGGGCGATGCCGTCGATGCCGCCGATCTTGACCGCCTGCCGCACGGCCACCGCGTCAAACCAGCCGCAGCGCCGGCGGCGGCCGGTGACGACGCCGAATTCGCGTCCGCGCTCGCCGAGGAGCGCCCCGGTCTCGTCCGTGAGCTCGGTCGGAAAGGGGCCGCTGCCGACGCGGGTGGTATAGGCCTTGGTGATGCCGAGAACAAAGCCGACCGCCGCGAGAGCAACGCCCGCCCCGGCCGCCGCCTGCCCGGCGATCGTGTTGGACGAGGTGACGTAGGGATAGGTGCCGTGGTCGACATCGAGCATCGCCCCCTGAGCCCCTTCGAAGAGGATCCGCTTGCCTCCTCGCCGCGCCTCGTCGAGGAGACGCCAGACGGCGTCGGCGTAGGGAAGAATTCTGGGCGCCACCGCGAGGAGCGCCGAAAGAAGCTCGGAGCGCTCGACCTCGGGCTTCTCCAGGCCGCGCAGAAGCGCGTTGTGGTGGAGGAGCAGCTGGTCCACGCGCTCTTCGAGCGTTCGCCTATCGGCGAGGTCGCAGATGCGCAGCGCCCGGCGCCCGACCTTGTCCTCGTATGCGGGGCCGATGCCGCGCCCGGTGGTGCCGATCTTCTTTTCGCCGCTGCGCTCTTCGCGCGCGCGGTCGAGCGCCCCATGCGACGGCAGGATGAGGGCGGCATTGTCGGCGAGCTTCAAATTCTGCGGCGAGACCTCGACGCCCTTTTCCCGGATCGCCTCGATCTCTTTGAGGAGGGCCCAGGGATCGACCACGACGCCGCTGCCGATGATCGACAATTTGCCCGGACGCACGACGCCCGACGGCAACAGGCTCATCTTGTATTCGACGCCGTCGATGACGAGGGTGTGCCCGGCATTGTGGCCGCCCTGAAAGCGCACGACGACCTCGGCGCGTTCGGAAAGCCAATCGACGATCTTGCCTTTCCCCTCGTCCCCCCATTGCGCGCCCACCACCGCGACATTCCCCATGGATCTTCCCCTTATGCGTCGATTTTGACGGGGACGCCGTCTTCAAGGAGATACAGGCAACGAAGGCGCCGCGCTTCGCCGCGCCAGTCTTTCGCGGGTTCGAGAGCGGCAAGCGTGATCCAGCCCGCTTCGCGCAGAGCCGCGGCAACGGCGCGGTCGGTCCCCAGAGGCAGAAGAAGCCGCGGCCTCGGGCGCGGCTCGGACAAGGTCGCGAGCAGCCGGTCGGTATAAAAGGTGAAGCCGGTCGCGGCCTCCGCCATCTCGGGCTCGCCCGCCTCATAGCGCCCGCCGCGTCCGAGTTCGCCAAGCCCCGCGCCGCCGCGACTGAAAAAGGCGAAGCTGATCCCGCTGTGGTACTCGAAGCCGCGGTTTTCCACCGGATCGACCGTGAGCTTCAATTCCGGCATCGAGGCTTCGAGCCCACCCTGGACGGCGGCGAGACGGCGCAGCTCAGCCGCCGCCGAATGCGGCAGACCCAGGCGATCGAGCGCGGCGAGAGCGGCGGCGGCGGGGCCGGCCGCGCCGAGAAGGCGCGCGAACTCAGAGGCCCGTTCTCCCGCGGCCTCCTTGACGGCGGCGGCATCCTTGTGGTCGAGCGCCTGGCGCAAGGCCGCCGCGCGTTCCTCGCCGAGGCCGTAGACCGCGACGAGCGAGGGGACAAGGGTGGGGAGGGTCAAATCGACCGATAGCTCCTTGACGCCGACCGCCGAAAGCGCCTCGGCGGCGAGAGCGATCACCTCGACATCCGCCGCCACCGCCGAAGCGCCGATGAGCTCGGCTCCGACCTGGCCGAACTGACGCTCGGGGCTCGTTTCCGAAGCGCGCGTGCGCAACACCTCGCCCGCGTAGGAAAGGCGCAAAGGCCGTGGCGCCAAGCCGAGACGGGTCGCGGCGATGCGCGCGATCTGCGTCGTCATATCGGCGCGAACGCCGATCATGCGGTGCGAGGCGGGGTCCATCATGCGGAACGTCGCGGTCGCCATCGCCGTCCCCGCGCCGGAAAGAAGCGTCTCCTCGAATTCGACGAGAGGGGGCTCGACCCGTTCGTAGCCATGCGCCGAAAGGGTCGCCAAGAGCTTCGAGACGAGAGAGGCTTCGCGTTCGGCCTCAGGCGGCAGGAGGTCGTAGATCCCGGCGGGCAGAAGCGGCGAAAGATCGGCCATGGCGACGGCTCTTTTATCACGAAGGGCAGCAGATGGCCGGGAGAAAGCTCGGCCGGCGCGGGTTTAGAATTGGAGCGCCTTTACCTCGATGACGTTGGGCAAGGCGCGCACGGCTTCGAGGACGGGCGCCGTCAGCTCCTGATCGACCGCGACGAGGGCGATCGCCTCCGCGCCGGGGGCGGTGCGGCCCGAATGGAAAGTGGCGATGTTGATCTCCGCCGCTCCGAGAGTGCGCCCGAGGGCCCCGATAAACCTCGGCTTGTCGTAATTGCGAACGAAGAGCACGGTGCGATGGAGTTCGGCTTCGAGCGCAATCCCATCCACCGCAACGAGCCGCGGCTTGTCTCCTCCGAAGAGGGTTCCGGCGACCTCCCAGTCGCGCCCTTCCGTCCGCACCCGAAGGCGCATCAGCGTCTGATAATCGCCGGGTTCGCGGCTCATCGTTTCGCTCACCCGGATGTCGCGCGCGTGGCAGAGAAAAGGGGCGTTGACCGCGTTGACCGTGGCGAGTTGGGGCTGAAGGAGGCTTTTGAGAGCGATCGCCGTCAAGGGCTTCACATTGAGTTCGGCGACCGCGCCCTCGTAACCGATGGCCACCGATTTCATGCCGCTTTCGACGAGCTGCCCCAAAAAGCTCCCCAGCTCCTCGGCAAGCTTCATATAGGGGTCGAGGCGCTTTCGCTCTTCGGCCGAGAGAGGGGGCATGTTGACGGCGTTGACGACCGCGCCCGAAATGAGGAAATCGGCCATCTGCTCCGCGATCTCTAGAGCGACGTTTTCCTGCGCTTCCGCAGTCGCGGCGCCGAGATGCGGCGTGGCGACGAGGGTGTCGCGCCCGAAGAGAGGGCTCGTCCGGGCCGGTTCCTCGGTGAAGACGTCGATCGCCGCTCCCGCCACCTGGCCGCTGTCGAGAGCGCGCGCCAGATCCTCCTCGACGACGAGACCGCCGCGGGCGCAGTTGACGATCCGCACGCCCCTCTTCATGCGCGCGATCGCCGCCCTGTCGATCATTCCTCTCGTCTGCTCGTTGAGCGGGGTGTGGAGCGTGATGAAATCGGCGCGGCCGAAAAGCTCGTCAAGGCTCACCTTTTCGACGCCGATGGCGAGCGCGCGCTCCTCGGAGAGATAAGGGTCGAAAGCGATCGGCTTCATCGCGAGGCCGTGCGCGCGCTGGGCGACGAGCGCGCCGATATTGCCGCAGCCGATGATCCCGAGCGTCTTCCCGCAAAGCTCGACCCCCATGAACCGCGACTTCTCCCATTTTCCGGCCTGGGTCGAGCGGTCGGCCGCGGGAATCTGGCGGCAGAGCGCGAACAGCATCGCGATCGAATGCTCGGCCGCCGTCGTCGAATTGCCGTAAGGCGTGTTCATGACGACGATGCCGCGTTCGGTCGCGGCGGCGACATCGATGTTGTCGACCCCGATCCCGGCGCGGCCGATGATTTTGAGGCTCTTCGCGTGGTCGAGGAGGTCTTTCGTCACCTTGGTCGCCGAACGCACGGCAAGCCCGTCATAGGCGGCAATTCGCGCTTTCAGCTCTTCCGCTTTGAGACCCGGCAGAAAATCGACCCCGATCCCCCGCGACGTAAAGATCTCGACCGCGCGCGGGGCAAGCGCATCGGAAATCAAAACCTTCGACATAAAAACTCCAGAAATGGTTGCCCTCTAGAGACACCGATTCATGTCATTGCGACCCCCGGACGGACGGCCCGCCGAGGGCGGGCCGTTCCGGGGGGAAGCAATCTCCGGGCAAGGCGAAACCCGGCCGGCCGAGATTGCTTCGCCTGCCCTTCGGGCCTCCTCGCAATGACAAGTTTTCTTTTCTCCGTTCTTGGTGACGATTTCACGCGGCTTTCGCCTCTCGGCGCTCTTCCTCCCACGCCCAATCGAGCCAGGGCAGGAGAGCCTCGACATCGCTCGTCTCGACCGTGGCGCCGGTCCAGATGCGCAGGCCCGGAGGCGAAGCGCGATGGCTTGCGATGTCGTATCCCGCCCCTTCCCCTTCGATTCGCTTCGCGATCCGGCGCGAGGTCTCGAAGCGCTTTTCAGGCGAAAGCGTGGTGAAGGACGGGTCGATGATCTTGAGGCAGGGCGAGGTCGTCGAAAGGGTCGTTTTATCTTCGGCGAGGAAACGCACCCAGAGAGAGCCTTCGACCCATCTCTCGATCGCCGCGAGGTTTCTCGTGCACCGGCCGATGAGCGCTTCGAGCCCACCCACGCTTTCGGCCCATTTGAGCGAATCGATCGCGTCCTCGACGCACAGCATCGACGGCGTATTGATGGTTTCGCCGCGAAAGACGCCCTCGTTGAGCCTGCCGCCGGAGGTGAGCCGGAAAAGTTTCGGCAAGGGCCAGGGCGGGGTGTAGCGCTCCAGCCTCTCGACCGCTCGCGGCGAGAGCGCGAGCATGCCGTGTGCGGCCTCTCCGCCCAACACCTTCTGCCACGACCAGGTGGCGACATCGAGCTTTTCCCAGGGAAGGCGCATCGCAAAAACCGCCGAGGTCGCGTCGCAGATGACGAGGCCCTTGCGGTCGGCGGCGATCCACTCGCCGTTCGGCACCCTGACGCCCGAGGTCGTGCCGTTCCAGCAAAAGACGACATCGCGTTCGAAATCGACCGCAGAAAGATCGGGAAGGCGACCATACGGAGCGGACAGGATGCGGGCATCGGGGAGCTTCATCTGCTTCACGTCGGCGACCCAGCCTTCGCCGAAATTCTCCCAGGCGAGCATGTCGATGCCGCGCGCGCCCAAAAGCGCCCAGAGCGCGATCTCGACCGCGCCCGTATCGGAAGCGGCGACGACGCCGAGACGCCAATCCTCCGGCATGCCGAGAATCTTTTTCGAACGGAGGATCACCTCTTCGAGACGGGCGCGTCCGGGCGCCGAGCGGTGCGAGCGCCCGACGAGAGCCTCGCCGAGCGCCGCCGGCGACCACCCCGGCCGCTTCGCGCAAGGGCCCGAGGAAAAGCAGGGGTTTTGGGGTCGCCGCGTCGGCTTCATCGCACGCTTTCCTTGCGAGGGGTGGGCGGGGCTTGGCCCGCGGCTCAAAACTTATGAAGGCGTCTTGCCGCCGTCAATGCGGCCGAGCGCGAGGCGGGCGCCAACCCGCATGCTCGCCGCGGATCTGGGAAAGCTGAAAATCGGAAGTTTCGAAGGGGATGGGTTCAGAAATCGGGCGCGCGCCGGCGGGCGCGACGCCCGCGCCCCCAATGCCGAGCGCTCAGCGGCAGGCCCCGGCGATCGCCATGAAATCTGCGGCGTTGAGGCTGGCGCCGCCGACGAGGGCGCCGTCGACCTCGGAAAGAGCGAGAATTTCCGCGGCATTTTTCGGGTTGACCGAGCCGCCGTAGAGGATGCGCGTCGCGGACGGCAGAAGCGGGCGAATTGCGGCATGCATCTCGCTGATGTCGGCCATGCTTGGGACAAGTCCCGTGCCGATCGCCCACACCGGCTCATAGGCGAGGACGAGCCGCGGCGCGGCCGCGCTCTGCGCGATCGAGCCTTGGATCTGACTTTTCACAACCGCGAACGCGCGGCGCGAAGCGCGCTCTTCTTCCCTTTCGCCGACGCAGAGGATGGCGGCGAGCCCCGCTTCCCAGGCCGCGACCATCTTTTCGCGCACCGCCTCGTTGCTCTCGCCGTGGTAAGAGCGCCGTTCCGAATGGCCGAGGATGACGTAGCGGCAGCCAAGATCCGCGAGCATCGGCGCGCTGACATCTCCGGTATGGGCGCCCTTCGGCGCGGCGTGGCAGTCTTGCGCGCCGAGCGCGACGCCGCTTCCCGCAAGGATCTCGCCGACGACGAAAAGGAGGGTCGCCGGAGGGCAGACGAGAAGCTCGCAGGGAGGCGGGTTCTCCCGCGCGAGACGCCCGAGATCGCGAGCGAGAGCGCGGCCGTCTTCGAGGAGGCCGTTCATCTTCCAATTGCCGGCGACGAGCTGTCTCTTTTCCCTCATGGCGCCTCCGCGCCTTCCCCGGCCTGTTGCGGCCCGCAAGCGCGCCCACTATCATCATTTGCAGTTGCGAGCACAACGGGGCGCAAGTCAGAGACGTCATGCTGCAAGCTATCCGTACCAGAGCCGGGTCCTTTATCGTCAAGGTTCTTTTCGGCGCCCTCATCCTCAGCTTTGCCATTTGGGGGGTCGGCGACATCTTTCGCGGCCGCAGCCCCGAAACCATCGTCGCCAAGGTCGGCGATGAGGAAATCACGGCGAACGCGGTGCAAAAGGCGCTGCAACCGGCGATTGTGCAGCTCGAAGAAACCTTCGGCCGCAAATTCAATATGGGGGAAGTGAAAAAAATGGGGCTCGTTCAGAGCCTCGTTAACGGGCTCGTCGAGAGGAGCCTCGTCAACCAGGAAGTCTCGCGCCTCGGGATCGTCGTCGCCAACCGCGTGGTCCGGGACGCGATCCTGGGGGACCCGGAGTTCCAATCCCCGCCGGGACAGTTCAACCGCTTCCGCTTCGAGCAGCTTCTTGCCGCCAACCATTTGACGGAAGGGGAATATGTGGCGCGGCTGCAAAAGGATATTCCGGCGCGCGAACTCCTCCATGCGGTAACGGCGGCGGTGGCGCCCCCGCCGCTTCTGCTCGATACGCTCTACCGCTACGAGAACGAGAAGAGAATCGCGGCGGTCGCCTTCTTGCCTTTTTCCTCGGCCCCGAACGCCGGCCCGCCCAGCCCCGCTCAGCTGCAAAAGTTTTATGAGGCCCACAAGAACCTCTTTCGCGCCCCCGAATATCGCGGCTTCATTTTGGCAAGCCTCACCCCGGGCGACCTCGCCGCAACGATCAAGATCCCGCAGAAGAAGCTCGAAGAGGCGTATCGCGACGAGGCGCCTTCCTTGGAGCTTCCCGAACGCCGCCAGGTCCTCCAGATCCTCGCGGCGAACGAAAAGGAATTAAAGGCGGCGCAGGCGGCTCTCGCGGCCGGTACGCCTTTCAAGGAGGTGGCGACGAAGGTCGCAAAGGAGGCGCCGGATACGGTCGATCTCGGTCTCGTCACGGAAAAAGAGCTGCCCGCGCCCCTCGGGCGCGCCGCCTTCGCATTGAAGCTCGATACGCCGAGCAAACCCATCAAGTCGCCCTTCGGCTGGCACATCATCGAGGTCACGAAGATCGTGCCCGCGAGGCGCGAAAGCTTTGCCGAGGCGAAGCCGAAGATCCTCGCCCGGCTTCGGCAAAGCCGGGCCGCGAACGCACTCTATCGAATCGGCGAGCATGCCGACGACGGAATTGCCGGAGGGCTGCCGCTTCCCGAAGTCGCAAAGAAATTCGGGTTGAAACTGACGAAAGTTGCGGCGGTGGATGTCGGCGGACGCGATCCCGCCGGAAAAGCGGTCAGTTTGCCGGTGCCTCAACAGCGGGTGATCAAGCTTGCCTTTACCACGGATAAGGGGCGAGCGACCCGAGTGATCCATCTCGAGGACGGCGCCATTTTCGCCCTTGCCGTCAATCGCATCATTCCGCCGCGGATCAAGACTCTGAAGGAAGTGAAGCCGCAGGCCCTCGCCGATCTTGCCGCAGAAGGGCGCCGGCAAGCGATCGCGAAAGAGGCGGCCGTTCTCGCCGCGAGCGTCTCGAAAGAAAAGCGGCTTGAGGCCGCCGCCGCGGCGAAGGGCATCGCGGTCGTCCAGACTGCGCCGTTCGGTCGAGAGGGCAACGCCAAGCTCCCTCCGGATCTCGTCCAAAAGCTGTTCGCCGCAAAACCGGGGGCGGTCGTCACCGCCATGAGCAGTAACGGCGCTTATGTCGCCGAGCTTCGCAAGGTCGAAACGCCAAAGGCGGCGGCGAAGGGCGCGACGGTGGCCTTGAAGGGAAGCCTTGCCGGGCAGATGCGGGCCGATCTCGGGTCCGAGTTTGCCCAGAGTCTTCGCACCCGCTTCCCGGTCGAGATCCATGCACGCGTGATTGACCGTCTCTTCTGAACTTTGGCGGCTTTCGATAAGGCTGCGATAGGGGCCTGCGGCCAGCCTCATCCTCGCGCGAAGATAGCCGCTAGCGTCCTGAGCCACAAATTCGCAGCATTATTTGCGGCCGTTGCGAGGACCCGCGGGCTTGACCCGCGGGGACGAAGAAGTCTCGGGCAATCCCAAGGCCATCGAGTGCGGGATTGCTTCCCCCCGGAACGCCCGCGAGGACGGCCGTCCGGGGGTCGCAATGAGACCGCGTATATATGTCACGAACTTCGCGGTCAGGACATTAGCGTGGCGCGCAAATGGCTGTGGCGGCTCTCAGCCGAGGGTCTTATGATCGGCCGGCGATGACGAGCCTCACCCGCTACATCCTGCGCCAGTCCTTCGCGATCATGATCCTGGTGACGGCGGCGCTCTCCGCCGCCATCTGGCTCGCGCAGTCGCTTCGCCTCATCGACTTCATCGTCAATCGCGGCCTTTCCGCGAGCGCCTTCCTTTATCTTGCACTTCTGACCGTTCCCCGCTTCCTCAACCTGGTTTTGCCGATTGGCGCCTTTATCGCGGTTCTCTTCACCTTCAATCGCATGATCGCCGAAAGCGAGATCGTCATCATGCGGGCGGCGGGTCTCGGGCCCTGGGCGCTGGCGAGGCCGGTCATCATCCTTGCCGCAATCGCCTTCTCGTTCCTGATGAGCCTCTCTCTTTATGTTCTTCCGAGGGCCAACAGCGAGTTCAAGAATCTGCTCTTCGAAATCCGAAACCGTTTTGTCTCCGGTCTCATCCAAGAAGGAACGTTCACGACCATTTCGGACAAGTTGACGATCTATGTCAGAAAGCGCGACAGCGACGGGGAGCTGACCGGGATCCTTATCAACGACAGCCGCGACAAAACGCGTCCGGTCACGGTGCTGGCAGAGCGCGGGGCGGTCGTGGACAGCGCCGAGGGCTCGCGCATCGTCCTCGTCGACGGCGAGCGCCAACAATACAATACCGTCACACACAAGCTTTCGGTGTTGAGTTTTGCCCGTTACACCCTCGATCTCGACACGATGCGCGATGCGCCGGTGGTTCGCTTCCGCGAGCCGGACGAGCGCTTTCTCGGCGAACTCTTCTCTCCCCCCGCCGGCATCTCGGCTTCGTTGAGGCGCAATTTTCTCGCCGAGGGAAACGAGCGGATCATTGTGCCGCTCTCCGTTTTCAGCTTTACGATGATCGCGCTCGCCTGTCTTTTGCCGGGGCAGATGAGGCGCAGAGGACAAACGAAGCACATTCTTCTCGCGGTCGCGGTCGCCTTTGTGTTTCAAGCTCTTCTGGCGGGTCTGCGCGATTTCGCCACGCGCTCCGAGGCGACGATCCCATTCATGTACCTGACGGTCCTCCTCCCGATCGGTCTCGGCTTCGCGATCCTTGCGCACGACCGTCTCGGCCTTCCTTTCCGGCGGCCGAAGGTCTTGGGCCCCTCTTAGCCCGGAATTGCGAGGTTCGGCTCATGCAGATCGCCAAGACCTTCTCCGCCTACATCTCGCGCCAGTTTCTCCTTTGGTTCTGCGCCGTATTTGCAGCCCTCGCCGCGATCGCTTTTATCGGCGATTACATCGAGTTGATCCGGCGCGGCAGTGCGCGGGCCCATGCGACGTTGGGTCTGCTTTTCGAGCTGACGGCGCTGAAGCAGCCGCACCTCGCCGAACAGATTTTGCCTTTCGCCATCCTCTTCGGGACGATGCTCGTGTTCTGGCGGCTGACGCGCAGCAACGAACTCATCGCGGCGCGCGCAGCCGGGGTTTCGGCTTGGCAGTTTCTGACGCCCGCCTTTTTGGTCGCGCTGTTGATCGGGATCGTGGCGGTCACCGTCTTCAACCCGATCGCCGCAGCGACGCAGGCCCGCTACAACCGTCTCGAAGCGCGCGTGCTCAAGGAGGGGGCGGATTCGCTCTTGCTCTCGAACTCGGGATTGTGGCTGCGGCAAAGCGACCAAGCCGGCGACCAGGTCATCATCCACGCCCGCTCTCTCGCCTCTCCGGGCTTCAATCTGCAGGGGGTGACGGTCTTTCTCTTTAATGACCTCGTGGAGTTGACCTCGCGCATCGACGCGCGGAGCGCGCGGCTTGAAAAAGGATCGTGGGTCATCGCCAACGGCGTCCGCTGGCTGCCGGACCAAGCGGCGGAACCTTTCAAGATCTTGCGCCTGCCGACCCGGCTGACCTCGCAGAAGATAGAGGAGGGTTTCGCCGCGCCGGACACGATGTCGTTTTGGGATCTTCCCGGCTTTATCGCTCTCTTGGAACAATCGGGCTTTAGCGCCCGCCGGCACCGCCTCCATTTCGACGTTCTCTTGGCGCGCCCATTCCTTCTTTGCGCCATGGTTCTGGTGGCGGCAACCTTCAGCCTCAGGATGCAACGGCGCGGCGGGGCGACGCTGATGATCATCGCCGGGATCTTCGCCGGTTTCCTGCTCTTCTTCCTTTCGAGCGTCGTCTACGCTCTCGGGCTCTCGACACGGCTTCCGGTCGTGCTTGCCGCCTGGACCCCGGCCGGCGTCAGCCTCCTTTTTGGAGCCTCGATGCTCCTTTATGTGGAAGACGGCTGATGCCGGCGCGCGGGGGGCGCGCCATCGGAGCGCTCGCCGTCGCGCTCCTCTTGGCGCTCGCAATCGCCGCCCCAGCTTGCGGCGCGAACGCCGAGCCGCCGCAAGCGGCTTCCGCTTCGCCGCGGCGGGCGCCGATCATCTTTCGCGCCGATGAGATCCGCTACGATTCGAAGCTTGGCCTCGTCATCGCCAAAGGTCATGTCGATATCGCCCAGAACGGCTATCAGCTTCTCGCCGACGAGGTCAGTTACAACCGGAAGGCCGACACGGTTTCGGCATCGGGCCACGTCACGCTTTCGCTGCCGAGCGGCGAGGTCATGTTCGCCTCCTTCATGGAAATCAGAAGGTCGATGAACGAGGAGTTTGCGAAGAACGTTCGCATGCTGCTCACCGACCACTCGCGTCTCGCGGCCAATACGGCGCGGCGCACGGGCGGCAATTATACGGAACTCATTCGTGGCGTTTATTCGCCCTGCGACCTGTGCCCGACCGATCCGACGGCGCCGCCGATTTGGCAACTGAAGGCGCACGAAATCGATGACAACCACGTGCAAAAGATTGTCGAGTTTCGCGATGCCGTGATGGAGATCGGTGGCTGGCCGGTCTTTTATACCCCCTATCTCTCGATGCCCGAGCCGACCGTGCGCCGGCAAAGCGGCTTTCTCATGCCTTCGCTCGGCGAATCGAATGTGCTCGGAGCGCATGTGACAATCCCCTATTACTGGGTCATCGGTCGCAGCGAGGATCTGACCCTGGTGCCGCGTTTCAGCACCCGGGCCGGCCCCCTCTTCGGCGCCGAGTACCGGGAGCGCTTTGGCGACGGCATGATCGACCTCGCCGGCAGCGCCAACTACAGCAACTCGGAGCCGGACTTGCCCAAAGGCTTTCGCGGCCACATCGACGCGCGCGGCGCCTTCGATCTCAACGACACTTGGCGCACCGGCTTCGACCTGCAGCGCGTCTCCGACCAGACCTATCTCTTGGAATTCGGCTACGGCAATCCCTTCCTTAACACCATGATCAGCCGCGCCTATCTCCAAGGCTTCGAGGCGCGCGCGGCAACCGACGTCGACGCCTATCTGTTCGAGCCTCTGCTTCCCGGAATCGGCGACTCGACGCAACCCATCGTCTTGCCCGCCTTCAACCGCGACTGGTACACGCCGGCGGATCGTTTTGGCGGCCGCTGGCATTTCAACGCCAATCTTCTCGACATCGTGCGCGAGGTCGGCACGCAAACCCGACGGATCTCGCTCGGCACCTATTGGAAGAAGAGCTTTCTCGACGGCATTGGCGGATATTACGACTTTCGGGCGAGCGTGCGCGGCGACGCCTATTCCGTCAGCGATTTGAGCAATCTTTCCAACCCCGATCTGCCTTCGGCTTTCTTCCCGCAAAACGGATTGCCGCCGGTCGAGCCGGTCTCCCGCGACTATTTTTCCGGGCGCGCGTTTCCGCAGCTGGGGCTCAAATGGCGCTATCCCCTGATCCACCCCATGGGAAACTGGAACGCGCTCGTCGAGCCGATCGCTGCGGCCTTCGCCGGCCCATCGGGGGGCAACAGCTTCAAGATCCCGGACGAAGACAGCCTCTCTTTCGATTTCAACTATACCGATCTCTTCCGCCCCGATCGCCTTCCGGGCTATGACATTCTCGATACCGGGCAGAGGATCGATTACGGGACAGAACTCGGGCTTTACAGTGATGGCGGCGGCACCTATCACCTTCTCGTCGGCCAGAGCTACAGGGCCGAGAAAAACCCCTTCTTTCCGCCGGGTTCAGGGGTCGAGGATCGCCTTTCCGACGTGGTCGGAGGGGTCGTCCTGTCGCCGAATTCCTATCTCGACCTCATCTACCGCTTTCGCCTCGACAAGAGCACTCTCGACAACCGCTCGCAGGAAGTCGAGGTGGCGACCGGACCGCAAAACTTGCGGCTCAACGTCAATTACCTCCTGATGGCGCCCCAACCCAAGGGCGAGGCCGCGACCACTCTTCTCAACGGCGAAAGCGTTATTTTCGGCAAGCGCGAGCAGCTCGGCATGGGCATTTCGACGAGACTCACGCGCTACTGGTCTTTGAACGGCAACGAGACTCTCAACCTCACCAACAGCACTAATCTCGTCAATGGCGTATCCGTGCCGCAATCCAGCAACGCCAGCCTCTACGCGACGCTTTCGGCGATCTATCAGGACGAATGCGTGGCCTTTATCGGCACCGTGACGCAGTCGGGCATCCGCAACGGCGTGGTGACCCCGGGGGTGTCGGTGTTGTTCAGCGTCGTCTTCAAGAACCTTGGCGAGGTGGGCGGGACCATCGGGTCGTTCAGCGGCGCCGGCATTCCCTGAACGGGCGACAGCATTCGCTGAAAGGTGTAGGGTTTCGTCAGGTTTCAGCTGTCCGGGTGGGCGTTCGATGACGGCGGCTCGCTTTCTCCCTCTTTTCTTCCTGGCGTTTGTCGGCGTCGCGCAGGCGGCGCCGGCCTTG
>JAKAOO010000035.1:6824-23620 GCA_021812165.1 Pseudomonadota bacterium | reverse complement strand
AACCAAGGATCGCCGCATTGGCGAAAAGACCCGCCGCCGCAAAGACGCGAAAGACGGCGAAGCGCGGATCTTCTTCCGGAGCGCTTTCCAGACGCCGCAAGGCGCCCTCGACGCCGAAGACGAGAACGGCGAGGCCGGCCGAGGCCGGAGCAAAAGCGAGAACGACGAGGACCGCGAGAGGAGGACGGCCGAGCGCAGCGAAGAGACCCGGCAGAGCGGCAACGCCGATTGGCGGCAGAACCGCCGCGGCCCCGAGGCCGATTGCCGCGCCAAGGCGGAAACCCGGCCTCTTTCGTCCCGGCCGAGCGCGGAGGTTGTTGGCGAATGCGGCCACGGTTCCCTACTCGACCCTCTGCCTTGCCCGGCGGGTGCCGCTGCCCGCCGAAAGACGCTGTCCCAAACCTGGCGACGCAAGAACGAGCGAACGACTGAGCGGAAACCTGACGGTGACCTCCGTGCCGACCCCCTTGCTGCTTTCGATCGAGAGGCTCCCGCCGTGGAGTTCCGTCAGCGCAATCGCCAAAGGCAGCCCAAGCCCGGTCCCCGGCTGCTTGCGGCTCCAAGGACTTGCCACTTGCCCAAATCGGCTGACGGCAAGCTGCTGCTCGGCCGCGTCCATGCCGATCCCGTGATCGATGAGGGCGACGACGGCGGCGCCGCGCTCGTTCCTGACGACGACTTCGACGCCGCCGCCGCGGCGGCTGAACTTGATCGCATTGGTGAGAAGATTGAGAAGGATCTGCTTGATCTTGCGCGCATCGCCGCGGAGCGCGGGGATGTTCTGGCCGAACTGCATTTCGATGCGGACCCCCGCCGCGCGCGCCCTCCCTTCGATCATGTGCGAGAGATCTTCGAGAATCTGTGCGAGGTCGACCGACCCCTCGGAAAGGCTGATCTTTCCGGCCTCGATTTTCGCGACGTCGAGAATGTCGCTGATGATCCCCAAGAGGTGCTCGCCGCTCTCGGCGATGTCGTGGGCGTAGTCGACATATTTACGGGTCGCGATCGGCCCCAGCATTTCCCCGGCGATGACCTGCGAGAAGCCGATCACGGCGTTGAGGGGCGTGCGCAATTCATGACTCATATTGGCGAGGAACTCGGTCTTGCTGCGGTTGGCAAGTTCTGCCTGTTCCTTGGCCGCCCGCAGATCGAGTTCGGCGCGTTTGCGCGCCGTGATGTCGACGGCGACGGTCACCACCATCGCCGCGCCGCCGTCGCGCAGCGCCGATTTGGTGATGAGGAGTTGGCGCTGCCGTCCCTCGGCATCCGTCATCTCTCCTTCGCTCGAAGCGGGCAAGTCCTCGCCCGAGAGGAGGCGCGCATCGAGTTCCACCTCGCGGCGCGCCAGCGGATGCTCGCTCGCCTCGCTCGCCATTTTGCCGATGAGTTCTTCCGCCGGCAGCCCGATCGCCGACGCGAACTCGCGGTTGACAAAGACGAAGCGCCCGTCGCGGTCGATGGCCGAGATCATGGCCGGGACCGCGTCGATCACCCGCAGAAGCCGGCGGTGGCTTTCATCGAGCGCGTCGCGGTGGAGGTGCTCGGCCCTCGCGATCCGCTCTTCAAGCGACCGCGCCTTTTCTTCGGCAAGCTTCTGCCGGCGCCGCAACAGCAGCAGGTTGCGCGAGCGCGCCCGGAATTCCCGGTGATCGACCGGGCTCAGCAGAAAGTCGGTGGCGCCGGCGTCGAGCGCGCGATAGCGCAGATCGGCATCTTCGTAGGTGGTCACGACGATGACGGGAACGTCGGCGCTCTTCGGCGCGGCGCGCAGGCGTCGAATAAACTCGGCGCCGCCGAGTTTCGACATCTTGACGTCGGTGATGACGAGATCGACGCTGTCCTGGGCGGCAGCGGCGAGCGCCGCGAGAGGATCCCTGAAGGTGCGGGCGATCGTATGGTCGCCGAGCGATGTCGCCAGCTTTTCGAGGATCTTCAGATTGGTGATCCGATCGTCGACGATAAAAACAAGCTGGTCGTCCACGGCAGGCCCCCCGACCCGGCCCGTCTCATTCGATTTGTTGTAATAACGCGTATTTTCGGTTGCGCATAGAGAGGAGTGGGTTGCGCATAGAGAGCGGCGCGCCGGGCGTTCGCCTTCCGTGCGCGGCGGGCGAAAATGCGGCAAGAGAGCGAGATTTTTTGCCTTCTCGCAGCCCCGTGCGCGGCGAAAGGCGGGCCGCCCGCGCGAATCGGCGAGAGGATGTGCGCTCGAAAGTCGCTCCAGATCCGCTCTCACTTTCCGCGGCGCGGTGTATGATCGCAGAGAAAGCCTCAGATAAAGCGCGGAGCGTCGGTCATGGAAGGCAAGTTCGAAACCTTGAAGCTCGAGGATCAGGGCGCCGGGCTCTGGCTCCTCACTCTCGACCGTCCCGAGGTCGCGAACGCGATGAACACGCAAATGGGGCGCGAACTTCTCGCCTTTTTCGACGGCGTCGCTGCGGCGCCGGCGCTTTATCGTGCGATCGTCATGACCGGGGCGGGCGAGCGGGCCTTTTGCGCGGGGGGCGACCTCAAAGAGCGCAATGGGATGAGCGATGCCGCCTGGCAGGACCAGCATCTCATTTTCGAACGCATGATGCGGGCCCTCATCCTTTGCCCGGTTCCGGTGATTGCGGCGATCAATGGCGCCGCTTATGCGGGCGGCTGCGAGATCGCACTCGGTTGCGATTTCATTTACGCCGCCGAGAGCGCGCGCTTCGCCTTGACTGAGGTGACGCTCGGCATCATGCCGGGCGCGGGGGGAACGCAGAACCTGCCGCGGGCGATCGGCGAGCGCAGAGCGAAAGAGATCATTTTGACCGGCCGCCCTTTCAGCGCGCGCGAAGCCTATGAATGGGGGATGGTCAACCGCCTCCTCGCGCCCGCCCGCCTTCTCGATGAGGCGCTCGAAACCGCCCGCCGCATCGCCGAAAACGCCCCGATCTCGGTCCGCCAGGCCAAACACTCCATCCATTTCGGCCTCGGCATGGACCTTCTCTCCGGCATGATGTTCGAGATCGAGGCCTACAACCGGATGGTCCCGACCGAGGACCGCCGCGAAGGAATCCGCGCCTTCAACGAGAAACGAAAGCCCTCCTACAAAGGCCGCTAGTGTGCCGGGTCGTAAGTTCGCAACATATTTGGCCGTGTCATTGCGAGGGGGCAAGGAGGGCCGACGTGGCAATCTCGGCCTCCGTGGGACCGAGATCGCTTCCCCCCGGAACGCCCGCAGGGCGGCCGTCCGGGGGTCGCGATGACAGCGTTTGACTAATTTCGCGAATTTCTGGCCGAGGATACCGGGAAAGCGATGGCGGGAAAGAAGAGGGACAAGAAGCCGGCCTTGCGAGAGCGCCCGCCGCGCGTTCTGAAAGGCAAGGAACGGCCGCCGCAAAAGGGGCGGGTTCATCGCTCGAAATCGCGCGCGTGAGGGAGGTCCCGCCGCTTAGGGCGGAAACCTTCGCACGAGAGAGCGCGTTGATGTCGGGAAAAAGGGAAGTAGAATCCCCGCAGCAGCCGTCGCCTGTCCGCGGGAAGCCCTGAAGGGCGTCACGACGGCAGCGCAGAGATAGGGCAGAAAAAGGGGGACCGCCTTGCTTCAGGGATGCACGCCGTGGCCCGAGGAGTTGGCGCGAGTGTATCGGGCAAAAGGATATTGGGAGGGCATCACTCTCGCAGAGATGCTCGACGCTTCAGCCGCGCGCTGGGGTCCGAAAACCGCGCTGACCGCAGGCGCTCAAAACCTCACCTATGCCGAGTTGAAGGCGCGGGCGGATCATTTGGCCGCAGAACTGGCGGCGTCCGGCCTATCTCCTCTCGACCGAGTGATCCTGCAGATCAACAACGTTCCTCTTTTCGTCCTCAGCTTTTTCGCATTGATGCGCATCGGGGTGATCCCCGTGATGGCGCTGCCGCCGCACCGCTACGCGGAGGTCAGGCATTTTGTCGACCACTCGCAGGCGGTCGGCTACTTCATCCCGGATCGGATCAAGGATTTTGACTTTCGCGACCTCGCCCAGCGGATCCAAGGCGAGAACAGGGCGCTCGCTCACGTCTTCGTTGCCGGAGAGGCGCGGCCCGGCCAACATTCCCTGCCGGCGCTTCTGGCGGCCCCGGCGGCCGCGATCGATCCGGCGCGGCTCAGAGCCGATCCTTCCGAAGTCGCGCTCATGCTGCTGTCGGGGGGCACGACCGCCTTGCCGAAGCTCATTCCCCGCACCCACAACGACTATGTCTGCAACGCCAAGGTCACCGGCGAGGTCTGCGGCTTCGACGAGGATACCGTGTTGCTGGCCGTCCTGCCGATGGCCCACAACTACACTCTCGCCTCTCCCGGCATTCTCGGCACATTCGCCCGCGGCGGCAGGGTGGTCTTGGCGCCGGCAACGGATCCGGAAACGGTGTTTTCCCTCGTCGAAAAAGAGCGGGTGACGGTCATTCCCGCGGCGGTGCCCCTCATCACTTCCTGGCTCAACTCGGATGTGCCGAGGCGCCATGACCTCTCCTCGCTGCAAGCGATCCAGAACGGCGGAGCGCGGCTTGCCCCCGAGTTGCGGCAGAGGCTGCGCGAGCGCTTCGGTTGCCGCAATCAGGAAATCTACGGCACCGCCGAAGGACTGATCAATTTGACGCGCGCCGAGGATCCGCTCGATGTGCAACTGAAAAGCTCCGGATCGCCGGCATGCCCGGATGACGAAATCAAGGTGCTCGACGAATCCGGGAGTGAGGTTGCCGACGGCGACAGGGGCGAGCTCGTGGTGCGCGGTCCCTACACCATCCGCGGCTACTATCGAAACCCCGAGGCCAATAAGAAGTCTTTTACGGCGGACGGCTTTTACCGGATGGGCGATGTCGTGCGCAAATGGGGTCGCGTCCTCTCCGCCGAGGGCCGCAAAGGGGATCTGATCAACCGGGGCGGCGAAAAGATCAGTTGCGAGGAGGTCGAGAACCTCATCCTGCGCCACCCGGCCGTCGTCGGGGTGTGCCTCGTCGCCATGCCCGATCCGATTTACGGCGAGAAGGCCTGTGCCTTCGTCATCAAACGCCAAGAGGCGCAGCTCGATTTCGCCGGGCTCAAAGCCTTCCTGCTTGCCGAGGATATCGCCAAGTTCAAGCTCCCCGAGCGCCTTGAGGTGGTGGACACCTTTCCATTGAGCCCCGCCGGCAAGATCCTGCGACGCAAGCTGCGCGAGGCGATCGAGGCGAAGCTTGCCGCCGAAGGGATGGCCGCACCGCGCAGCGCCTCCTGACTTCGACCAGGAAGAGCCCCGCGCCCGGCGCCTCTCGGCTCGCGAGAAAGGCGCTATACGCCGAGGTAGCGCACATGCAGTTCGGGCTGCGCCTCAAGCTCGGCTGAGGTGCCGGACCAGACGATGCGGCCCCTTTCGAGAATATAGTGCCGGTCGGCGATGCGAATGAGCGTGCGGATGTTCTTGTCGATCACGAGGACGGCGTGGCCGGTTCGCTTCAGCCGTTCGAGGCAGCGCCAGATCTCGGCGCGGATGAGCGGCGCCAGCCCTTCGGTCGCCTCGTCGAGGATCAGAAGCCGCGGGTTTGTCATGAGCGCCCGGCCGATTGCCAGCATCTGCTGCTCGCCGCCGGAGAGGACGCCGGCGAGCCTATCGAGCCTCGGAGCGAGCAAGGGAAAGAGTTCGAGCACTTTTGCAACGGTCCAGGGTGCGCTGCGGCCGGCGCGGTTGGCCGCGGTGGCAACGAGGTTCTCGCGGACCGTCAGGTTGGGAAAGACCTGACGGCCCTCCGGCACGAGGCCCAGTCCCGCCTTTGCGATCCGGTAAGGCGGCAGCCTTTGAATGGGACGCCCGTCGAAGACGATCTCGCCGCGCTGCGGGGGCAGGATCCCCATGATTGCGGCGACCGTCGTCGATTTCCCCATGCCGTTGCGGCCAAGAAGGGCCACGATCTCTTGCGCGCCGACCTCGAGGGTGACGCCGAACAAGACCTGGCTTTCGCCATAAGAGGCTTCGAGGCCGGAAACCTTGAGCATCACGCCCTGTCGTCCTCGCCAAGATAGGCTCTGCGGACTTCGGCGCTGGCGCGGATCTCATCGGCGGTGCCGCCGGCGACGACCCGACCGTAGACCAAAACCGTGATGCGATCGGCAAGCGCAAACACCGCATCCATGTCATGTTCGGTGAGAAGCAGCGTCATCTTTCCTTTGAGTTCCGACAGAAAGCGCACCATCTGCGCCGCGTCTTCCGGCCCCATGCCGGCCGTCGGTTCATCGAGAAGGAGAAGCCGCGGCCGCGTCGCGAGCGCGAGAGCGATCTCGAGCAAGCGTTTCTCGCCATGGGAAAGGGCGGCTGCGGGCATATCCGCGCGCTCTCCGAGGCCGACGCTGTCGAGTATCGCCCGCGCCGGCGCACGCAAGAGGGGATCGGTCCGCGCGTCGCGCCAAAAGCGAAAACTGTGGCCGGCATGCGCCTGGACTGCGAGCGCGACGTTATCGCAGGCGCTCATGTCGGGAAAGATGCTGGAGATTTGGAACGACCGCGCAATGCCGCGGGCCGAACGCAGATGCGGCGGCAGCCTCGTCACATCCTCGCCCGCGAAGCGGATCGCCCCTTGATCCGGCGGCAGTTCCCCCATGATCTGGGCGATAAAGGTGGTCTTGCCGGCGCCGTTGGGCCCGATGACGGCGTGAAGTTCCCCCTCTTCGATGCCGAGCGAAACGTTGTCGGTTGCCGTGAGCCCGCTGAAACGCTTGACGAGGCCCGTCACCTGCAAGAGCGGCTCAGGCACCGGATCTCCCGCCGCGCAGGCGGTACAGAAAGCCCAGCATGCCGCCGCGGGCAAACAGCACCGCAAGAACCAGAAACAGACCCATGACCGCCTGCCAGTGCTCGGTCACCCCCGACAACACGTCTTCGAGAAGGAGAAAGACAATGGCGCCGAGGACCGGCCCAATCAGCGTTCCCATGCCGCCCAGTATCACCATCATCATGATCTCGCCCGAGCGCGTCCAATGCATGATGGCGGGCGCAACGAAAAGCTCCTGGTTGGCAAGCAGCGCTCCGGCGACGCCGCACATGACGCCGGCGATGATGAAGGCGGCGAGCTGGTAGCGCAGGAGCGGGAAGCCGATGGTCGCCATCCGCCGCGGGTTCGACTTGGCGCCGCGGATGACCATGCCGAAGCGGGAATTGACGAGCCGGTGCCCAAGAAACAGGAACAGCAGCAGCACGCCGAAAACGAGGTAGTAAAGCGTCGTCGGGTTGCCGAGATCGAGAAGGCCCAAGAATTTGCTGTGAACGTCGATATTGAGGCCGTTGCTGCCGCCGAAGGTGCTGAGGCTGATGCTCAAGAGATAGATCATCTGAGCGAAGGCGAGCGTAATCATGATGAAGTAGACGCCGCTCGTGCGCAGTGAGACGAAGCCGATAAACGCCGCCGCCGCCGCCGAAGCAAGGATCGCCGCCGCGAACTGGAGAAAGCCGTTGTCGATGTGATAGAAGGCGAGGATGCCGACGGCGTAGGCTCCAATGCCGAGATAGGCGGCATGCCCGAAGCTCACCATCCCGCCGTATCCGAGTATGATGTCGAGGCTCAGCGCCGCGATGGCAAAGATCATGATGCGCGTAAACACGTCGATGGTGTAATTCTCGCCGCTCAAGCCGGCGATCGGCGGAACGAGCGCCAGGCCGAGCAGGATCATGGCGGTCAACAGCATCGGCGCCAAAACGCGCAGCCGCCTCATGAGCGTCAGCGCGCCTGGGGCGGAAAAAGCCCTTGCGGGCGGAAAAACAAAACCGTCGCCATCAGGAAATAAATCGCCATCGAGGCAAGGGTCGGTCCGGCGTTGTCGGCGGCAGAGGGCGCCATGACGGTCGCCAGAAGCGGACTGAGAAAAGCGCGCCCCATGGTGCCGACGAAGCCGACCAGAAGAGCGGCGACGAACGCGCCGCGGATCGAGCCGATACCGCCGATCACGATGACCACGAACGCCTGGATCATCACGCTGTCGCCCATGCCGGAATCGACCGTAAAAATCGGTCCCGCCATCAGCCCCGCGAGAGCGGCGAGCGCCGCGCCCGTGGCGAAGAGAAGCGTGTAGAGCAATCTTACGTTGACGCCGAGCGCACCCACCATTACCCGGTTCGAGGCCCCGGCCCGGATCAGCATCCCGATCCGCGTTTTCGCGACGAGGCCATAAAGAAGGCCCGCTACCAAGAGCCCTACGACGATGATCGCGAGGCGATAGGCGGGGTAGGGCGCACCGGGCAGAATGTCGACCTGGCCCGAGAGGAAGCGCGGTACGGTCGCATAAAGCGCGGTCGGTCCCCAGAGGATGCGCACCGCTTCGTTGAAGAACAGAACGAGACCGAAGGTCGCAAGGACTTGATCGAGATGGTCGCGCCTATAGAGCGTCCGGAACACGACAATCTCGGTGAAGACGCCGACAACGGCCCCTGCCGCAACGCCCGCCGCCAGCGCCAGAAAAAACGATCCCGTCTTCGCAAAGGTCGCCGCGCTCACATAGGCGCCGACCATGTAGAAGGAGCCGTGCGCCAGGTTGATGAGGTTCATAATGCCGAAGATGAGGGTCAAGCCGGCAGCCATCAGGAACAGCATGATGCCAAGCTCGATGCCGTTGAGCGCCTCTTCGAGAACGAGAAGATAGGGCATCGTCCTCTGGCCTAGCGCGGGGGCGGGCGGCGGAACGGTCCGCCCCCGCAGAGGGACCCTTTGGCCGCTATTTCGTCATGTGGCATTCTTTGTAATAGGCATCTTTGTGGTTGTGAAAGATGACTTTCACGGTCTTGCGGACATAGGCGCCGTCCGCAGCCTTGACGATCTTGAACAGGTAGAAATTTTCGATTGGAAAGTGGTTGACGTCGTAGCGGAACGGCCCTCGCACGGAGGCAAAGTTTGCCTTATCCAGGGCGGCGATCATTCCTTTCCTATCTTCGAGGTTTCCCTTGACCGCCTTGACGGCGCTGTTGATGAGGTTGATCGCATCGTAGCTCTGCGCCGCGTAAAACGATGGGCGATAATGATAAGTCTTGCGAAATTCGGAGACGAACTTCTTGTTGGCCGGATAATTGAGGTCCCAGTTCCAGAACCCGGCCTCGTAATTGCCCGCGGCAGCGGCGCCGACCGCCGGCAGTGTGGTCTCATCGGCGGTGAAGACGGAATAGAGGGGAATTTTGCCGCGCAGTCCCGACTGGGCGTATTGCTTCATGAACTGGATGCCCATGCCGCCGGGATAAAAGACGAAAACCGCGTGCGGTTTTGCCGCGCGGATCTCCGTGATCTCGGTCTGATAGTCGGATTGGCCGAACTTGGTGTAAACCTCGGCCGCGATCTTGCCTTTGAAATAGCGCTTGAAACCCGCGAGCATATCCTTGCCCGCCGCATAATTGGGCGCCATCAGATAGACATCCGTGATCTTGCGAGAGGTCATGTATTCGCCCATCGCCTCGGGCGTTTCGTCGTTCTGCCAGGATGCCGAAAAAAAGTTGGGGGCGCAGAGCTTGCCCGCCAGCTCATGCGGGCCGGCGTTGGCGCTGATGAGGATCGTCCCGGAACTGAGAACCGGCTGGCGTATCGCCAAGAGGACGTTTGACCAGATGACGCCGGTGACGAAGTTTACTTTGTCGCGCTCCAACATCTCCTCGGCAAGCTGACGGCCGACATCCGGCCGCATCTGGTCATCGCCATAGATGATCTCGGCAGGAAGGCCCGCCATCTTGCCGCCCAGATCCTTGAGGGCGAGGTTGGCCGCATCCTTCATATGCTTGCCGATGACGCCCGCCGGTCCGGAAAGAGTGGTGATAAAGCCGATCCTGACCTTCGTTGCCGCAAGTGCAGGCGCCGTCAGGAGAAAAGCCGCCGACAACACGGCGATAAAAGTCTTTCTCATGGTGTTTCCCCCTTGTCTTCTCCTCGCTTTCACGAGCGCCAGCCGGCCTTCTCTGAGCCGCATCTCTCACCCGGGGCTTCTTCGCCACGGTTCGCGGTGAGCCTCGGACAGGTGACGGCGGGAGCCGCGTGTCGAGGTTTCGCCGGCCCGGTTGCGATGTCGGCTCCGATCGCGGGTCGCGCGACGGCTGCCGCGGCCATTCTACGTCGGCCCTTCTCAAGATCAAAGCCGCTTGCGGGTTCCGCCCGCCGCTTTCCATTATCGCGCCGGGAGAGTTTCACAACTGGGAGGATGCGATGAACGAGGAGGCTAAGAAGACGACGCTCAGGATGATCCCTTACGGCATCTATGTCCTGACCGCCGACGACGGAAAGGGCAATGTCGGCGCCGCAACGGTCAACTGGGTGACGCAGACCGCTTTTGCCCCGCCTCTCGTCGTCGTCGGTCTCAAAACCGACAGCGGCGCTTATCAGATCGTCAAGGAAACGAAGACCTTCGCTCTCAACATGCTCGGCAAGGAGCAAAAGGGGGTGGCCTTCGCCTTTTTCAAACCGACGAGGCTCGAAGACGGCAAACTTTCGGGCCAGAGCGTGTGGAAAGGGGTGAGCGGGGCGCCGATCCTCGAGGCCGCTCCGGCTGCCGTCGAATGCGAGGTGAGGAGCATCGTCGAGGAAGGCGATCATCACATCCTCGTCGGCCAAGTGATCGAGGCGCATCTGCAACAGCCGATCGCCGGCCGCCCCGACGCCGCCATCCTCGAAATGAAGGAGTTGGGCGACAACGTGTTTTACGGCGGGTGAGGCGGGAAGGCTTCCCTCAAGCGCCGTCGCGACGCTGTTCGCGTTCTATCTCTTCGTCGCCGCCGCGTAAGACCGCCGGCGGCGTCAACAGGCCTCGTCGGGCAAAGCCGGGGGAAGCCCGCCGGCGCGCCCGTGCGCGCCCTTGCGCGTTGCCGCTTCGAGTTCCGCGAGATCGGCCGCGACGGCGTCGGCAGCCTTCGCTTCCATCTTGCGGTAGTGCGCGATCACGCGATGGCCGAATGCGGTGAGCGAGGCGCCGCCGCCCGCAGAGCCGCCATGACGGGTCGCGATCACCGGTTCCTCGAAAATGGCATTGAGAGCTTCGACAAGGAGCCACGCGCGCCGGTACGACATCGCCATTGAGCGCCCGGCCGCGGCGATCGAGCCCAGGTCCCGCACCGCCTCGAGAAGGCGGATCTTGCCGTGGCCGATCGCGGCGCCGGGTCCGAAATCGAGGCGCAAGGTCAATCTCGCCATGGGTTCCGAGTGTAGCCCTTCCGCGAGGCGGGTAAAGGCACGCAGAGGCTCCTTTGCGGCTCGAAACGACCCTTGTTGACAAGCGCCGCGGCGCCGCTAGGGTTGAAGGGCCGCCCAAGGGCTTTGCAAAGAGGAGCCGAGCGGGTGGCAGGGAGCGAACGGAAGGGAGGGCGGCGATGAAAGCGGGATATCGGTTCGTCGATTGCGACATGCACATCATGGAGCCGACGGACCTCTTCGACACCTATCTCGACCCCGGCTTCAAGGCTCGGGTCACCTCGGCCGTCAAACCGTTCGACGGCGGCGCCACCGGAATGCGGCGTCGCCCGCTCTGGTATTTCGACGGCATGCCGACGAGCAATGACGGCAACATCTCCCAATACAACCGCATCCGCGGCCCGCTCGTCGGCGCCCGCGCCAACAAGAACGTCCTCTTCGCGGTCGAGCGCGGCTATGACCCCGAGGCGCAGCTGATCGGCATGGAGATGGAGGGAATCGACATCGCGGTTCTCTTTCCGACCGCGGGGCTTTCCTTTCTTGGCCGCGACCACATGGACCCGCAGCTTTCGGCGGCGATCTGCCGGGCCTACAACGACTGGCTTCACGATTTCTGCCAAACGGCTCCCGAACGCCTGAAGATGGCGGCGATGCTGCCGGTGCACGACGTCAATCTCGCCGCCCAGGAGTTGTTGCGTTGCGTCAAGGATTTTGGCGCGGTCGGCGCCTTCGTGCGGCCCAATTACGTCAACGGGCGCTATTGGCACTCGACCTATTGGGATCCGCTTTACAGCCTGCTGCAGGACCTCGACGTGCCGCTCTGTTTCCATGAAGGCACCGGCTCCTATTATTCGACGATCGAGCCGCGCTTTGGCGAGAACCGCTTTATGCGCCATGTCGCGAGCCACTCGACGGAGATGCAACTGACGCTCATCGCGCTGATGCTCGGCGGCGTCTTCGAATTCCATCCGCGTCTCAAGGTTGCCTTTCTGGAGGCGCAAAGCTGGTGGGTGCCGGGGCTTTTGGGACGGATCGAATGGGATCTGCGCCAGCACAAGGACGCCGACGCCCCCTATCTGAAGCTCACGCCCATCGAGTATTGGCGGCGCCAGTGCTTTTCGGCGATCGAGAGCGGCGAAAAGGAGGTGGGCGCGGTGGTCGAGCTCTTGGGGGGCGCCGACACCATCTGCGTTTCGAGCGATTTTCCGCATTTCGACTCGAGCTTCCCCGAAGTCTCGAACCGGGTCTTGACGAATGCGAGCATCGACCGTGGCACCGCGGGCAAGATCCTTTCGGGAGGCGCCCGTCTTTACGGCTTCGACGCTGAGGATTTCGCCCGGGCCGACGCGGCGGCGCGCCGGCGCGACAACCAGCCCCGCGCGGCGGCCAGCTGAAGGAGCGGACGCTAAACTGCGAGGCTTTCTTCGATAAGCGCCAAAAGGGCGCCCGCCTGCCGGGTCGCCGGATCGCTCTCGCCGCAGACGCGGCAGCGGCTTTCGAAAACCCGGCACATAAGGCCATAGGCTTCCTCCCCCTCGCCTTGCCGCCAGAGGATGCCGCCGAGGTTTTCGCAGGCGGCGAGCGTATCGGGATCCTCCTCGCCGAAGGCCGCGACGAGCGTTTCGATGATGCGTTCGAGGAGGGCGCGGGCGGCCCGAAGATCGCCCTCGGCGGCGATGCTCCCCGCCAGATTGTTGCGCGCGCGCAGGCTTTCGCGGTGGCTCGCGCCATAAAGCGCCTCGAGGCCTTCGGCGACCGCTTCCTGAAGCCGCCGCGCCTCGCCGAGCCGGCCTTGGGCCGCAAGCGTGACGGCGAGCTTTCCTTGCGCTTTGAGCGTATCGGGATGATGCGCGCCCAATTGCCGGAGCCGCGCGGTCACCACTCTTTCTTCGAGCTTTCGCGCCGCGCCAAGACGCCCTTCGGACCAATAAAGTTCGGCGAGATCGAGCGCGAGGGCGAGCGTCGCCGGATGATCCTCGCCCAAAGCCTGCCCTCTCTCGGCAACGAGGCGCTCCTCTTCTTCGATCCGACGGGCGATCGGCCTGTCATCGCAACGCGTGCTCATGCGCCGAACCTGCTCCGCTCCGCCGGCAAGCGCAATCCGCCTGGGCCGATGCCCCCGCGGGCCGATGCCATGAATCCGGCAAGCCGCCGGTGACGGCTCGGGCTCCCCTGTTCCGGGGATTTTGGGTTCAAGCGAGAAAGCCGAGCGCCTCTCGGCGTCTCTCGGCTATTCTAGCCGGGTTGTCGTTCACGGGAGAAATGCCCATGCCCGATATAACGGGTGATAGTGCGGAGGCAATTGCCTTTGCGTTATTGGAACGGATCGCCGCTGCGGAAAACTGGTCCGGCAGACAAGGAACGGCGTCCTACGATCCGTTTCAACCTTGGAACAAGTCTCGCGCCGAGATCCTTGACGCCTATCGGATGTGCTACGCGGCTGCGCGCGGCGGCGATTGGCGCGGCCTCGAGATCGCCGGCATGCCGTAGCAAGGGGGGCGAGGAGCCCCTCTTGCCCTCAAACGTGACGCCGGCCGCCGATCCGCCCGACCCTGTCCCCGACACGAAGCCGATCGTGATAGGCTCCGCAACAGCGGAGGAAAAGCAGCAGCGACCGGAGGCGCGCATGGATCTCAATCAGTTGCGGGAAGCGGCGATCGAGGCGACGGCACGGGCTCTCGTCGAAAAAACGGGCGCGGTGCCGAACGAGGAAAGCGAGGAATGGGAGGAGGAGTACCGGCGGCAGTTCGTGATCCTGAAAAGCCGCGCAGAGAGGGCGCCCGCTGCCGCTGCGCCGCCTGCGCCAAGCGAGGCGCCGCCCCTCCCCGAGCTTTCGGGGCCACCCAAAATGCTGCGCTGGGCGGCCGAGCTTCGCGCCGCGCGTCTCAAAGAGATCCGCGACCCCGAGATCCGCCGCTGGCTTATCGCCACCTGGACCAAAGCGAAGAGCTGGCTCGACACGCGTGAGCTTTCGACCCCGGTGTTCCTGCAAAGGATCGAGCCTCATTACCGCGACTATCGCCGCCGCGACGAGGAGCGGGCGAAAGAGGAGGCGGCAAAGAAAGCGGCGGAAGAAAAAGCCGAAGAGGAGCTTCGCCGGCAGCTTGCAGACGCCGGCGTCACCCCCGAAAACCTCGTCGAACTGGTCGATGCAAGCGAGCGCCATCCGCCGGTGCCGATCCGCGACAAGCTTGCCGAACTCGCCGTCGAGGGGCGCAATCTGCGCCTTTTCGAAACCGCCGATCCGGCGTTTCTGATGGTCCTCGAAAAGTCCCCCGAGGGGAGAAGCGAGTACGCGATCCCGCGCGACCCGGGGCTTTTCGCCGATCTCGAACTCTACGGGCGGGCGAAGGAACTCTTGTAGGAGAGAACGCGCCCCGGCGAGGGACGCGCGGCAAGCGATGGAAGAACCCGATGCCAACGCGACAAGGCTTCCTATCTGTTTCCGTCCCGCGGCGAATTCGCGGGAACCGGGAATGAGCGCTCAGGGCGAGGAGCGCGAGAGGACCCTCATCCTCGACTATTTCGGCAAAGAGGCGCGGATCTGCGTTCTGCGCCGCGCCGCCGCCTTTGGTGCCCCTGTCTTCGTCGTCGATTTCGACCGCGGCCCGAAACATTTCCGCACGCTCAGTTCCTTTGGCGCGCAGGGGCAGGTGACCGAGCAATCGAGCATGGACCTCCTCTATCCCGCCCGCCTCGTCTTTCACTACGAACGCCTGATGGCTCTCGCCTTCGCGCTCTCGGAAAAGTCCGAGAGCGCGCTTCTCCTCGGCGTCGGCGGGGCGGCGATGTGGCGTTTCATGCAGGCCTATCTGCCCGATTGCGCGCCCACCCTCGTCGAGTCCGACGCGACCATCCTCGCGCTGGCGCGGCGCTGGTTTTACCTGAAGGCGCCTGCGGTGCACGCGACGGCCGAGAGCTTTCTCGCCGAGAGTGCCGAACGTTACGACGCAATCCTCGTCGACATCTACAATGCCTCAGGCCCGGCGCATGAGGGGCCCCGATTTTGGGCGCGCTCTCTCGACGCGCTTCAGAAAGGCGGTTGCCTCGCCAACAACTGGGCCGATTTCGCCACCAACCGCGCCGTGCGCCCTCTCGCGCGAATGCTCGAAGAGGCGGCCGCCGAACGCGGGTTTCGCTCTTTCTATGTGACGCGGCGCGGGCTCGGCGACAATCTCGTGCAATACGTGACGGCGAGCCCCGTCGCGAATATCGCGGCCCTCGCCTCTTCGCTCGACGCCTTCGCACGGCGGCGCCATCTTCCCGACCGCGGGCGCGGCATTCTCGAAGGATGCGTCATGACGACCGATTTCCCGGCCGGATAAGGGCGCCGTTATGCGTCCCCGCCTCTTGGGCGCGGCGGAGAAGCGACGGTCACGGCATCGAAATCGGCGACCACCCGAACGTTGGGAAAGATCCGCCCGGCTTCCTCGGCGATTTCCTGCGGCCGGTAACGGTGGGAAAGGTGCGTCAAAAGGAGAAGCCCGACCGCGGCCTCGGCGGCAAGACGCGCTGCTTCGGCGGCAGAGAGGTGCCCGCGCGCGCGGGCGAGCGCAGAATCGCGTTCGAGGAATGTGGCCTCGATGACGAGCGCGTCGACCCCCGCGACGAAAGGGGCGAGCGAGGACACCTCCTCGCTGTCGCCGACGATCGCCATCTTGCCACCCGCGATCTCGGCTAGGCGCACCATCTCGGGATCGATGCGGCGACCGTCGGCAAGCGCCACCCGTTCGCCGCGGGCAAGTGCGCGGCGCTGAGGCCCTTCCGGGATGCCGAGCGCCGAAAGCCGGGCCGGGTCGAGAGGATGGCGAGACTCGCGCGCAAAGAGGTAGCCGAGGCTCCCCGTGCCGCGATGCTTGACGGGAAAAGCCTCCACCCAAAGGCCCTGGCGCGCAACGATGCGGCCGGGCTCGACCGCCTTCAGAGAGTACGCACCTTCTTCGTTCTCCGCCCCGACCGTCGTTTCGAGATAGCGCCGGGCAAAGGCGATCGTCTCGGCGCTGCCGATGATCTCGATCGCCTCTTTTTGCCGATAGAGCGCGCGGGTCGCGACAAAACCGGCGAGCCCGCCCAGATGGTCGAAATGGAGGTGGGTCAACAAGATGGTCCGAAGGCCGCGAAAGCCGATTCGCCCGCGCGCAAGCTGGCGCGTCGTTCCTTCGCCGCAATCGACGAGGAAGCGCTCGGACCCGGAGGTGACGAGGGTGGCCGGCAGACCTCTTTCTGGAGTGGGCACCGCCGCAGCCGTGCCGAGAAAGAGGAGTTCGAACATCTAAGGGGCCTTTACAAGAGGATTATCGCGCATTTTCATAAGCTTGCGAAATTGTTTCGATAACAAGCTGCAACACCGGCCGCCTCTTCTATGACAAATATGAGGCGTGGCCCGGCTGCGCGTTGGCAAGCGCTCCCCCTCACAATATCTGATTGAGCCGGCAAGTGCGGCAACTTTCCGGCGGCGGTGGAGCGGATGGGGGGAGAAAATTCGCTTCCGCAGCGTATGACACGGTGGGGCGTGTGACATCGCCGTCTGTCGGAGAGCGGCGGCGAAGGCAGTTAGGGGATCATCATGTATCGTTGGTTTTACTGGACCGGAGTGACGGTGTTCGTGCTGTGGACGGCGTTTTCCGCCTACAGCGCCCTCAGAGGGATCTAAAGATCGCGCGCGG
>JAKAOO010000035.1:0-6814 GCA_021812165.1 Pseudomonadota bacterium | reverse complement strand
CGGAGGCGGCGGGCGCGGCGCCGGAAAAAGCTCGTCCGTCCAGCCGAAAAGCCGATAGGCAAGAAGCCCCACCCATTCGTGGAGGGCGAGAGTACCGAGGGTGAGACCTCGGGCGAGAGCGAATCCGGGCCGGAAAGAGGTCGCCGGGTCGACCTTGAAGCCGACCGGGAACGGAATGACCGGCCAGTCCACGGCGCGAAAGCACGCGACGGCGCGCGGCATGTGGTAGGCCGAGGTGACGAGGATCCACTTCTCGCCAGGCTGCGGCCTTAAAAGCCTTTTGCCGAACTGGGCGTTTTCACGCGTGTTGCGCGAACTCTCTTCGAGGATGATGCGAGAGCGGGCGATCCCTTCCTTTTCGACAAATTCGCGGCTCGCCCGCGATTCGGCAAGCCCGCCGGGGAAAAGGCTGCCCTCGCCTCCCAATATCGCGAGCTTTGCCTTCGCATAGTGGCGGGCGAGCTCGACCCCGGCGAGAAGCCGCGCCGGCGAACTTGAAAAGACCGTCTCGCCATAGGTCTTCGACAGGGCCGAACTGACGCTTCCGCCGAGGACAATGATCCCATCGACGCGGGCGGGGAGCGCTTTGGGCGGTGGAAAGCGTGTTTCGAGCGGGAAAAGAAGCGCCGGACCGATCGGCAACACCGCGAAGGCGAGAAGGCCCAGCACGCAACATCGCAACAACCAACCGCTGCGGCGCCAGCGCGCGAGGAGCGCCGCGAGAAGCCCGAGAAGGAGAAGATTGCCGGGCTCGAGGATCGGCCAGATGAGCTTTCCGAGGATAAACAGCTTCGCCTCCGCTTGCGGCGCGGCCTGTGATAGTCTTGGCCGCGAGGGCTTTTGAGGAAGGAACGAGCGGGGTAACCCAATGAGCGAACTTCCGCATTATATCGACGGAAAACGCGATTCGGGGGCGAGCGGGCGTTCGGGTCCGGTATTCAACCCGGCGAGCGGGGAAGAGGTGCGGCGCGTCGCTTTTGCCGGCGCGGGCGAGGTCGATCGCGCGGTCAAGGCCGCCGGCGCCGCCTTTCCCGGCTGGGCCGCGACCGCGCCCTTGTCGCGCGCCCGCATCCTCTTCCGCTTCCGCGAGCTTCTTGAACGCGAAGCAGACACTCTCGCGCGCCTCATCACCGAAGAGCACGGCAAGACCCTTTCGGACGCCCGCGGCGAGGTGACGCGCGGCATCGAGGTCGTCGAATTCGCTTGCGGCATCCCGCACCTCTTGAAAGGCGAATTCACCGCAGAGGTCGGGCGCGGCATCGACAGCTGGTCTCTGCGCCAGCCTTTGGGGGTCGTCGCCGGGATCACCCCGTTCAATTTTCCGGCGATGGTGCCGATGTGGATGTTTCCGGTCGCGCTCGCCTGCGGCAACGCCTTTATCCTAAAGCCGTCGGAGCGCGACCCCTCGCCCGGCCTCAGGGTCGCCGAGCTCCTTTCGGAGGCGGGCCTTCCGCCGGGGGTTTTCAACGTCGTCAACGGCGACAAAGAGGCGGTCGATGCGATCCTTGGCCATCCCGGGATCGCCGCCGTCAGCTTTGTCGGCTCGACGGCGATCGCCTCCTACATCTATGCGACCGCGGCGGCGCAGGGGAAGCGCGTCCAGGCTTTGGGCGGCGCCAAAAACCACATGGTGGTGATGCCCGACGCCGATCTCGACCAGGCGACCGACGCCCTCATGGGCGCCGCCTATGGTTCGGCGGGAGAGCGCTGCATGGCGGTCAGCGTCGCGGTCGCGGTTGGAGGGGTCGGCGACAAGCTCCTCGACAAGCTCGTGCCGCGGGTGCGGGCGTTGAAAATCGGGCCGGGGACCGATCCCGAGGCGGAAATGGGCCCTCTCGTCACCCGCCAGCATTGGGAGCGCGTGCGCTCCTATGTCGATCTCGGGGTCGAAGAGGGGGCAAAGCTTGTTGTCGATGGGCGCGCGCTCAAACTCCAAGGCTACGAGAAGGGGTTTTTCTTCGGCGGCACCGTCTTCGACGCGGTGAAGCCGCAGATGCGCCTCTACAAGGAAGAGATCTTCGGGCCCGTCTTGGCGGTCGTTCGCAGCCCCGATTTCGAAGATGCCGTAAAGCTCTGCAATGCGCACGAATACGGAAACGGGGTTGCAGTCTTTACCCGCGACGGCGACGCCGCCCGCGAATTCGCAAACCGCATCGCGATCGGCATGGTCGGCATCAACGTCCCGATCCCGGTGCCGATGGCCTTCCACAGCTTCGGCGGCTGGAAGCGCTCGCTTTTCGGCGACATGGCGGTGCACGGGATGGAAGGCGTGCGCTTTTACACCCGCCTCAAGACCGTGACGGCGCGCTGGCCCCAAGGGGTGCGCAAGGGCGCCGAATACGTCATGCCGACGATGCGGTGAGGGGGGACAGTGAACAAGAGCGCCGTCGTTTGCCGCAGCCGGGATGTGATGGGCGGCACGCCCGTCTTCTGCGGGACGAGGGTTCCCGTGCAGACCCTGCTCGACTATCTGGAGGCCGGCGATTCAATCGACGAATTCCTCGCCGGCTTCCCGTCGGTCACGCGCGAGCAGGTCATCGAATTTCTGCAAGCTGCAAAAGACCGGCTCGTTGAAACGGTGGCATGAGGGTTTTTCTCGACGAATGCATCGATTGGCGGCTCTCACGCGACCTCGTCGGCCACGAAGTCAAGACAGCGCGCCAGATGGGATGGGCCTCGCTCAAGAACGGCGATCTTCTGGCGCTGGCGTCGCTGGAAAAGGCGGCTGCGGCTCATTACTTCTCGGTCGATGGAAAAAAGAGTGTGGAGCGTGCGTCGGATCCTCGCCGGCGAAGCGCCGCAGGAGGCGCCGGTCAGGGTCAAAGGCTGGGTCAGGACGCGGCGGGATTCGAAGGCCGGGATTTCGTTTGTCCACCTCTCGGACGGGTCCTCGCTCCATCCGCTGCAAGTGGTCGCTGCGAACACGCTCCCCAATTACACGAGCGACATTCTGCGGCTGACGGCCGGTTGCGCGATCGAAGCGAGCGGCAGGATCGTGCCGTCGCCGGCCAAAGGCCAGCCTTTCGAGATGCAGGCGAGCGCAATCCATGTGATCGGCTGGGTCGAGGATCCCGACACCTATCCGATTCAGCCGAAGCCGCACAGCCTCGAATATCTGCGCGAGGTCGCGCATCTGCGCCCGCGCACCAACGTGATCGCGGCGGCGACGCGAGTGCGGCACACGCTTGCGAAGGCGATCCATCGCTTTTTCGACGAAGAGGATTTTTTCTGGGTCAATACGCCGATCATCACCGCCTCCGACGCCGAAGGCGCGGGGGCGCTTTTCCGGGTTTCGACCCTCGACCTTGCGAACCTGCCGAAGACGCCCGAAGGCCGGGTCGATTTCGCGCAGGATTTCTTTGGCCGGGAGGCGTTTCTGACCGTCTCGGGGCAACTCAATATCGAGGCCTATTGTCTGGCGCTCACCCGGGTCTACACCTTCGGCCCGACCTTCCGCGCCGAGAATTCGAATACGAGCCGCCATTTGGCGGAATTCTGGATGATCGAGCCGGAGATCGCTTTCGCCGATCTTAGGGACAATGCGAGTCTGGCGGAACGGCTCTTGAAATCCACCTTCGCGGCGGTGCTCGAGGAAAGGGAAGAGGATCTCGCCTTTTTCGACGAGCGGATCGAGGAGGGGCTTATTGCGAAATTGCAGGCAATCGTCGGCTCCGAGTTCGTGCACATGGATTACGGCGAGGCCATCCAAGCGCTCCAGCGGGCAAAGCAGAATTTCGAGTTTCCGGTCGAATGGGGCGTCGATCTGCAATCGGAGCATGAGCGCTATCTGACCGAGAAATACGCGAAAAAGCCGGTTGTCGTGATGAACTACCCGAAGGGCATCAAGGCCTTCTACATGCGCCTCAACGACGACGAGAGGACGGTCGCGGCAATGGACGTCTTGGCCCCGGGTGTCGGCGAGATCATCGGCGGGTCGCAGCGCGAGGAACGGCTCCCTGTATTGGACGCGCGCATGGCGGAGTGCGGGATCGACAAGGAGCCTTACGGCTGGTATCGCGATCTGCGGCGTTACGGCACCGTGCCGCATGCGGGCTTCGGCCTCGGCTTCGAGCGCACGCTCGCTTATGTGACTGGCCTTGCGAACGTGCGCGACGCCATCCCCTTCCCAAGAACGCCAGGGAATGCGCGGTATTGAGGCCGACCCGACGGGTTCTGCTCTGGCTCGGCCCCTCCCAAGCTTACGGCGGCGGGGTTTGACCGTCTGCCGGGTCCAGGCTCTCCAGAGCTTCCCGCAGGCGCCGCTGTTCGGCTTCGAGCATTTCAATCTCTCGACGGTTGTCCCGCCGTGTGTTGCCGTAGCCTTCTCCTCTTGGAGAATAGAGGACTTGGAGTTGTCGCCGGCACTCGTTGAGAGCATCGGTCAATTGCTCCCGCAACGGCTTCGGCCTTTTGCGCTGCCACATCCGTGCCTCGCTCGCGCCTGCCGGCAAGCCTCCCGACAACGGGCGCCGACAATCGACAGGCAGCATAACCTTACAATTTAAACTCTATGTCATGCGGGCGCTACGCGGGGTTGCGGCGCCGCGCCGTGAGCCCGCTCGTTTCGCCGGGAAGGCGGCACGACGTACCGGTTGCCACGCTTTCTTCGGTGGCCCATGATGAGCGGGCCTCGACCCGCCCTTTGAGGGACCCTCACCCATGAGCCTTTCACCCCAGGGCCGTTCGGCCGCGAGCCCCGCGACCAACCTGCCACCCGAGACGCAGCGCGAGATGCTGCGGCAGATGCTGACGATCCGCCTCTTCGAAGAACGCGCCTCGGCCGACTATCGCGCCGGCAAAATCTATGGCGTCGTCCACTGCTATATCGGCGAGGAGGGGGTCGCGGTCGGCGTCTGCTCGGCGCTCGGGCCCCAAGACCGCATCATCTCGACCCATCGCGGCCACGGCCATTGCATCGCCAAAGGCGCGGATCTCCCGCGCATGATGGCCGAGCTTTACGGCCGCCAGACCGGCTATTGCAAAGGCAAAGGCGGCTCGATGCACATCGCCGACTTTTCAATCGGCATGCTCGGCGCCAACGGCATCGTCGCCGGCGGGATCCCGATCGTCACCGGCGCGGGGCTCGCGGCGCAGATGGAAGGGAAAGGCGGCGTCGCGGTCTCCTTTTTCGGCGACGGCGCTTCGAACGCCGGGCCCTTTCACGAATGCCTCAATATCGCGGCCTCGTGGAAGCTGCCGATGGTCTACGTGTGCGAAAACAATCTCTATGCCGCGCAGACGGCGGCTGCCGCGACGCACGCGCTTCCCGACGTGGCGGCGCGCGCCGCGGGCTACGGCATTCCGGGCGAAGTCGTCGACGGCAACGACATCTTCGCCGTCCATCAGGCCGCACACCGTGCCGTCGATCGCGCGCGTTCGGGCGGCGGGCCGAGCCTCATCGAGTGCAAGACCTACCGCTGGCGCGCTCATACCGAAAGGAAGGGGCAGCCCGATTACCGCGAGCAGGCCGAGATCGAGGCGTGGAAAGGCCGGGACCCGATCGCCCGGCTCGAACGGCAGCTGCGCGAAGAGAGCGCTCTCGACGACGCCGAGCTGCAATCGATGGAGCGGCAAATCACGGCGGCGATCGAGGCCGCCGTCGCCTTTGCCGAGGCGAGCCCGTTCCCTCTGCCTGAACAGGCGACCGACGACGTCTTTGCGGCCTGACGCGAGGAGCGGACGATGCGAGAGCTGACCTACGACGAAGCCGCGGTCGAAGCCGTCGCCGAGGAGATGCGGCGCGACCCCAAGATCTTCTATCTCTCGACTGACCCGATCCCGCCGCTTCTGCGGGAGTTCGGCCCCGAGCGGATCCGCGCGACGCCGATCGCCGAGTCGGCGATGACCGGCATGGGGATCGGCGCGGCCGGCTGCGGCTTTCGCCCCATTGTCGACTGGCGGCAGGTGACGTTCTGCTTCGTCGCCATGGACCAGATCGTCAATCAGGCCGCGAAGATCCATTACATGTTCGGGGGACAGGCGAGGTTTCCGCTCCTCTTTCGGGCGACCGTCTGCGGCGGCGGGCGGGTCGCCGCGCAGCACTCGCAGTCGCCCTATTCGATGTTCATGAATGTCGCGGGCCTCAAGATGTTTCTCGCTTCGACGCCTTACGACATCAAAGGGCTCATAAAGACGGCGATCCGCGACAACAACCCCGTCATCTCGTTCGAATCGAGCCGGCTGTTGCGCCTCAAAGGACCGGTGCCGGAAGAGGATTACACGATCCCGCTCGGCCTCGCCGACATCAAACGGGAGGGGAGCGACGTGACGGTCGTCGCCCTCGCCTGGCTCGTTCACGAGGCGCTCGCCGCCGCCGAGGAACTGGCAAAGGAGGGGATCTCGGTCGAGGTCATCGACCCGAGGTCGCTCGTCCCGCTCGATGCCGGGACGATCCGCGATTCGGTCAAGAAAACGGGCCGGCTCGTGATCGCCGACGAGGCGGGGCCGACCGCCGGCTTCTCGGCGGAAGTCGCCGCCGTCGCGACCGAGGACGGCGCGACCTTCGCGCGGCTCAAAGCGCCGGTAAAGCGGGTCTGCGCCTTGCCGGTGCCGATCCCCTACAGCCCCGTCCTCGAAAATCACGTCTTCCCCGACAGGAAGCGCATCCTCGCCGGGATCCGCGAGGTGCTGCGGGAAGGACCCGCTCAGGCGGCCTGAACCCCTCACCCCAACCCTCTCCCCGCACGCTGTAAAGGCCGGAGACATGGTGAACGGATGTTCGGGGACATGGTGAACGGGTTGGCAGTGGCGCAACTCGTCCCGGTAGTCCACGGGAGGGACCCGCGCCGCGAGGGAGCGCGCCCTCGATCGCGCT
>JAKAOO010000034.1 GCA_021812165.1 Pseudomonadota bacterium | reverse complement strand
CCCGCGAGCTGATTCGCCCGATTCGCGATCACTTCGTTGGCATTCATGTTGGTCTGGGTGCCGGAGCCGGTCTGAAAGACGACGAGAGGAAATTCCGCGTCGAGCGTGCCGGCGATGACTTCCTGCGCCGCCTTCTCGATGAGCGCCCTTTTTTCCGTAGAAAGCGCACCCAACCGCTCGTTCGCCCGCGCCGCGCACTTCTTGACGACGCCGAGCGCGCGGATCACCCGCCGGCCCCAGCGAAACCGCTCGACCCCGATCGGAAAATTTTCGAGCGAACGCTGCGTCTCGGCGCCCCAGAGCCGACCGGCCGGCACCCTCACCTCACCCAAAGCGTCCTTTTCAATCCTATAGTTCACTTGTTCTGTCATGCTTTTGCCGGTCCCGGAACGTTCGGGGGTTGCGGTCTCGCCGAAAGGATATGATGATCGTGCAAGCGACGCTAGGGTCGGCGCGCAGGGGGAGTATCAATGCGCTCAATGCGGGCGGGGAAAAAAGAGGATCGCCGCCGGGCGCGTTTCTCGAAGGCGCGGGGAGGGGCGGGCTTCGCAATTGGGACAAAGCCCCGGCCGACCCTATAGAAAGCCCCGCGAATGAATATTAACAGATTGATCGTGGAGAACGGGGCCTATTTTTATCTGATCGCTTTCGCCTGGACCTTTTTCGAAGGCGAAACGATCGTTCTTTTTGCCGGCTTTGCAGCGGCTCAAGGCCTCGTCAATCCGGTCTTCCTGCTGGTTGCCACCTGGCTCGGCACGTTCAGCGGCGACCAGCTTTATTTCTGGGTCGGCCGGTCTTTCGGATCGCGGCTTCTGCGGCGCTTTCCGCTGTGGCGACAGGGCGTCAAGAGAGCGCTTCTCTGGCTCGAACGGTACAACGCCGGTTTCATCCTCACCTTTCGCTTCATCTATGGCGTCCGCAACATCTCCTCTTTTGCGATGGGGCTTTCCGCCATTAATTGGAAGCGGTTCTTGTCGCTCAATTTCCTGGCGGCGGCGGTATGGGCGGCAAGCTTCATCAGCTTCGGCTACTTCCTCGGCCATGTCTTTCGCGCCGCTCTCGGCGACGTTGCAAACTCGTTCAAGCTCGGCATGCTCGGCGTCTTTCTCGCCTTCTTCGCCGCAACCACGCTTTTCCACCGCTGGCGGAGGCGGCGCCGAAACGCGCTTCAAACGCCCGCCCGCCTGCCGCAAGCAGACGGTCGTTCAGGAGAGAACGCTGACCGCGCTGCCGATCTCGAGCCCGAGCATCGCATCGGCGCGCCCGGCATTGACCGCAATCTCGGCAAGCCCGTTGGCATTTTCGTACCAGAACGCGTCTCCGGACTGCACCTCCGAGAAGGTTTGGGCGCGCGAGAGAACGCGGCCGCCTGCTCGAAGCCGCGCCGCTGACGGCAGCAAAGAGGCGCGAAGCCCGGTCATCGCGTTTCCAAAGCGGTCGATGTAGACGATCTCCGGCAGGTCGTCCGGCCAGTCGAGCCGGCGGCCGATTTCGGCCGGCCGCGCAGCCGCGCGCGGAAACTCGCCGCGAGCGAGCCTTGCCGCTGCCGGAGCGAACAGGTCGCGGCCGTGAAAGCTCGCCGAGAGCCGTCCGAAAGGCGGTTCTTCCGGCGCGATCGTCCAGCTTCGCGAAAGAACGGCGCGGCGCCTTACGAGTTCAAAAAGCCCGTTCTCCGGCCCGACATACCAGCGGGAATCGGCTTCGAGAATGGTCGCCTCGCGTTCGCTCCCGACCCCGGGATCGACGACCGCAAGGATGATGCTTCCCGCCGGAAACCATGGCGCATAGGCCGCAAGGAGATAGGCGCTGGGCTTCGGCCTCTTTTCGGGCGCGTCGGCGAACAGATCGACGACCGGCACCCCCGGCGCCAGAACCGCCTTCACCTGGCCGGTATAAGGCCCTTCGAGACCAAAGTCCGTAAAGAGAGCGATCATGCCCCGAAGTGTTGGAAAGCGCGCCGCGTTTGCGCAAGCCCACGGGGGCTCGGGGCCACGGCTCAATTGAACGCTTGGATGCCCGTCTGCGCGCGCCCGAGGACGAGGGCATGGATGTCGTGCGTGCCCTCGAGCGTGTTCACCGTCTCGAGGTTCAGCATGTGGCGCATCACGTGGTACTCGTCGCTGATGCCGTTGCCGCCATGCATGTCCCGCGCGAGGCGCGCGATTTCGAGCGCTTTGCCGGCGCAATTGCGCTTCAACAGCGAGACCATCTCCGGCGTGGCGAGGCCGCGGTCGCGCAGGCGGCTCACGTGGAGGCAGGCAAGAAGGCCGAGTGCGATTTCGGTCTGCATGTCCGCGAGCTTCTTCTGGATGAGCTGGTTCGCCGCCAGCGGGCGGCCGAATTGAGAGCGGTTCAAAACGTATTCGCGAGCCGCATGCCAGCAGAACTCGGTCGCGCCCAGCGCACCCCAGCAAATCCCGAAGCGCGCGTTGTTGAGGCAGCCGAAGGGACCTTTGAGCCCGCGCGCACCGGGGAGCAGGTTGGCGTCGGGAACGAACACGTCATCCATCGCGATCTCGCCCGTGGGCGACGCGCGCACCGAGAGTTTGCCCTCGATCTTCGCGGTTGAAAGGCCCGGCATGCCGCGTTCCAAAATAAAGCCGCGGACCGTCTCTCCCTCGTCCTTCGCCCACACCACCATGAGGTCGGCGATCGGCGCGTGCGTGATCCACATCTTGTTGCCGGTGAGGCGCCAGCCGCCCTCTACCTTGCGCGCGCGGCTCTTCATCCTGCCTGGATCGGAGCCGTGATCGGGCTCCGTGAGGCCGAAGCAACCCAAGAGGTCGCCTCTCGCCATCGCCGGCAGGTAGCGCCGGCGCTGCTCCTCGGTGCCATAGGCGTAGATCGGCATCATCGCGAGCGCAGTCTGAACGCCGCAGGCCGAGCGAAACGCCGTGTCGACGCGCTCCAGCTCGCGCATGACGAGGCCATAGGCGACGAAGCCGATGCCGGCGCAGCCGTAGCCTTTGAGCGTCGCGCCCAGAAAACCGAGCGCGCCCATCTCGCGCATGACTTCGCGCTCGAAACGCTCCTCGCGATTCCAGTCCCGGATGCGGGGCATTAGGTTTTCTTGCGCATAGGAGCGCGCCGTGTCGCGGATCAAGCGTTCTTCGTCACTGAGCTCGCGCTCCAAGAGGAAAGGATCTTCCCACTGGAATGCGCCGCCGGTGAGCGTAACCGCCGCGACATCCCTTTCCGCGTTTGCCGCCACGATAGTCTCCATCGCGTCTCTTTGATGAGGAGGATAGGAGCTTCGCCGATATAGCGATGCCCTGCGAAACCACCGCTGCAGCGTCAGATGAGGAAAGACCCCTTTGGCGCCTGATCCTCGGCGATTCGCCGGTATTTCTCTAGCATATTCCCTTTTCGATTTCATCATCGTGCCCCTCTCAATGATGAGGGCGCGTTCGCTTCCCCCGTTTCTCCACCACAGGTGCGATATCGGCGCTGCTTGAAATTTCTTGGCGAAGGTCTATGGTGGCGGCGTTCATCAGTTTCGGGGGACGCGATGAAGAAGCTCGTCGTTGCGGCGGTCGTCACGGCCGCTACGCTCAGCGGCGCTTCCGCGGCGCACCGGGCTTGCTTTTCGAAGGCCGATCTCCAGGCGCGAGCGGCGATCCTCTTTGAAACCAATCTGATGGTCGCGAGCTCCAGCTGTCACGATCTGACCTACGCGCGGTTCAGTCTGCGCGACCGGCTCCAGATCATTCGCTATCAGCACGAGATGATCGCGTATTTTCGCCGCGCCGGGGCGCGCCGGCCGGCGCAGCGCTTCGAAAGCTGGATCACGCAACTCGCCAACGAAGATTCGGCCAAGGTGGCCGGGATGAGGATACCGGACGTTTGTCGGAAGTCGGCGGCGCTGTTCAAGCTTGCGCGCAGTCTCGATCCGAAGGCGCTGCGCGTCTACGCCGCCACGCTGGCGGCAAAAGACCCGGTGGACGACCCGCGCTGCCGGCGCTGAGAAAGAACGGACCTGAGAAACGCGGGGATCGACCCGGCGCTTTCTAATAGCAGAACGGCGAGGGACCGAGATTGAACTGTCCCGGCTGGGTGCCGGCGCCCAGTACCGCGCCTCCGACTGCGCCCGCGGCCGCACCGAGCGCGGCAGCACCGCCGATCGCGCCAAGCGCAGCGCCGCCGGCAGCCCCGATACCGGCGCCGGTCACTGCGCGGCAGCCCGGGCTGACGCCGCATCCCCCGAGCGCCAACACGCTCAAAAACCCGATCACGATCTTCAGGGTGGTCATTTCTTGCTCCAGCGCCGCAAAGCCTGCGGTTGCATCCCCGCTCAATTCCAAGGAGAAAAACGCACGGATGACGGCCGAGGTTCCCCTGCAACCGTAAAGACTTCCTCTAGGCTGCGGAAAAATGCTGGAACGCCGTCATTCCGGGGCGCGGTCGATCCGCGGGCTGTCATCCTTGCGCGGCCTTCGCGGCGAACCTCCGACGGCCGTGCCCGGCACGTCGCCCGCGGACGCGAGCCCGCAATCCATAAACACAGGCCCGAGAAATCGATGGCTTGGCCTGTGTTCATGGTTTCCGGGCGCGACCCTCAGGGGCCGTCGCGGAATGACGGGGGGGGGTCCGCATCCAGAGCGGCCTCGCCGGAGCCGATCGAGGATAGGCGCGGTCGGTTTCGCCGCCGGCCGGCCTCGACGCGGCGCGGGCTGACGCCTATGTGGCTGAAGTGCCCTTCGATCTTACGCCGTTCGGCGCATTTTTGTCGGTCGTCATCATCGACATCGTACTTGCGGGCGACAATGCGATCGTCGTCGGTCTCGTCGCCTCCGGCCTCGCCGCCGAAAAGCGCTCCCGCCTCATCGCCCTCGGCATCCTCGCCGCGGCGGCTTTGCGGATCCTATTCGCCTATTTCGTGGCTGCACTTCTTGAAATCATCGGTCTTACGCTCGCCGGCGGAATTCTTCTCTTATGGGTTTCGTGGAAGATCTACCGAGAGCTGCGGCAGCGCAACGCGGCCTGCGCGATCGCAGCCGGCGCTCATCACGGGAGCGCGGCCGTGGTGTTCTCCCGTATCGTTCTTGCCGATCTCTCGATGTCGCTTGACAACGTGCTTGCCGTCGCCGGCGCGGCTCGCGAACATATCTGGGTTCTCATCTTTGGACTTGCGCTTTCGGTCGCGCTCACGGGGTTCGCTGCTGCTCGTATCGCGCGCCTCCTCGACCGTCATTTCTGGATTTCCTGGATCGGGCTTGGCATTATCGGTTTCGTCGCGTTGCACATGATCTGGAGCGGGTCGGCTGAGATCTATCGCAGCGTGGCCTCGAGCCTCCTCTTCTGAGGGGCGAGGAGCGGGCGGAAAGCTGCGCGAATGCCGAAAACGCGACGCGCCGCCATTCTCATGCCATGATTGCCCCGTTTCGATGGGGCGCGGAGGGCCTACGGAATGCGGAGAGCAGCAAGTTTGTTCCTGGCGGCGGGCCTCGTCTTTTCCGGCCCCGCATTCGCGGGGGTTCCCGCCGGCCACGGCGGCGTCTACGAAGATCTCAATCTCTTCAACGAAGCCTTCAGCCGCGTGCAGCAGGACGCCGTCGAAAAGATGGGCGCGGAGCATCTGGTGCGGGCCGCGATCACGGGGATGCTTTCCTCGATCGACCCGAACGGGGAGTATCTTGACAAGGCGGCGCTGTCGGCGGCGACCGGTCAGGGCGACACCGTGGGTCTCGTGGTGACGATGCGCCGGAGCGCGGTTCGGGTGATCGCGCCGCGGGACGGCTCGCCGGCGGCGGCCGCCGGGATCGAGCCCGGCGACATCATCTTGACGATCGGGCGCGAACTGGCCTCGGCGATGACGCTCAGGCAGGTCGAGAGCCGTTTGCAGGGCCCGCCGGGGAGCACGGTCGTTCTGCGACTCGAGCGCTCCGGCGTCGATCATCCGATCAAGGTGGTGCTGAAGCGCGCGACGTTTCACCTGCGCACGGTGCGGGCGCGGCTTTTGGGCGATCTCGGCTACATCCGGATCGCCGGCTTCGACGCCGGGACGCTGCCGGCGCTCTCCAAGGCGATAGACGGGTTGCGGCAGAAGAGTGGAAACAAGCTGCAGGGCTTTATTCTCGATCTGCGAAACAACCCCGGCGGGGAATTCGAGGCAGCCGTTCAAGTGGCCGATGCGTTTCTCGGAAAAGGGGTGATTACGGAAATCAAAAGCCCCCGCGGCGCACCAAAACCGATCCGCGCCAGTGGCGGGGATCTGGCCCAAGGCCTGCCGATCGTCGTCCTCATCGATGGCGGCACGGCCGATGAGGCCGAGCTTGTAGCCGCCGCGCTCGAAGACAACCATCGGGCGGTGCTGGTTGGCACCCGCAGCTTTGGCGAGGACGCGATCGAGACCCTCATCCCGCTTAAGGGCGGCGGAGCGATCCGTCTGACGACGGCGCGCTTTCTCACGCCTCGCGGCCAAGAGATCGCCGGCAAGGGCCTTACCCCCGAGGTCACGGTGAAGCCGGTGAAGCTCGTCGCGCTCAAAGAAGGCCTGCTCATTCGCGAGGTCGATCTGCCGGGCGCGCTCAAAAATCCGGACCATCAGCAAGCGAAGGCGAAGACGCCCGGGGCCGGGCCGGCGCTGCCGGCGCGGGCAGAGGTGAACCCCACCGACGAACAGCTCGTTCGCGCCGCCGATATCCTGCACGCCCTTGCGATCACGAAACGCTCCGGCCAGGGCTGAGGTGTCTTGCGCCGGGCGCGCGACGCGCCTCCCTCCGGCAGAAGGCGAGTTCCAGAGATGCGGACGGTCATCATCGAGCGGCACGAGGGGGTCTTGGAGATCGTTCTCAACCGTCCGGATATCCTCAACGCGGTGAACCGCGAGCTGATCGCGGCGCTTGCCGACGCCACCGCCGAGGCGCTCAAAGACGATCGCGCGCGGGCCGTGTTGGTGCGCGGCGCCGGCTCGCATTTTTCGGCCGGCGGCGACATCCGGATGTTCGGCGAACTCGTCGCACTTCCGCGAGAGGCGCGGCAGCGCGCGCTCTATGAAATCGTCGACGCGCTTCACCCGGCGCTTCTCGCCTTGCGGCACATGCCAAAGCCGGTTGTCGTCGCTGTCCAGGGCGCGGCGGCCGGGGTGGGTCTGAGCCTGGTGCTCGCGGCGGATCTTGCTCTCGCCGCGGAAAACGCCGTCTTCGCCTTCGGGTATGTTCATTTGGGGACGAGCCCGGACGGCGCCGCCACGGCGACCCTGCCGCGCATGGTGGGGTTGAAGCGAGCGGCCGAACTGATGCTTCTCGGCGAGCGCTTCGATGCGCGCCGCGCGCTCGAACTGGGGCTCGTCAATCGCGTCGTGCCGGAAAGAGCCCTGCTCCCTGAGGCGCGGGCGCTTGCCGCGCGCCTGGCCGCCGGACCGACCGCGGCTTATGCGCGCACCAAAGCGCTCATCGAGGCGACGATCGGCGCTGACCTCGGCGCGCAAATGAAGCGCGAAACGGAGAGTTTTGCGGCGTGCGCCGCCACCGAGGATTTCGTCGAAGGGGTCCGCGCCTTTCTCGAAAAACGGAAGCCCGCCTTTACCGGGCAGGGCTAAGGCGCAGTTTCTCTAGCGCTTGGCCGCCGCGATCGCCTCCCACACCTTGAGCCCGTCGAGGAGCGCTGCCGGGTCGTGGGTGCGGATAAAATCGGCCCCTGAGCTTGCGGCGTAGAGTTCCGCCGCCAACGTCGCCGCGCCGAGCGCCAAGGGCCTCTCGCGGCCGGTCACCGCGCGCAAAAACGATTTGCGGGAAAGGGAGACCAGAATGGGGAGGCGATAGCGCTCTTTGAGGCGGTCGAGATGGGCAAGGACGGACAGAGAGGCCTCGGCCCGCGCGCTCAAAAAAAAGCCCATGCCCGGATCGAGGATCATGCGCTCGCGCGCGACGCCGGCCTCTTCGAGCGCCGCGAACCGCGCATCGAAAAAGCGCGTCATCCGCCGCCATACTTCTTCGGCTCCGATCTGCGCCCCCTGCGCGCGGCCGCGCCCTTGAACGCTGTGCATGACGACGAGCCGGGCTTTGGAAGCGGCGAGGAGCGGATAAAGGGAAGGGTCCGGAAAGCCCGTGATATCGTTCAAGAACGCGACAGAGCGTCTGAGCGCGTAGCGCTGCACCTCGGGTTGGAAACTGTCGACCGAGACCGCGGCGCCACGAGCTTCAAGCGCACCGATCACCGGATCGAGGCGGCGGATCTCAAGGGCGGGATCGACGGGCGCGGCCGCGATGTTGCTCGCCGCCGCGCCGAGATCGATGACTTCCGCACCCTCGGCGAGAAGCCGCCAGGAATGTTCGATCGCCGCCGCGGGATCGAGATAGCGGCCGCCATCGGAGAAACTATCCTCTGTGATGTTGACGATTCCGAAAATCGTGGGGCGAACCTTCGCCGCCTTTTCGGGGGCGAGCGGCATCAGGGGACTTGCCGCGGACTCGATCCGGGGGGTCGCGCGCGTTCGAGGACCGCGCCGACGCCGTCGGCATCCGCGAACACGTCCAACTTTTCGACCCATACCCGGACCCGCTCGACCTTCGGGTCGAGGAGGCAGGCGGCGCAGACCCGTTCGGCGAGCCCCTCGCAGAGATCGATATGGCCCGACTGGGCAATATCGCGGATCTTGCGCACGATCCCTTCATAGTTGATGACCCGCCGGCGGTCTTCGCCGGGAAAGGCGGAAGCGGCAACGAGATCGACGGAAATGCGCACCCGCTGCTTTTGTTCGCGCTCGCGCCGGCGGATCCCGATGCTGCACATGAGGACGAGACCGCGGATCGTGACGGTATAACCCGCATGCGGGTGCGAGGGGTTGCCCCCTTCGCTCTCAAAAAGGCCGCTCTTCGTCATGCCGGCACCATGCCGCAAGCCGCGGCCTCGCGGCAATGCGCCCTTTTTGCACCACCGGCGCCTTCTTGCGTGTTATACTGCGACAAGGCCAAGTGAGTTCGGTGATGGGTCTTTTCTATTTCATGATCGGCGTGTTCGTCGGCATCTCTTTGCTCGCCGCGGTGCCGCTTCTCCTCGCGGTGCTGGGCGTGGCCCTGGCGGTCGCGATGGCGATGACCCTGCCGCTTCTGGCTGCGGCCTTTCTCGTCTTTGGGATCCTCGCCGCGATCCCCGCTTTCGGCTACGGGCTCGCGATCGCCGCTCTCCTCGCCCTCCTCTGGGCGAACGAACGCAAACGACAGCAGATGAGCGGGCGCCGATAACCGCTCGCCCTCAAAGCGCCGACGCGCGCCCAGCAAGTGATCAAAATCAGACGGATTGAGCCGTTATCGCCTGCTGCGTCGGGATTGCTTCGTCGCGGAGTTTATCCTCGGGCCGCGCGAAGCGCGGACGCGTGGGCTCCTCGCAATGACAATGACTTATGATGTCATTGCGACCCCCGGACCGCCCGCCGGGCGGGCGTTCCGGGGTGAAGCAATCTCGGCGGGAGCCGCCGCGGTGCCGATCGTCAGATTCTCACCACTAGACGCGCTCCGGCCGCGGCAAGTCTTCAGGCGCTGAGAGGGCTCAGCGGTAGTGCCCGTGAGTCCAAACCCAGCCACGACGCCCGTGAACAAAACGCCCCGGAGCCCAGCGAGCGCCGACGCGCGGGCCGATCACCCAGGCGCCGCCACCCCACACCCAGCGGCCGCCCCTCCACCACCAATGCCCGGGGTGCCATGCATATCCGGGGCCCGGACGCCGTGGGATCACCTCCCTGCGCAAGGGCGGCGGACCGATCCGAACGGTGACCCCGGCCGCGTATATCGGCGGGCGATAGGTCTGGGCGACCGCCGGCGCGGCCCCCGCAACAAGCGCCAAGAGGGCGAGCGCTCCGGCTGCGCGCTGAACCCCCGGGCTGAAGCGCTCGAAGAGCGTGGCTTTGCCTACATCCACGACGTGACCTGATCGCATTTGCCTGTCTCCTTCGTTTCAAAAAGGGGCGCCTTTGCTCCGCTCTTCTCTACCATAAATTTTCCCGGTCAGCCACATCCCGCGCAATGAGCAATTTGGGAAGCGCCTCGCCGCGAGCGCGACCGACTGGAGGGCCGTCGTCATGCTCCTTTTGCGCCTAAAGGTCGCAGAGCTGCGAGGATTGGTGCCCATTGGATTGACCTTGCCCTCGCCACAGAAACGCTTGATCGCGAGAACCGATCCCCATAATAGGGTGCGCTGCGAGAAAATAGTCCCCCCAAAATAGAGAGCCGCGATGCCCCTCCTCGACCCCGCCTTCCTGGAAGCGCTCGGAGCATTCGACACCCCGACGATCTGCAATGCCCTCGAAGTCATTCTACCGGCGCGCCGCGCCACCGGCTTTACCCGCCGCCCGCTCGTCGCCCCGTTTCCCGAGTTGAGGCCGATCGTCGGCTACGCCCGCACGGCGCGGATCCGCTCGCGCGAGCCGCATCCGCGCGGGGGCGAGGAAGCGACCCGGATGAGGCTTCACTATTACGAGCATATCGCCGCCCCGCCTTTGCCGTCGATCGCCGTAATCGAGGACATCGACGAGCCGGATCGCGGCCTCGGCGCGTTTTGGGGCGAGGTGCAAACCCATGTCCATAAGGGGCTCGGTTGCATCGGCGTCGTCACCGACGGGTCGGTGCGCGATCTCGATGCGATGGCTCCGGGATTCGTCGTGCTTGCCGGCTCCGTCATGCCCTCCCATGTCCACGTTCATCTCGTCGATGTCGGCATTCCAGTGAGCGTTGCCGGGATGATCGTCTCGCCCAACGATCTCGTCCACGCCGACCGCCACGGCGCGGTCGTCATCCCGCCCGAGGCGGTCAAGGGAATCCCGGCGGCTGTTTCGCTTCTCGCGCGGCGCGAGAAAGTCCTCATCGAGGCGTCGAAGAAACCGGGCTTCTCGCTCGAGCGCCTGCGGCGCGCCTTTGCCGAGCAGGAAGACATTCACTGACCGCCGGAAGCCTTTCCGTTGCGGGCGTTTCGGGCCGGAAAGCGCGGCGCGGGCACGCTGGGGCCTCTCGCTTCCGCGCAACCGGCAGCGGCTCGGAAAAAAGAAGCGAGGCTACAGGGATCGCACTTCATTGGACCCCGGCAGGCAGCGGATAATCCATGCAGATTGCGCTCGATCCTCTAACGACGCTCCCCGAAGACGGCACTCTCGGCGCTCTTGTCGCGCGCGTCTGGGTGCCCGGCGCTCCTCCGGGCCCCTCGGTCGCGTTGCTGCGCGGCGAGGAGGTGGTGGCGCTCGGCCGCGCCGCGCCGACAATGGCCGATCTCATCGAGGAGGATGATCCGGCCGCCGCCGCGCGCCGTCTGGGCGAGAGCGGCGCGGTAATTGGCGCATTCTCCGAGATCCTCGCCAACAGCGAGGCCGACGCGCTCTCTCCGCGGCGACCGCACTTTCTGGCGCCGACCGATCTTCAGGCGGTGAAGGCCGCCGGCGTCACGTTCACCGAAAGCCTCCTGGAGCGCGTCATCGAAGAAGCGACGAAGGGCGAAGCGGCCCGCGCCGCCGCCGTGCGGGCAACGCTCGCGCAGGAAATCGGCGCCGATATCGCGAGCGTGAAACCAGGGAGCGCCGCCGCGTCGCGACTCAAGGAAGCCCTCCGCGCCCGCGGCCTCTGGTCGCAATATCTCGAAGTCGGGATCGGCCCGCAAGCCGAGATCTTTACGAAGGCGCAGCCGTTGTCGGCTGTCGGCACCGGCGCCGAGATCGGCCTCCACCCCGCCTCGTTCTGGAACAACCCGGAGCCGGAGATCGTGCTCGTCGTTTCGAGCCGCGGCCGGCTCGTCGGCGCCACGCTCGGCAACGACGTCAATCTGCGCGATTTCGAGGGACGAAGCGCCCTTCTCCTCGGCCGCTCCAAGGACAACAACGGCTCTTGTGCCGTCGGGCCTTTCATCCGCCTCTTCGATCGCGGCTTCACCCTCGACGACGTGCGTCGCGCGAGCGTCTTTCTCCGCGTCGCGGGCGATGACGGTTTTACACTCTCGGGCCAAAGTTCCATGGAAAAGATCAGCCGCGACCCGACGGAACTGGTGCGCCAGATGCTCGACATGCACCAGTACCCCGACGGGGTGGTCCTCTTTTGCGGCACGATGTACGCGCCCATCGAGGATCGTGGCGAGCCGGGCATGGGATTCACCCACCGCGCGGGCGACCTCGTCACCATTTCCTCGCCCAAGCTCGGGGCGCTCCAAAACAGGGTATCGACGAGCGATCGCCTGCCGCCCTGGACCTTCGGCGCCCGCGCGCTCATGAGAAATCTCGCCGCGCGTGGGCTGCTCTAGAATGCGCGTGAGCCGCCGACGCGAAAGATCCGGACCGGGGATCGCGGCCGTGGCGCTGCTGCTCTTCTTCTGCGCTCGCGCCCTCGCGCTGCCGCGCTACGACCACATCCTCGTCGTGGTCGAGGAAAACAAGGATTACCACGAGATCATCGCCGACAAGGCGGCGCCTTACCTCAACCGTTTGGCGGCGGAGGGCGTCACTTTCACACAGATGTTCGCCGAAGAGCACCCGAGTGAAGGAAATTACTTTTGGCTCTTTGCCGGCAGCAACATGAACGTCGGGTTCGACGATCAGGTGCCGGGGCGCGAATTCACGGCTCCGAACCTCGGGGCGCAACTCATCGCGGCAGGACTGTCGTTTGCGGGCTATGCGCAGTCGCTCCCAGAGAACGGCAGCACGGTCGCCTATGCGCCGACGGGGTGCCTCTGGTCATGCCGTTATGCAAGGAAGCACGTCCCCTGGATCAGCTTTTCCAATGTGCCGGCCGCGTCCGACCGGCGTTTTGCCGACTTTCCGGCCGATTATAAGAAGCTGCCCACGGTCGCCTTCATCATCCCCGATCTCGAGCACGACATGCACAACGGCGCCCCGAAAGAGAGCATCCCCAGAGGCGACCGCTGGCTGCGGCACCATCTCGGCGCCTATGAGCGCTGGGCGAAGACTCACAGCAGCCTCCTCATCGTCACTTTCGACGAGAACGCGGACAAGACCGGTTACAAAGGGCTGACCGATCCCGCGATTGCGCCCGACCGCAGCCGCTCCCGCCGCGACCGCCGAAACCGCATCCCGACGATCTTTGCCGGGGCGCATCTCCGGCGGGGCTACGTCGAGAAAACGCCGCTCGACCACGTCAACCTCTTGCGCACGATCGAAGCGATCTACGGCCTTCCGAAAGCGGGCGCGCAGCAGCCTTTGGCGCTGAGAGCCGGCATCGGCAACGGCGCGATCCCCGAGGGCGTTTTTGCGCCTTGAGCGCGTCGCCTGCGCGATGGCGGCTGGAACGCCCGGCACGGCTCATTTGGGTAAGGCACCGCCCAAAGATCAATCGCCTCTGCGCAAGCCGCGGATTGCCCGCATACCGCTCTTTGCGTTAGAAGCCGTGAAGCCTTTCTTCGACGAAGCGGGCCCGCGGTGTCGGGCGAGGGGCCGAGACACAGGGAGAAATGTGCGCGCTCTGCGGCGCGGGCAGTCTCTTTGGGAGCCGTCAATGCCGAGCCTCGATCAGCGCGATCTCGAAGAACTCTCTCAAATCCGGCGCGACCTTCACGCCCATCCCGAACTCGCCTTCAAGGAAGAGCGCACCGCGGCGATCGTCGCCTCGAAGCTTGCCGAATATGGCTGCGAGGTGGCTTGCGGCCTCGCCAAAACCGCGGTCGTCGGCACGCTCAGATCCGGCTCGGCGCGACGCGCGATCGGCCTCAGAGCCGACATGGACGCCTTGCCGATCGAGGAGCAAAACGACTTTGCGCATCGCTCGACCGTAGCGGGCGCCATGCACGCCTGCGGCCATGACGGCCATACGACGATCCTTCTCGGAGCCGCGAAGCACCTGGCGCGCACGCGCCGTTTCGACGGCGCCGTGCATTTCATCTTCCAGCCCGCCGAAGAGGGGTTCGCCGGAGCGAAGGCGCTCATCGCCGAAGGCCTTTTCGAGAAATTTCCGTGCGATGCGGTCTTCGCCCTCCATAATCGGCCGGGCATTCCGCTCGGCGCGATCGCGACGCGCGCCGGGCCTCTGCTTGCCGCGTCGGATCGTTGGGACATCCGCATCGAGGCGCGGGGAACACACGCCGGCTACCCGCATCTCGGCACCGACCCGTTCATCGTCGCCGCCGAGATCGCGCTCGCCTTGCAAACGGTGGCAAGCCGCAATCTCGATCCCCTCGATGCCGCGGTCGTGAGCATCGGTTTTATCCGCGGCGGCTCGGCCTATAACGTCATTCCCGACGCGGTCCACATCGGCGGCACCGTGCGCAGCTTTAAGAACGAGGTGCGCGATCTCGTCGAAACGCGGATCAGCGAGATCGCCCGCGCTATCGCCGCCGCGCATGGGGCAAGCGCAAAGGTCGATTACCGCCGTGGCTATCCTGCGACCGTCAACCACCCGGCCGAGACCGAATTTGCCTTAAGCGCCGCCGAGGAAATCTGCGGTGGCGAGGGAGTCTTGCGCGATTTCGCGCCGTCGATGGGGAGTGAGGATTTCTCCTACATGCTCGCGCGATGCCCAGGGGCGATGGTCTGGCTCGGCAATGGCGAGGGGCGAGAGGGCGCCTTTCTCCACAATGCGCGCTACGATTTCAACGACGGTGCAATCCCGTTCGGCGTCGGCTTTTTCGTCCGGCTTGCCGAACGCTTTCTCGCTCCATGATCGGCGAAAGCCGCCGCGCACGAGAATTCGGTTAGGGGCTCGCGACGGGAAGCCTCGTCCTCTTCGAAAAGCCGGAAGGCGAAAGCGGCAGAGGCTGAGCCCCTGCCGCTTGCACTATGAGGCCTCTAACTGCGGGCCGCTAAAACATGAGCCAAGCGAAGAGAAAGAGCGTGTTGTTGTCCGAGGCATTGCGGCCATACCCGTCGTAATTGCTGCCGCCGCCGTTGAACTCCGTGTACGCCGTGTATTGGATGCCGAGCTTTACGTTCAAAGTGGTATAGGGCCAAGGGCTTCCATAGTTCCACGGCATGTAGTCGAATTCAAATGTAAATCCTCCGCTGTTGGGGCTGCCGTTGGCGCTCCCCGATATCGGCGCCGGAGAATAAAGCCCCGCATCACGATTGCCGGTGATGTTGAAATACCCGATCGATCCCTCGTAAGTCTGGTCGTACATATAACTGGCTTTGATGTTGAAGCTGTTGAGGCGGTCGTGATTGTTCGCGGTAAGGCCGAGAGGATAGCTCGCAGCCCAGTTTTGGAACTCGGTGATGTAGCTGGCCCCGATCCCGACGTACTGCTTGCCGCGGATGTATTGATACTGCGTATCGACGGCGACATCGGTGAGGTGATCGGGTCCGAATATAGTGACGCCGCCCGGGAAGATGTCGCTCGAAAGGCCGAAAGTGCCAATTTCAAGATAGTTGCTTTTGTTCCAGCTCGGGGTGATCGCGACGCGCCAGTAGGGGGTAACGTTGTTGATGGGGCTGATCGGGGTCCCTTCGCCGAGGGCCCTGAGCGTGCCGTTCGGCAGCGTCCTGTACCCGTCGAGTTCGGCATAAAAAAGGTTGTTCCACCAGACATAGGGCCCGCCGCCGAGGACCAGTTGCGCGAGGCCGCCCTCGATCAGCGTCCCGGCCGTCGGCGAAGGTGCGAGGTCCGCGCCAATAAAGGGCCAACGCCAGGCCGGGGTGGTGTTCCAGAGGTCGGAGACGCTCGGATTGTTGTTGAGCGTCACTCCGACCACGACGTTGTTACTTGCGAATCCCGCGAATGGCCCTGATGTGATGTTTTTGGCGAGGCGAATGTCGCTGTTGTCCCAGCCGATACTGTTCGAGCCTCCGCTATAGGTACCTTGCACGAGAGCGCCAAGGCCGATCGGCTCGTAGATCGCTCCGCCGTAAAAGAGGCTGACCGCCTCGGCCTCGAAATTGTCGTTGGCTCCATAGCCCGGCGCCGCACCACCCGGCTGACCTGCCGCGGTATGGGTAAAGGTCGGCGCCTGCACCATCATCGCAAGCGGGAAGGGGTGCTTTCCTCCGCCCCACACGAAGCCGTTAGCCTTGAAGGCGCGGCCGAAAGGCGTCAATTCCGGCCAGCCGACATGGCAGGAGGCGCAGGGAAGACCCGTCTGGCGGGCAAAAGAAGGAACCGCCGCGGCCTGACGCGCGCTCCCGAGAAGGCCAAGGAGCGCAACAAGAAAGCTCAAGGCTGCGCCCGTGATTTGCGTTCTGATTGAGATCTTTTGCATCAAAAACCCCCACCCTATTTTCTTGGGACACGCTTCCCAGACGGCGCCTCAGCGGGTCGCTTCTTTGAGATAGGCGATCAGGTTATGGCGATCGGTTTTATCCGGCAAGCCGGCGAAAGGCATCTTGTTGCGCGGGACGACTTTTTGCGGATCGGCGAGGTACGCGTCGAGAGTTTCCGCGTTCCACACGATTCCAGACTGTTTCAGCGCCGGCGAAAAATCGTAACCGTGACCGGTGCCCGCGTGCTCGCCAAAAAGCCCGTGCAAATTCGGCCCGAACTTGTTGACGCCACCCTTTTCGAGGGTGTGGCAGATGGCGCATTTGCTTTCGAAAATCGCTTTGCCCGCGGTGGCGTCGGCCACGGCAAGCAAAAGCGGATTTTGCGCCCGGATGAACGAATCGCCGAGGACGGGTGACCCGGTCACAAGGATTACCGCAACACTTAGTAGAGAACCAATCGACCAAATGCTGCGCCCCATCTGCCCCCTCCCGCAAGATAGGCCATCGCCGGAGCATGCATTGACGGTTGAGAAGCGCAAGCGCCATATCGTCGCAACCGCTCTTTCCGTGAGCAATAGCATGCTCGCCGAGCGGGTAGTTCTCTTAGTGCGTTGGTGAGAAGACTTTAGAACAGGATGCGGAAAAATGCTCGAACGTCGTCATTCCGCGGCGCGGTCGCAGGCCGCGAGCCCGGAATCCATAAACGCAGGCCAGAAAAATCAATGGCTAGGCCTGTGTTCATGGTTTCCGGTCCCGGCCCTCACGGGCCGTCCCGGAATGACAGGGGGTTTTTCCGCATCCTGTTAGAGCGGCGGGATGAGAGGCCCTGCCACGGCATGATCCTCCACCCGCGCGACTCCAGGAATCCGCAGCGCAGCGACATGGAGCGCGCGCCTCTCCTCCTCGGAGAGGGGATCGGGCCACAGATGGACGACGCGGTCCTGAACGAGGATGCTCGACAAGGAGCCCCGCGCCCATTTCTCATCCGCGATCTCGGCGAGGAGCCGCTCGCGAATCGTCAAGTCGGTTGGTGTCCAGCCCTGGGCGGGTTCGGGCTTGCTCAAAGCGAGGGCGCGCACGAGATTGGCGCGGCTGACGATGCCGACCGCGCGCCCCTCTCGCAAAACCGGCACGCGCTTGATGCGATGCCGTTCGAGGATGTCGGCGACTTCGTTGAGGGGCGTCTCTTCGCTGACCGCGATGACGGGGGTCGTCATGACGTCCGTCACCTTCTGCCCGTGCGATTTGACGTATTCGCGGGCGAGCTCGCGATTGGAGGCGAAGGTTTCGAGCCACCAGGAATGCTGGCGACGGGTTCCGGTTTCGGTGCGATGCAACAGATCGCCTTCGCTCACCATGCCGATGACGAGCCCTTCGGCATCGACCACGGGAACGCCGCTGATCCTCTTTTCGGAAAGAAGCGTGGCGAGTTCCCGCACGCTCTTTTCGGGGCCAACCGCGATGACAGGGGTCGTCATCACATCGATTGCGCGCATCTCTATTACCTCCGGGATGCTCGGCGCAGGATCGGCCTTCTGCGCCTTCTCGCATTGATCGAAATCAAAGGCTTCGAGCCTTTTCCAGCGCTTTGCCGCGCCGCCTTTCGGCTGCCCGCGATCGCAGGTGCGGCCGATGATGCCGAAACCCATGAGGCCGAGGTGAGAGAGACCTCAGAGCTTCGCGGGGGGAAAGGCGGGATAACCGGCAGCGAACCCTGTCAAGGCGGCGCTTTGGCGTCCTTTTCGCCCTCCTCGCCGATCACCAGGAGGTCGCAGAGCGCGCCTTCGACGATGCCGCGCAGATCGTCCGGCCTTGCCCCCTCGGCGGCGACCACGAGAAGACGGCAGTCGAGGGCAACGACGCGCTCTTTGAGGGAGGCGGACCCGCGCGCTCCCTTTTCGGCCTTGTGCGCGAGCGGACGCCCGGCAAGCGCCTCCTCGAGCCAGCCTGCGATTTCTTCTTCGGCGGCGACATCGCTCCACACCGTCATCTCGCGCCGGCCGAGTTCGGCAATCTCGGCGGCAAGAGTGAGAAGGCGCTCGGTGCCGGCCGTGCGCCGGCGCAGAAGCGTCAGCACCGAGCCGCCGAGATCCCAAGGGCGGCGCGCCAAAAGAAGCGGATGGCGACTCGAGGCGATCGCCGACCACCACCGCGCCCGCACGCGGAAATGACTGCCGATCGGCCGGGTCGCGGCGCTGGCGACGACAAAGTCCCGCGGTTTGAGGAGATCCGGGGTCAACGGCCCGCGCACCACCGCAAATGACCACTTGAGGTGGTGCCGCGCGGCCGCAGCGGCGAGCTGTCGCCGCGCTCTCTCGGCAAACGCGCGGAAATAACGCTCGATCTCTCGTCTCGACAGCTTTTGGATCCCGCCGAGCGTCACTTGGAAGCCGAAAGGCAAACCGGCGAGGCCCAAGAGCTCCTCGTCCTCGATAAAGATCCCGTGGAGCGGAACCTTCCAGAGCGCCGCCAGACGCGCGGCCGTATCGATCGCCACCTCCATCTCGGAGGCGCTGTCGAGGGGGACGACGACGCGCTCGATCCGCTCTTTCATGACCGCGCCACGGGCGAGGTCGCCGCGCGCGCAAGCTCGGCGGCCTTCGCCGCAAACTGGTCGAGACGGGCGGCAACGCGGGCATTGAGCGTGCCTTCGGGATAGCTGCCGTCGGCAAGAGGCTCGCCGGCCGGGATTCCGGTAAGCAGCGAGAGACCCTCATCGACGCTCGCGATCGGATAGATCCCGAAGCGGCCTTCTCGGGCGGCGGCGACGACGTCTTCGCGCAGCATCAGGTGGGCAACATTGGACGCGGGGATGATCGCTCCTTGCCGGCCGGTGAAACCCTTAATCCGGCAGGCGTCGAAAAACCCTTCGATCTTCTCGTTGACGCCGCCGATCGCCTGAACTCGCCCCAGCTGATCGACCGAACCCGTGACGGCGAAAGACTGCTTGATCGGCGCCTCGGCGAGGGCCGACAAGAGCGCGAAAAGCTCGGCGGCGGAGGCGCTGTCGCCTTCGACGCCGCCGTAAGACTGCTCGAAGACGAGGCTCGCATTGAGCGAGAGCGGGCGCACGCGGCCAAAGCGTCCGCCCAAGAACCCGCTCAAGATGAGGACGCCTTTCGAATGTATGGGGCCGCCCAGAGCCACCTCGCGCTCGATATCGACGACCTCGCCGCGTCCCAATCGGACCCGCGCCGTGATCCGGCTCGGATTGCCAAAGCTCTGCCCTCCGAGCGTCATCACCGAAAGCCCGTTGACCTGCCCGATCTCCTCGCCCTCGGTCTCGATGCGGATGGTGCCGCGGCCGATTTCCTCTTGCAGGCGGCGGTAAATCCGGTCGCCGCGCCGGAACCGGGCGTCGATCGCCTGTTGCACCTCGCCCGCTCCGACCATCGGCTTGCCGGCTTGCGCCGCGAGGAGATCGGCCTCTTGCAGGAGGTCGACGATTTCTCTGAGACGCGTCGACAGCCGGTCGGCATCCTCCGCGACCCGAGCGGCTTGCTCGATCGTGCGCGCGACCGCCTCGCGGTCGAGATCTCGCAGCTTCTCTCGCCGCACGACCGTCGCGATAAACCGGGCGTAGAGCGAGGTCGTCTCCGACGTCCGCGCCACACGGTCGTCGAAATCGGCAGCGATCTTGAACAGCTCTTTGAAATCGTCGTCGTAGGCGCACAGGAGATAGTAAAGCGTCGGCGGCCCCAACAGCACGACCTTGATGTTGAGCGGGATCGACGCCGGCTCGAGCGAGATGGTGCTGGCGAGGGAGAGGAGTTGCTCGAGGCTTTCGATGCGGATCTCGCCCGCCTGGAGAGCGCGTTTCAATGATGGCCAGCCGAAATAGCCGGTCAGAAGCCGTTGCGCATCGAGCAGCAGGTAGCCGTCATTGGCGCGATGCAGGGCGCCCGCGGCAAGCAGGTTGAAATCGGTGACGAGGGCGCCGAAGCGGGCCATATGCTCGACCCGGCCGACGAGGGTCTGATGCGTCGGGTTGTCCTCGTAGATGACGGGCGCGCCTTTGAGCCCGCCATTGTCGACGATGACATTGACCTGGTAGCGGCGGAAACGCGCCTCGTCGAGCGCGGCCTCGAGTTGCGCAGGGACGGGCATTCCCGGCGGCACGCCGGGCGGCGGCGCCGAGGCCCCGAGAAAGTCGTCGGCGTTTTCCTTGATGTCGCGTTCGACGGCGTCGAGATAGCCGACGACATCGGGAAGATCACGGTAGCCCTGACGCAACTCGTCCATCATCAAGGCGATCGCCGCCCCGGTCGTTTCGCGGTTCAAATCGCGAACCGCTTCGCGATGCTCGCGCTCCCATTCGGGGACCTTGCGCATCAAGCCTTCGAGGTCCTTCTGGACGGCTTCGAGATCCTGCTGGATGCGCGTGCGCTCGGCTTCCGGCAGGGCTTCGAACATCTCGGGCGTCAAGACCTTGCCTTCCCGGCGCGGCGCCAAGGCGAGGCCCATGGGCGTGCGAAGCAGCGTGATGCCCTGCGCTTCGGCGCGCCTTTGCAATTCGTTGAACGCCTCTTCGTTGCGCTCTTTGAAGCGCTCGTCGATGACCTCTCGGCGCGCGCGGTAGTCGTCGCGTTCGAACGCGGCCGGAAGCGCGGCGCGCAACTCCTCGATGAGCCGCTTCATTCCGTCTTTGAGGCCATTGCCGCGTCCGGGCGGGAGGCGCAGCACGCTCGGCTTTTGCGGATCCTCGAAGTTGTTGACATAGCACCAGTCGGGCGGGGTCGGTTCGCCTGCCGCCTGCTCGCGCACCAGTTCCTCGACGAGCGTGCGTTTGCCCGTTCCGGCGGGGCCGAGGGCGTAAAGGTTGTAACCCTTGCGGCGCATCGCGATCGCGAAGCCGATCGCCTCGACCGCCCGTTCCTGGCCGATGAGGCCCGGAGCGTCGGCAAGCTCGCTCACACTTTCGAACGGCAGCTCCAAGGGGTCGCACCGCCGGTAAAGAAGCGCCGCGGGCAAAGCCTTGCCGCACTCGAACTGGGCGCTCTCCGTTCCCGGCTCTTTCCCCTGCCCTTCGTTCTGCGCCAAAGTTCCGCCCCTCTTCTCCTTGCAGAGGGTGACACATAGCCGGCCGCGAAGGCGCTGTCACTAGCCGAGCATTCCGCGCTCGTCAGCTTTCGCGGCCTCGCAGAAGGATGAGCGTGGCGGCGGCGGCGGAAAGGGCGCCGGCGAGGCGGAAGGTGGCGTGAAACGCCGCGAGAAACCCCTCTTGCGCGAAAGCGTGAAAGAGCAGGGAGAGGAGGGTTGCCCCGAGGACGATGCCGATCGTCCGGGTCAGCATCGAAAGGCCGCCGGCGACGCCGCGATCCGCCCTCGGCAAGGCTCTCATCACGACCTCCATATAGGCGACCTGGAAAAGGCCGAGACCCGCGCCTTGCAGCAACAATGAGGCGAGGATCGCCGCCCACTCGAACGAAAGCGACGGCGAGAGGCTTCCCATCAGAATAAGCCCCAAGCCGCCGAGCCCGGCGCCGAGAGCGGCGAGGCGATGGGCCGCGATGCGCTCGAGAAGCACGCCGGCGAGGGGGGAGGAAAGCATCATTCCCAGAAACGAGGCGGCCAGCACCGCCCCGGAAACCGCAAGCGGCAGCCGTGTCAGGCGGACGAGATAATAGGGGACGAAAAGGAGCACCGCGAACGCCGCGAGATTCACGACGGCGCTCGCGAGGTTGAGAAAGAGAAAGGCTCTATTCCGAAAAAGATCGAGATCGACGATGGGCCGGCTCACGCGGCGCTCCCAGAAGACAAAGCCCGAGAGCGCGAAAAGCGCCGCCGAGAGAAGCGGCAGCGCCCACAGGAGCCGGCGCTCGTTGAGAAGCAGGAGCAGGGCGGCGAGGCCAAAGGCGAGGAGAAAGGCGCCCGGGACATCGAGAGGCTCCGCGACGCGCCTCGGCGCCGCGGGCAGACCTCGCAAGAAGACCACCGAAAGAAGCGCCAAAGGAGCGCGAAACCAGAAAACCGCCGGCCATCCCCAGTGCGCGACGAGCGCTCCGCCGAGAAGCGGACCCGCGGCCGAGCCGATGGCGAACATCATCGTGAATGCGCCGAGCGCGCGGCCGCGCCTCTCCTCGGGGTAAAGTCCGGTGACGAGAGCGGGCGACGCGCTGATGACGAACGCCGCGCCGATCCCCTGCAAAAACCGGAAAAAGAGCAACCAGTCGTAAGTCGGCGCGGCGGCGCACAAGAGAAAAGCGATGACGGACCACGAGAGCCCCAAGCGAAAGATCCGGCCATGGCCGTAACTGTCGCCGATCCGGCCAAAGGCGAGCAGAAGGCTTGCGTAAGTGAGGAGATACGCGATGACCACCCATTGGATCATCGCGATCGGCAGGCGAAAGCTGCCGGTAATGTCGGGAAACGCGATATTGACCGCCGTATCGAGCGGGACGATTGCGGTGCCGAGACCCAAAAGGGCAAGGCGCAAATGCCGTCGCCCGCGCATCGCCGGCAGCCTCTCGCCTTCCTCGCGGGACTGCAAAAAATCGGCTCTGCGGCGGCGCCCTAGCGCTCTCCCTCGCGCAGCGCGGAGGCAAGCGCCGCCGCCGCCTCGTCCAGCGCCGGCCCGGCCGCGCGAATGACCTTTCCCATTGTCACAAAGCCGTGGATTTGTCCCTCGTAATGGCGATGCCGCACCGCGACGCCGTGCGCGGCGAGGCGGCGGACGTAGGCGTCACCTTCGTCCTGAAGGGGGTCGAAGCCGGCAGTCAGGACGTAGGCGGGGGGAAGACCTTCGAGGTTGGAAGCGAAGAGCGGAGAAGCGCGAGGATCCTCGGCATCGCCGGCACTCCTCAGATAATGATCGATGAACCAGCTCATCGTCGCTCGGGTCAACAGATAGCCTTCGGCAAAGCGGCGGACCGAATCCTGCTTCATGCCGAGATCGAGGGCCGGGTAGATCAAAAGCTGAAAGCGCAGCTTCGGCGCTTCCTGATCCCGCGCGATAAGGCTGACCGCCGCAGCAAGGTTGCCGCCCGCGCTGTCGCCGCCGACGGCGAGACGTTCGCGGTCGATGCCGAACGTCGCCGCCTCTTCGTCAACAAAGCGCGTCGCCGCCCAAGCGTCATCGACGGCAGCGGGGAATTTGTGTTCGGGAGCGAGGCGGTAGTCGATCGAGACGACGGCGCACTCCGCGGCGTTCGCGAGATGGCGGCAGAGCCACTCGTAGCCGTCGAGATTGCCGACCACCCAGCCGCCGCCGTGAAAGAAGACGAGCGCGGGCAGAACCCCCTCGCGCGGGCGATAGAGGCGGAGCGGGACGGGTGCCCTTGGCGGCGCCACATCGCGGACCTCCGCGATCGGCTCCGGCTCGGGTGAAAAAAGCTTGCGGGCGCCGAGAAAGAATTCGCGCGCTTCCTCGGGGCTCACCTCCTCGAAAGGCGGGCGCCCCGAAAGGCGCACCAGCTCCAGCACGCGTTCGGCATCGGGATCAAGCGCCATCGCCGGCTCCGCTCGCAAAAGGGATGAACCGGCATTCTAGCGAGCGCCCGCCGCGCCGCGCCAGCGCTCTTTCGCGAGCCCGTTGCGCCTTCCGGGAATTTCTCGCGGCAGCCTTAGGATGCGGAAAAATGCTCGAACGTCGTCATTCCGGGGCGCGGTCGCAGGCCGCGAGCCCGGAATCCATAAACACAGACCCGAGAAATCAATGGCTTGGCCTGT
>JAKAOO010000238.1 GCA_021812165.1 Pseudomonadota bacterium | reverse complement strand
GTCAAAGGGGGCCTCGCCTTCACCGTCGATGTGAGCGGCGAGGAAAGCGGCGGGGTCGTCGGCTTCAAGGCGCGGCGCCACACCGGGCTCATCGATGTCGACCGCGTCGGCCATTACGATCCGCTCGATTTCTGGGAGCCGGTCTATCCCTTGAAAGGGCGTTTGGGGATTCTTCTCGACCCCAACGACTTCACCATTCTCGCAACGCGCGAGGCGGTCGCCGTGCCGCCCGACCACGCCGCCGAGATGCTTCCCTACAACACCTTTGTGGGCGAATTCCGGGTCCATTTCGCCGGGTTTTTCGATCCCGGTTTCGGCACCGCAGAGGGTGCGGGGAGCCGCGCGGTGCTGGAGGTGCGCTCGCACGAGGTGCCGTTCCTGATGGAGGACGGGCAGGTGATCGGGCGCCTCGTCTATGAGCGCCTTCTCGCGCGCCCGGATAAGCTTTACGGCCCCGCCATCGGCTCCTCGTATCAGCGCCAGGGATTGGCGCTCAGCAAGCACTTCAAACCATTGGCGCCGCGGTGAGCCCTTTGCGCGCGGGGCGCCGAGGGCTCGTCCCGGAGTTTGCTACCCTGTGACGCGTCCCGTTGCCGGGTCGTAGGAGACGGTAGGGCTCATTCCCGGCGGCTTCTGACCGTATCGCGGCAAATCGTCCTCGAGGTGCAACCATTCAACGGCGGTATCTGTGCACACGTGCATTTCGGGCGAAAAATCATTCGAGTCGTCGAGCGAGCCGGAAAAAATTGCGATGTTTTCAGGTCGGGTCGATCGCCATAGGAAAACAGGCGAACCGCACCTATCGCAAAACCGCCGCTCGGTGGTTTTTGTCGAGGCAAAGCTCCGAGGTTGTCCTTTCACAATCCGCAGGTTCTTTTGCTCTATAAACAAAAGAGCGGTAAGCGGTGCTCCCGACGCGCGTTGGCACATGCGGCAATGGCATATGAGTTCGTGGATGCGCGATCCGGAGAATTCATAGCGAATATTTCCGCATAAGCATCCTCCCGTTACAACGTCAGCCTTCTCCATCGCTTCCTCCGTTGATCCGCCTCTTGCCGATGGCCTATTGCCTCGCCCCCCACTCGCGGCGCAACCGCTCGCGATGGCGCAAAAGCCAATAAAGGACGAGGAGGGTATGGCCGCCCTCGATCGCTCCGGCTTCGAGAAGCGCCTCCACTTCTGCGACCGTCTTGACGACGACGCGGATATCCTCGTGTTCCTCGGGGAGGCCATGGATGCCTCCGGCAGAGGACGCGTCGACCCGCGCGCAGAAAAGATGGACGTACTCATCGGAGGCGCCGGGGGAAGCGAGATAGCGCCCGATCGGGACGGGTTCGCTTTGAACCTCGAGCCCCGCCTCCTCGCGGGTCTCCCGAATGGCGACCGCGAGCGGGCTCTCGTCGGCGTCGACAAGCCCCGCCACCGCTTCGACCTGCCAAGGCGAGGCTCCGGCGAGGAGAGCCGGCAGGCGGAACTGCTCGACGAGAACGACGCTGTCCAAAGAGGGGTCGTAAAGGACAATGGCGACGGCCTCGCCGCGCCGCACCACGTCGTATCTGCGAATGCCGCTCCATTCCCCGGAAAAGAGGCGATGGCGGAAGCGGAAAAGGTCGAGCCGCAAAAAGCGTTCGAAGGCGACCCTCTCCTCGAGAAGTTCGAGGTCGGGATGATGAGGAGGCGCGGGGACGGGAGGCTTTCGCATCACGTTTTCGCCGCGGCGGGCAGGCGGATCATTACCGAGAGCCCCCCTTTCGGGCGGTTCCCGGCGACGATCGTGCCGCCCATCGCCGCGACGTTGCGGCGCGCGATGGCGAGGCCGATGCCGAAATAGGTCGCTCCGGTGTCGCCCGCCTCTTCGCTCGACCGTTCCGAATAATACCGATCGAAAATCCGCTCCAGCTGGTCGGCGGGCACACCGGGGCCTTGGTCGGAGACGGAAAGATCGATAAAGCGGCCTTCCCGGCTGAGCCGCACCTCGACCGTCCCTCCTGACGGCGAAAAGGAGACGGCGTTGTCGAGAAGGTTTTCGAGAACCGTCTCGATCATCTCCTCGGTTCCGAGAACAAAGCTGCCGGGCAGGAGATCGGCGGTGATGGTGACGCCCCGCGCCGCCAGCAGGCTCGATCGGACGTGCGTCAGACGGCGGACGGCGCGTTCCAAATCGACCGGGACCCTCGGCTCGGCGAGCAAGTCGGCGGTCGCCTCATCGAGACGCCGCGCCGAAGCGACGAGGCCGTCGAGCCGATCGAGCGAGCTCTCGATGAGGCCAAGAGCCCGCCCCGCTCTTTGATTGTCCTCGGAAACCGCCCGGCGCAGCGGTTCGAGCGACTGGCGGATCACCGCCATCGGCGTCTTGAACGCGTGCGCGTTGTCCTCGGCAGCGCGGCGGAGCTCGGCCGCCGAGCGGTGGAGGGAGGCGACCATGCGGTCGAACTCGGCCGCCACATCTTCGAGCTCGGGAAGATCGGCGCGGTGGCTGAAAGAACCTTTGTCGGGTCCCCTCTCGCGGATCCGGCGCGCGCGCCGGGCAAAGCGGGTGAGGCCCGCGCGCACGGAGAGGAGGCTGGAGAAGGTGATGGCCGCCATGAGGAGATAACTGACCGCAGCGACGCGCACCGGCGGCGTTTCCCAATAAGGTTCTCCCAGATGGAAGGAAGGAAAGGCGTCGGCGGCAAACGAGGCCACGACCGCCCAGCACCCCGCCGGCGTCGAGAGCGGGGTCACCGCCGTGACGATCTGCGCGCCGCCGGTCGGCTGGCGGTACATCAGAGAGTAAGGCGGCTGACCGCGACAATGCTTCGCCAGGTGCGAAAGAACGCCCTGTTGCGCGAGGATCTTGCGTTGGGCATCGAGATTGGCGGGGGAAACCGTAGGCCAAGAGGCGACGTAATAGAAACCGCCGCGGCGGCGGCCAGGGTTGGCGGGCGAGAGCAACAGCTTGATGGTGGTCACCTGGTTGGCGTAACCCGAAAGAACGTCGCCGAGATCCGGCAAGGACCGGGCGTCCGCGGTCTCGAGCATCGGCAAGAGGGACTGGCTGATGACCCGCCCCTGGTCGCGCACGCTGCGCAGAAGCAGCCTTTGGTTGCCCTGATACGTCGCCTGAAACTCAAGATAAAGAAAGATCGGAACGGCGACAAAGATGACCGCCAGAATCACGATCTTCGCGGTGAGAGAGAGCGCCCAGCGAAAAGGTCTTCTCTTCTCAGCCCTCGGGGATCCAGCGGTATCCGAAGCCGGCGTAGTTCTCGATGCGGTCAAACCCGGGGTCGCCATCTCGGAACTTCTTGCGTATCCGCTTGATGAAAGTGCGCACATTTGCACGATACCCGTCTTCGCCGTGGCCGGCGACAAAGTTTTTGCCATGGACGATATCGTAGATTTCGCGATAGCCGACGTCCTGTCCCGCCCTTGTCGCAAGCAAGGCGACGATCCGGAACTCGGTCAGAGTCAAATCGATGACGCGCTCTCCCCATGACGCGCGGCTCGTATCAAAGCGCAGTTCGAGGGCGCCGATCCGCGCTGCGGTTTCCTTGTCCGACAGCGCCAGGGAAACACTTGAAGGCGGGGCCACTCCGGCGGCGATGCGCTGCAGGCGCTTCAAAAGGATCGAAAGCCGCCGCGACTTGTCGACAAAATCGACCGCGCCCCCTTCAAGGGCCGCCTCTTCGTAGACTTCGTCCGAGAGCACCGTCAAAAAGATGACCGGCATCGCCACACCGGCGCGGCGCATGCGGCGCAGGACATCGAGACCCGTCAGCTCAGGCATCCGCCAGTCGAGCAACATTATGTCTCCGCCGCCGCCGCCGCCGAGATAAGCGAGGATCTCGCGGCCATTCTTGAAACTCGTTACCTGATAGCCTTCGTCGATCAGGTTGAGACCGAGCGATTCGCGAAACAGATCGTCATCATCAACGAGGAGGAGGTGCGGCATTCTTAACGACGCTGCTGTTGCGCTGGAGGATGGTCGTCACGCACGCGCCTCGGCTCTCCGGGCCGCTGCTTTTGGAGGTGTAGCGAAGGGTGCGCATGCGCCCGCTTTCGACATCGAGGTAGAAATAGAGGTCGAGCTCGCAACTGTCCGCCTTGTAACGCCAGACCACAGCCGGCGGGCGCTCGATCTCTTGATCGGCGGGGCCGAGGAGGCGCGTGGCAGCTTGCTCATCGAGGCCGACGAGGTCGGGCGGCGGCGCCTGGACCGCCGTTTGCGAGGGCGGCGAAGGCTTCTTTTGGGGAAGCGGAATCGGCCCCCACGACAGCACCCGCCGTGGCGGTGGCGGCGGCAAGGGTGGGAGCGCCGCCGCCGGACGCGGAGCGGGCGGTTTCTCTTGCGCGCAGCCGGCAATGAGGCCCACCCCGAGGCTCAGCAACGCAGGGTAGACGACCGCGAACCGCCAAAGAGCTTTTTTCACTCATCACCATGCCTGGGCGATTGCCCCTTCCACGGGTTTTCCTTATAGCATTCTTAAAGGCAACTGCGGATTGATCTTAAGAGCTTTGGCCCGAGGAGCCGCGTTCACCCTCGCCTCGAACCGGACGAGCATCTATCGTGCTGCCGCGCGGGAGAGACCCCGGGAGGGCGCATGAGGCTCAAGGAACGGATCGGGATCGATGCCGGCAGGCGGCTCAGGATCGAGGATGCGATCCTTTGGGCGGCGGCGCACGGCGTGCGCATCCTCGATATCGAACTCGACCGGGGGGAGAATGCACTTTGCGCGATCGACAGCGCGCGTGCTCTCGCCATCCGCAAATCCTTGGAAGCCCACGGCATCCGGCTCGGGCTTCATACACTCTCCGCGGTTAATATTGCCGAATATTCGCCCTTCGTGAGGGAGGCGACCGACCGCTATCTCGCGGCCTATGTCGACGCCGCCTCGATGCTTGGCGCGCGATGGGTCGTCGTCCATGCCGGCTACCATTTCGGCTCCGACAAAGAATTGCGGATGGCGGCCGGCCTCGAGCGGCTGCAACGGGCGGCGGAATATGCCGAAAAGAAAAAGGTCCTTCTCCTTCTCGAAAACCTCAACAAGGAGCCGGCCGCGGCCGAGGTGCATTATCTCGCCCACACGATCGAGGAGTGGCGTTACTATTTCCTAAAGATCGCCTCGCCCGCGCTCGGCCTCGCCTTCACCGTCAATCACGCGCATCTCGTGCCCGAAGGCGTTGCCGGTTTTGTCGATGCACTCGAGATGGCGCGAGTGGTCGAGGTGCGCCTC
>JAKAOO010000237.1 GCA_021812165.1 Pseudomonadota bacterium | reverse complement strand
TGTGGCTTGCCGTCAAGGGTCGGCTCGGCCTTTCGCCGCGGCTGCGCGCGGCGGCGGCGATCCTCTTTGCCGCTTATCTCGCCTTGCCGAGCGGGATCGCCGGCGGCTCGGGGCTCGATCATCGCCTCGTTCCGGCGGTTTTTCTCTTTCTCGTCGGCGCGAGCGCGCCCTCCTTTCCGAGCCGCCGCGCCGCCGTCGCGGTCGGCGCCGGCGTGGTTCTGCTCTTTGCCCTGCGCCTTGGCGCCATCGAACGTCTCTGGCTTGCGAGCAACCGGGTCTATGGGCCTGCGCTCGAAGCGATCGATCGCCTGCCGCGGGAGCAAAACCTGGCGCTTGCCTATCCGGGGGGTGCGGTCAATTTCGTCCCGATCCCGGAATTCCATCTCGCGACGCTCGCGATCGCGTGGCGCGACGATTTCGTTCCGAGCCTTTTTGCGAACCCGGCGCAGCAACCGGTGGCGCTGACGGCCGAGGGCGCGAGGCTTGCCGCCTTGGCGCCAGCCGGGCTCTTATGGTCGGCTTTCGTGGAGAGGAATAGGGTGCCGCGCGCGCCGTTGTCGGCGGCTCTCAGCCACTATGACTTTCTCGTCTTTGTCGACCGGCGCGCGTTCCGGGTGCCGCCGTCGCCTTGCCTCTCGCCTTTCTTCCGGGAGAGGCGCTTTCAGATATTCGCGGTCCGACCCCGCTGCCCTTTACGCCGGCCGGCAAAGCGGGCGCCAGGAGAGAATGTATTGCCACCGCCCGTTCGCCATGTTCGCGGGATACGGCCATGAGGCAATCTTCCGCCAGCGGCCGGCTTTAAGGGAGAGAAGGGCCGCCTCTCGGCGCGGCAAGCCGAAGAGCCCGTCCTCCGTGCACGAGAGGAAAACGGTCGTATAGCCGCGGCGCGCGAGGTCGGCGAAAGTCTCCCGGTCGGCGCTCGTCCGATAAAGGATCCGCAGCCCCGGGTGGCGCCGGGGGCCGAAGCGCAAGAGGCTGGAAAGCATTGCGTTAACGCTGCCGTTATCGCCGGGAAGAACGAGCGCGAGGCGATTCCCATTCTTCAGATAAGGGGCAAGCTTCCCCGCCAGGTTCCAAACGAGCGGCTGCGGCATGTCGAGGTCGAAGCGCAAAAAGCCGATACATGCGAGCGGGGCGAAGAGCATGAGGGCGGGCATCGCCATGCTCGCGGCCCGCAATCCTCGTTCCCGCAGCACGCGCGCGAAGCCGAGATCGCGGGCGGCAAGCGCGAGGGAAGAGACGAGGATGAGAGAAAGGTTGGTGTTGTAACGGAAGTAGGAATGCGCGGCGACGCTCATCACGCGCGGAAAGACGGCGATATAGGTGAAGAAGATAAAGCCGTTGTAGAAAAGGAAAAGGGCGGCATGGAAAGCGAGAAGCCGCGTTGTCCGAGTCCAGCCTTGGCGATGCAGCAGGATGCGGAGCAGAACGAACGATGCGGCGACCGCGGCGAAATAGGGAGTCTTCTCGCCCACGGTCTTGAGGGCGCTCGCGAGGATTTCCGGAATCTCGCGCCAATTCCACGAGGCGACAGGCAAGAGCCGCAATTCCGCAACCCCGGCATGGGCCATGTAGAAGCGCCAAATCGCGTAAAGAAAGAGCGCCGGAAGAAAGGACGAGGCGAGAAACCCGAAGCGCGGGGCGCGCCTCGCCGCGCGTTCCGCCGAGCCGCTCACCAACGCCGCAAGGAATAACGCGAAGACGAGCCCCGTCCCCGACTGCTTTGCGTTGACGAGCGCCGCGAGGATAAAGGCGAGGGGGATGAGCGCGGCGGGCCTTTTGCGGGCGGCGAGAGACCCCTCAACCTCGGTAATGAGAAGCGCCGCCAAAAGCGCCAAAACGGCGAGCGCCGTCTCGCCCATCGACGAGAAATCGAAGCGGGGGATAAAGCCGGGGTTGAAAAGCGTCGCGAGGAGAAAGCCGGTGGCTAGGAGCGTCCAGGAGGGAGGCTTATCGGGCGACCCCTCCCCGGGGGTGATCCGGGGATCGGCGGCGAGAGCGCGGGCAATGGCGAGACCGCCGAGGAGCGTCAGCATGACATTGATGAGCGACATGCCGGAGGCCGGGTAACCGCTTTTGATAAACGAGCCGAGAAAGGCGAGGAACTGCGTGTTGTAGGGGGCGCCCGGCAGATAGGAATAGCTCGGCGGCAGGCCGGCGGCGGGGAAGCGTCCGTAATCGACGAGATAAAAGGCATTCGGCAAAAGATTGAGAAAGGCGTCCGGTTGCGAGGGCCGGATCGGCGCCATCACCAGCCAAAGCGGAAGCGAGAGGAGGAGCATGCGCCCGAGCGCCGCCCACGCGCCCGCGGATGGGCGGCGCTGTTCGAACGCGAGAAGGAGAATCGCGGCGCCGACAAAGGCGATCGCGGGCCCCTTGAGGGGGGTCGTCGAAAAGACGCCCCAGGCCGTCAGCCACAATGAGAGGGCGCCCCAACCGGAAGCGATCTTAATTTCGGGAGCGGAACCGGCGCCGGCGAAAAGGAGTACCGCGCCGATCCCCCAGGTCGTCAACACGCCGGCGAGATCGGCCGCGTTCGGCAGATAGGGGCTCACGCCTCCTCCGGCGCCACCACCTTGAGCGCGTAATCGCGGCCCACCCAGCAGCCGTCGTCGCGCCAGCGCCAAGTGAAGTCGATCCGGTCCCCGGCCTTCAGCCCTTTGGCCGCGAGCACCGCGACATGAAAGCCGAGGCCACTCTCCTTGGTCGGCGTGTCGGCGATGCTCTGCCAGTCGTTGCGGCCCCAATGGACGATCGCCGCACGCGGCAGCGCCACGGCCAAACGAGCGCCTAAAGGAAGCTCGTCGATTGGCGCATGCGGCCACCAGAACGCAAAGCGCGCCGCCGGACGGCGTCCGCGATAGCGTTCCCATACCGCTCGCGGCCGGTCGCAAGGGTGGCCCAAATGGCGCGAGAGCAAGAGCTTGATGAATTCCGCATGCGCCCAGACGAGAGGCATCGCCGAGCCGGAAGGTCGCCCCGGAAAGAGGAAACGGCGTGGGATCGGAGCCGAATCCCAAACCTGTTCGGGCAGCATTCCGCCTGGGCTTGCCATCGCCGCCATCGCCTCGAGATAGGGGAGGGGATCGCGACCGGCGGCGAGCTCGTAGTGCCCCCGCTCTCCGGTGAGGAGCGGCCAGCCCCGGCCGTGTCCCGACCCGTCGTAAGCCCGCCCGTCATCATGCTCGCCGTAGCCGTCGCCGTTGTAGCGATGCCAGACCGGACCCGAAGGGGTCTCGGTCTTGAGGAGGGCGTCGGCGACCTTGAGCGAATCGAGGATCAGAGGATCGTCGGGCCGGCGCAGGCCAAAGCGGACAAGCTGCAAAAACTCGGTGCCGATCTCCGCGTCGGCCTCGATTTCGACGTCGCCCGGGGAGTTGCGGATCGGAACGACGTGTCTCAAGGTCCCCGGATCGTCGAGGATCTGCGGCGGCGAGACGCGCACGTAATAGCCCTTGACGCCGACGCGCGCGGCGAGGGGGGTGTTTTTCGCCGCCGTCCAGGCCTCGATGCTGGCGTTCCAGAAATCGGCGAGTTCGAGCGCCCACCCCGAAGCCGGCGCCGGCAAGAGCGAGGCGCCGGCGACGAGGGCGGCGATGGCGACGGCCATCGTAAACGGGTTGACCCCGGCATTCTCCTCCCACCGGTCCTGCTGGGTGCACGGCCCGGTGCGGGCGATAAAGCCGAGCGCGCGGGTCACCATGTCGGCAACTTCGATCCCGCCCAGCGCTTCGCGCTCTTCGAGGGCGGCGGCGAGAAGGACGGGGAAGGCGGCTTCGTCGAGTTGCACCCCGCGCCAATAAGGCGTGCCGCCGAGCCACTGGTTTTGATACCAGTGGCCGTCTTGGAGCTGGGTCGCGATCAAATAGCGCAGGGTGTCGCGCGCCTCTTCCTCGGCGCCCAAAGCCAAAAGGGCGCCTGCGCTTTCGACGAGATCACGCGGCCAGACGAGATGGTAGCCGCCGCGCTCGTCGCCGGTATTGCCCCAAGGGATGCTGAGGCTGGCGACGAGAGCGCCGGGATAGGTCTTGTCGAGATGGCTGCGCAGCACGACGGTCGAGGCGAGAAACTCGTCCTGGACCTTGGGCGGGATGTCGAGAGGCAGGGACGAGCGCCGCGCGCGCTCCGCCTGCCATTCCTGCCAAGGCGCCATCGCCTGCCGCACGAGGCTTTCGAAGGGTTGCAGGAGACTGCTGACCGCGAGGGTCGCCGCGGCCGTGCCACTGCTGCCAAAGCCGAGCGCCAGAACGGCCCGCTGCGGCAGCTCCGCCATCAGCGCCACATTTCCCGGGCCGGCGGCGGCGTATTCGGCGGTCATCGCTCCGTGTCTCGCAAAATCCTGCCAGCCGTCGCTTTCGCCGACATAGCCCGCGCTCGCGCGGCCCATCACGTCTTGCTGCTGGTCGCCCACCACGGCGAGCGCAAGGCCGAAGGGGCCTTGCTCCGCCATGAGAACGCGGCGGTTGTGAAATTGCGCGACGGTCGCGATATTGCCGTCTCCGGTGGCGCCGAGATGCGGCGCGAGGAGCGCATAGGGTTTGAGGCGAGCGTCGCCCTCGAGGTGGCATTCGATCGCCAGGACGTCGCGCTCCGGGTCGGGAGTGATGCGCAGGCGCAGACGATACCGCGCGTGTTCGTGCACCACCTCGACAACGGGTATCCCCGGGGCAAAAAGCCGCAACTCGTACCGGGCGACCCGCTTCACCTCGGCCCAAAAACCTTCGCCGTCGGCGACGATGAAGCCGAGATCGCGGATTTGCGGAATATCGACGCGGGGGTAATAGACTTCGTTGACGATGCCGAAGCCGAGCGTGAACCACAGCCGGGAACTGCGGAGGGCGCAGCCGACCATGTCCTTGGCGCTGCTGGTCCAGGTCGGCGGGATCCCGGGCCCGCCCGCAGCATGTTCGACCATCGGCTAAGCCACCCCCTCTTTTCAATGCCGCTTGCGCTTCGGTGCTCTTTCAATAATCGCGCGGCGCGCCGCGGTCCAGATGATCGCCCTCGGAGTCTCTGACGCCCGCGGTCCCACAACGCCCGCCTTCTCTCTAAGCAGGATTGCGGAGCCGAGTACACAACGTTCCCTCTCCGCCCTTCGGTGTATGGACCGGGGAGATAGTGAACGGCTGTTCGGGGACATGGTGAACACATTCCACGATTATGGACGGCCTCGGGAAGGGGGTTGTCGATGCCGTGGGGGGAAGTGTCGATCATGTCGTT
>JAKAOO010000033.1 GCA_021812165.1 Pseudomonadota bacterium | reverse complement strand
TCTGGCGACCCAGCCGCGGAAAAAGCGTCGCACGCTCGGTTGACACGGCCGGTTACGCTCGCTCATGGTGCGAACCGTCCGCGCCCTTTCGAGAACTGCCATGACCGACGCCGATCTTGCCCGCACGATCGAGGCCGCTTGGGAAGGGCGCGAGGGAATTTCGCCTGCGACAAAGGGGGCGTGGCGCGAGGCGGTCGAGGCCGCGCTCGAGGCTCTCGACAGCGGCCGTTCGCGCGTCGCCGAAAAGACGGCGTCGGGCTGGCAGGTGCATCAATGGCTCAAAAAGGCCGTTCTTCTGTCGTTTCGGCTGAATGATATGACGTTGACGCCGGGGGGGCCGAGCGACCCTCAGCGCGGACCGGCGGCCTGGTGGGACAAGGTGCCTTCCAAATTTTCCGGCTGGAAGGCCGAGGATTTTCGAAAAGCCGGCTTCCGCGCCGTCCCGGGCGCCCTCGTCCGCCGCTCCGCCTTCCTCGCGCCCGGAGTCGTCCTGATGCCGAGCTTTGTCAATCTCGGCGCCTATATCGACAGCGGAACCATGGTCGACACCTGGGCGACCGTCGGCTCTTGCGCGCAGATCGGCAAGAATTGCCACCTCTCGGGCGGTGTCGGGATCGGCGGCGTGCTCGAACCCTTGCAGGCGGAGCCGGTCATCATCGAGGACAACTGCTTTATCGGCGCGCGCAGCGAAGTCGCCGAGGGGGTTCGCGTCGAGACGGGCTCCGTACTTTCGATGGGAGTATTCCTCGGCGCTTCGACGCGGATCATCGATCGCGAGACCGGAGAAATTCATATCGGCCGTGTTCCCCCCTATTCGGTCGTCGTTCCGGGCACCCTTCCCGGCAAGGACTTGCCGGGCGGGAATTGGGGCCCGAGCCTCTATTGCGCCGTCATCGTCAAAAAGGTTGACGAAAAGACGCGCGCCAAGACTTCGATCAACGAGCTTTTGCGCGAATGAACGAGGACGCTCTGCCGAGCCCCGAGCTCGTCGAAGGATCGAAAGGCCCCGCCGCGCTCGCCGCCGCTCTGATCCGCGCCCGCAGCGTCACCCCGAAGGACGAGGGCGCGCTCGAAATCGTGGCCGAGAGGCTGGAGCGTCTCGGCTTTACCTGTCACCGCCTCCTCTTCGGCGGCGGCGACGGCGATCCCATCCGCAATCTCTACGCCCGGCGCGGCAGGGGACGACCCAATTTGTGCTTTGCCGGCCACACCGACGTCGTCCCGAGCGGCGAGCCGGGGAGCTGGCGTTTCGATCCCTTCGAGGGAAGCATGCGCGAGGGCGCGCTGTGCGGGCGCGGAGCGGTCGACATGAAAGGGGCGATTGCCGCCTTTGTCGCTGCCGCAGAGCGGTTTCTCGACCAGGCGGGCGAGCGCTTCTCCGGGTCGTTGAGCCTTCTTCTGACGGGAGACGAAGAAGGCGAGGCGAAAGATGGGACGAAAAAAGTCCTCGAATGGCTCGAAGCGCGCGGTGAGAGGCTCGACGCCTGCCTTGTCGGCGAGCCGACTTCTGAGACGAGGCTCGGCGACATGATCAAGATCGGGCGGCGCGGCAGCCTCACCGCCCGGCTCACGGTTTTCGGGGTGCAAGGCCACACCGCCTACCCCGATCTCGCGGAGAACGCGGCGCATCGTCTCGTCCGCATGCTGGGTGCGCTTCTCGAAAAGGAGCTCGACCAAGGCTCCGAGCATTTTCCGCCTTCGACCTTGCAGATTTCGACGATCGACATCGGCAACCCCGCGAGCAACATCATTCCCGCCAAAGCGAAGGCGGTCTTCAATATCCGATTCAACGATTTGTGGAGGGGCGAGGCGCTCGAGCGCGCCCTTCGCGCACAGTTGGACGCCGAAGGAGGCCGCTATACGCTCGATGTCAGCGTCAGCGGCGAGTCGTTTCTTTCGCCGCGCGGCCCTCTCGTCGAGACGCTCGCCGCAGCGATCCGGCAAGTGACGGGAGTGACGCCGAGGCTCGGCACTACCGGCGGCACTTCCGACGCGCGCTTTATCCATTCCTACTGCCCGGTCGTCGAATTCGGCCTCGTCGGAAAGTTGATGCACAAGGTCGACGAAGCGGTCCCGCTCGCCGAGCTGGAGGCGCTCGCCGAAATCTACCGGGCCTTTCTCGCGCTCTACTTCGCCGGAGACACGCGCAAGCGATGAGCGTAGCGGCCTGGGTCGAGGTGCGGCGTTCGCTCGCCGGAACCTTGCGTCTCGCTTGCGGCGACCGCCGCGGCCTTTCCTATTTCGATCCCTCCCAGGAAGGGTTCTGGCGTTCGTTTCGCGCCGCTTTCCTCGCCTATCCGCTTTTCCTCATCCTTTTGACGATGCGGACGAGCGGGCGCGAATGGGCGGCCTCGGGCGCTCTGAGGATCGTCACCGCCGAGACCATCGGCTATGTCATCGGCTGGGTCGCCTTCCCTCTCGCGATGGTGAAGGTGACCGAGCTTTTTCGCCGCGAGCGGCGTTTCTTTGCGTTCATGGTCGCCTACAACTGGTCGCAGATCCCGCAAAGCGCGCTCTTCGTGCTGGTCGGGCTCGAAGCCGCAAGCGGGATCTTGATCTCCGGGATCACCCGGGCGATCGGCATCGCGGCCGCCTTTGCCGTCCTCCTCTACGAGTGGTTTATCGCCCGCACCGCACTCGAGGTGAGGGGCACTCTCGCCGCCCTCGTCGTTCTTCTCGATCTTCTTTTTAGCCTTCTCGTCGTCACCGCCGCCGCCGCCCTTTATTGAAGGCTCGCTAAGCCGGGCCGCGCCCCCTGGGCTCAGCCCTCAAGCCAGTTGGCGAGCGCCAAAGGCGGCGCCAGCCGCCCGAAATGCCGCGTATTGTTGGTCACCAAGACGGCGCCGATCGCGAGCGCATGCGCCGCGATCATCATATCCATCTCGCCGATCTGCCGGCCGCTCATCGTTAGTTGATGGCGGATGTCGGCGTAACAGTCGGCGGCATCGACGTCCCATGCCAGCACCCGCACGATCTTGAAGAACTGAAGCACGCCGACATTGAGCCGGTGCGAAGGCGGCAGCCGCTTCAGGCCGTACATCAGTTCGGCGCGCGTCACGGCGGACACGCACACGCGGTCCGGTGGGATCGCCGTCAACCGTTCCTCGATGAGAGGCGAGCGCCCTTTGATGATGAAGCTCGCCGTGTCCGTGTCTAGAAGGTGGAGCGCGATCGTCTATCGGGCTCCTTGAAGAGGTCGCGCTCTGGCGGCGGCGCGTTCATCGGCCGATCGGCCATGAAGCCTGGCGGCACATCGATCGTGCGCATGAGGGCGAAGAATTCCGCCCAGGCTCGAGCGCCGGGCCGCGTGGAGAGCACCACGTCTCCGGTCTCTTCGTCGCGCGTGGCATAAACCTCGGTCCCTTCGAAACGGAACTCGGCCGGGAGGCGCACGGCCTGGCTGGCGCCGTTCTTGAAAAGCTTGGCGATGCGAGTCCGTGACATTGGATGATCCTCTCTATATAGATAGCAATATATATTCCTGATGGTATGTCACGCAACAAACGCCTCGCGCCCTACTCGCGATACCCGACCTCGACGAGATAAAGGCCTTCGGCCGGGGCGGTCGGGCCTCCGGCGCGGCGGTCGCGGGCGGCGAGCGCGCGGGCGACATCCTCGGGCTTCCAGCGTCCGAGACCGACGAGCTTCAAGGTGCCGACCATGTTGCGCACCTGGTGGTGGAGGAAGGAGCGGGCTCGAGCCTCGACCCGGATCTCCTCGCCGCAGCGGGCGACTTCGAAGAGATCGAGCGTTTTGAGGGGCGATTTTGCCTGGCAAAGCGAACCGCGAAAGGTCGAGAAATCGTGCCGGCCGACGAGATGCGCCGCGCCTTCGCGCATCGCCTCGGAATCGAGAGGGGGCGAGACCTGCCACACCCGCCCCCGTTCGAGCGCGGCCGGCGCCCGGCGGTTGAGGATGCGATAACGGTAATGGCGGTAGCGGGCGGAAAGCCGCGCGTCGAAACTGTCGGGGACGGTTTCGGCGGCAAGAACGGCGATCGCCTGCGGGCGCAGGTAGTGGTTGAGGGCGCTCCGCACCACATCGAGAGGCGCCTCCCGCGCGAGATCGAAATGCGCGACCTGGCCCAGAGCATGAACCCCGGCGTCGGTGCGACCCGCGCCGCAGACCGTGACCCTCTCGCCCGAAAACTTCTCCACCGCGCTTTCGAGCGCCCCCTGGACCGATAGACCCTCTTTCTGGCGTTGCCAGCCGACGAGCCCGCGGCCGTCATATTCGAGCGTCAGCTTCCAGCGGGGCATCAGAGGATCGCTCCGGCGGGGATCGGAAAGCCGCGCAGAAACACCGCGGCGTCGAGGGCTGAACGGCCCGCTCTTTGCACGCGGAGGAGGCGCAGCGCTCCCTCGCCGCAGGCGACGAGAAGCCGGTCGTCGAGAATCGTGCCCGGCGCTCCCGTTCCGGGTTCGACGGAGGCCGCGAGCACCCGAATGCGCTCTCCCCGGATTTCGAAAAACGTTCCGGGGGAAGGATCGAAGGCACGCACCCGGCGCTCGAGCGATGCGGCCGGAAGGCGCCAATCGAGCCTTCCTTCGCCGTTGGCGATCTTTGGCGCATAGGTCGCCCGGGCGGCGTCCTGGGGGCGCGGTTCGAGCCGGCCGCGGCGCGCCCGTTCGAGGGTTTCGAGAAGGAGCCGCGCGCCGACCCGCGCGAGTTCGGCCGCAAGGCTCCCCGCGGTCGCCTTGGGGCCGATCGCGACGCTTTCCTGCGAAAGGATCGGACCCGAATCGAGCCCCTCCTCCATCTCCATGATGGTGACGCCGGTTTGGCGGTCGCCGGCAAGGATCGCGCGCGGGACCGGCGCCGCGCCGCGCCAGCGCGGCAAGAGCGAGGCGTGGACGTTGAACGCGCCGAGGCGCGGTGCCTCGAGAAAGCCTTTCGGCAAGATGAGCCCATAGGCCGCGACGACCGCGGCGTCTGCGTGAAGCGCCGCGAACTCGGCCGCGGCCTCTTCACTCTTGAGGCTCGCCGGCCTTTTGACGGCAAGCCCGGAGCCTTCTGCGAAAGCCTCGACGGGCGACGCGACGAGGCGGCGGCCACGCCCGGCGGGGCGCGGCGGCTGCGTATAGACCGCAAGGATCCTGTGACCCGCCTCGACCAGCGCCTGGAGGATCGTCGCGGCGAACTCGGGCGTCCCCATAAAGACGAGGTCGAGCGGGCTCTCGCGGCCCTTCGACCCTTCGACAAGCTCAGGGCTCAGGACGGCGCCCGGCATCGCCCGCCAGAGGGGCTCAGGCCGCGACGGTGGCTCGGCTGCGCTTCACCTTTGCGAGCTTGCGCAGGATCATGCCCCGCTTCAAGGGCGAAATATGATCGACGAAGAGCACCCCGTTCAAATGATCGATCTCGTGCTGGAGGCAGGTCGCGAGCACCCCTTCGGCCTCCATCTCGCGCAGCTCGTTCTGATAATCGAGGTATCGCAGCCGGATCGCTTGCGGCCGCACGACCTCGGCGTATTGCTCGGGAAGCGAAAGGCAGCCCTCGTTGCTCGTCACGACTTCCCCGGAACGCCAGAGGATTTCCGGGTTGGCGAGCTTTAAAGGCTGCGGCGGTTCCCCTTCGCGGGCGACGTCGAGGACGATGACCCGGCGCGCCACCCCGACCTGAGGCGCCGCAAGGCCGATGCCGATCGCCCGGTACATCGTTTCGAGCATGTCGTCCATGAGGCGCCGCACGGAGTCGTCGACTGCGCCGACGGGCCGCGCTTTCAGCTTCAAGCGCGGATCGGGAGCGGTGATGATCGCTAAGAAGGCCATCGGACCGGCTCTAGGTAAGAGCGAGGGCGCCGGCCGTCAATACGCGCACGAGGACGCCCTCAGGCCGCCGTAAAGCGACGCGAGCGGGCTGCGCAAGGCTCATAGCCCGCGGATCGACCGCGCCCGGGAATGACGACATTCCAGCAATTTTCCGCAGCCTAAGCCGCCTTTACCTGGACCGGGTCGGCGAGCACCGCCTCGCGCGGCTCACCCTTCGTCGAGATCCGACCCGCGATGCGGTGCCCCTGCCCGGACAAACCCATCTTTCCCGCGAGCGCTCCTCTCTCTTACCGGAACAGCTGTTCGCCTTTGATCCCGGCGTAGAGCTGGGCGACATAGCTGCCGTAGCCGTTATAGATGAGGGTCGGCACGCGTTTATTGGTGCCGAGCTCGCGCTCGGTCTCCTGGCTCCAGCGCGGATGCGGCACCGCCGGATTGACGTTCGCCCAAAACCCGTATTCGTTGGGCTGAAGCGTCGCCCAGAACGTCTTCGGACGCTTCTCGGTAAAGGAGACGCGAACGAACGATTTTCCCGATTTGAAGCCGTATTTCCACGGCAGAACCATGCGGAGCGGGGCGCCGTCCTGCTTTGGCAGAGGCTTGCCGTAAAGCCCGGTGGCAAGAAACGCGAGTTCGTTTGCCGCCTCCTTTATCGTGCAGCCTTCGACATACGGCCAGGGTTCCCAGAAGCGCCATTGGCCGGGCGCCACCTCGCGATTGAGGAAGCTCTGGAAGCGCACGTATTTCGCCGCGGCGAGCGGCCTCGCAAAGTTGACGAAGGCGGCCATCGCAAAGCCGCTCCACGGCACGGCCATCGACCACGCCTCAACGCAGCGGTGCCGGTAGAGCCGCTCTTCAAGCGGCATCTTGCGGATGAGATCGTCGATGCCGATCGTCATGGGTTTTTCGACGTGGCCGTCGATCTGGATCGTCCACGGGCGGATCGGCAGCCTTTGCGCGAGAAACCAGATCGATTTGATCGGACCGAACTCGAAAAAGTTATTGTAGCGGGTGACGAATTTTTCCGGGGTGATCGGCCGGTCGAGCGTAAAGCGCGGGTCGCGTTTGAAAGGGTAAAGGCTTGCGCTCGGATCGGCCGCGGCCGCGCTTGCGGCCTCCGTTGCCGCGAGGGCGGCAAACGGGATGCCGGCGGCGAGGAGCGAGCCCGCGCCCATCGCCTTCAGAAATCGCCGTCTCTCGCGATAGACGCCCTCGGGCGTCGCCCGGCTTTCGGGGAGTTCCCAATCCCGTTTGCGGCCGATCCGCATCGCCTCCTCCCGTTGCCGTCGCTTTTGCCTGCCCAGACGCGGGCGAGTGTGCGCCCGCAGGCCGGGCGAAGGCAAGGGACGGTTTCGCGAGAAGAAGAGCCGGCCCCCAAGACGCCGCTTATTGCGCGGCTTCGGCGGCGCGCGAGGCCAGAACCTTTTCGGCGGGCTTGCCCGTCAGCTCCTGCAGATGGTCGAAGCGGTGGGCGAAGTTCCCGACCCCGAGCGTCAGCGAGCGCAATTCGACGATCAGATCGTGCAGCTCGCTTTGCGGCAGATAGGCGCTGACGACATCCCAGCCGGCCCAGTCGGGCTTGGCGTCGTAACCGAGGATCTGGCCGCGCCGCCCGGAAACGAGCCGCTGCACGCGCGAGGTAAAGGCGTTCGGAACCGAAATCCCGACGAGCTCGATCGGTTCCAAAAGGATGGGTTCGCATTTCGGCAGGCATTCCTGGACCGCCTGGCGGCCGGCGATATGAAACGCCTGGTCCGAGCTGTCGACCGTGTGGAACTGGCCCGTCAGGAGATTGACGGCAACGTCGACGATGGGAAAGCCGAGCGGGCCTCGTCTGAGCGCCTCGATCACGCCTTCTTCGACCGCGGGGATGTAGTTGCGCGGGATGGCGCCGCCGACGACGCTGTCGGTAAAGGTGAAGCCCGAACCGCGCGGCAGAGACTTCACTTCGATCGTCACGTCGGCGAATTGGCCGTGCCCTCCGGTCTGCCGCTTGTAGCGGGAATGCTGCTGGCTGCCGCGGCGGATCGTCTCCTTGTAAGGCGTCGTCGCGGGGTGGCCCGTCACGGGCAGATTGTGGCGGTTGCGCAAGCGGTCGAGCGCGATCTGCAAATGAACGTCGCCCTGGCCCCACAGCACCAGCTCGCGGGTGTCGGCGTTCTGCTCGAGTTCGAGCGTGGGGTCCTCATCGACGAGCTTGCCGATCGCCGGGGTGAGCTTCACCTCGTCGGTTCTGCGCTCGGCGGTGATGGCGAGACCGAATACCGGTTGCGGTTTTTCGGCTTGCGGAAGAGCCTCGGCCTTCCCCGAAGGAGAAAGAACGGCGCCGGTCGCGACCTCCTCCATCCGCGTCAGACCGACGATCTCGCCCAAGGACGCCGCGGAAAGCTTTTCCTGCTGCGCTCCGGTGAGGCGCAACACGCTGCCGGCGCGGTTGCCGTTCAAGACCATGCCTTCGCCGATCGTCCCGCGCCAAACCCGCACGAGAGAGAGCTTCCCGGTATGCGGCAGCTGATAGGTCTTGACGACTTGGGCCAAAGGCTCGCCCTCGGCGGCGATGCCGAGACGGGCCGTTGTTGCTTGCGGGGAGGGCGTTTCGTGGCGCAGGGCCTTCCAGAGGCGCGTGACGCCATGGCCTTGCGTCGCCGCGCCGAGGAACACGGGGACGATGCGGTCTTCGCCGAGATTGCGGGTCAAGTGGCCGTAAATTTCCTCTTTCGACGGCTCCGCGTCTTCGAGGAGCTTTTCGAGAAGGGCGTCGTCGAAATCGGCGAGCTTTTCCATGAGCCCCGTCCGCGCCTCCTGCTCTTCCCCCGAGAAATCGTCGGGAATGGGGACGAGTTCCGAAGCCTCTCCGCGGCGATAGCGATAGGCCCGCTCGCTCACCACATCGACATAGCCCGTGACCTGGCCTTCCGAGGCGCGCAGCGGCATCTGCCGCAGGACGAGGGGCCGCTCCGAGACCTCCTGCAAGGCGGCGAGAACCTCGCGCACTCGCGCCGAGGCCGTATCCAACTTGTTGATGAAGAGCATGTGCGGGATCGAATGGCGGTCGAGAAAGCGCAAGAACGGGCCGATCATGAGCGCTTTCTCGACCTCCGGCTCGCAGACGACGACCGCGACGTCGCTGGCGAGGGCTGCGGAATTCGCCTCGTAGAGAAGCTCGATCGAGCCGGGGCAATCGAGGATCGTCCACGGATCGCCGAGAAAACTGGCGTTGGCGGCGTTGGTCTCGGTCGACATCTGCCGGCTGCGCGCTTCCGGCGCATGGTCGCCGACCGTGTTTCCCTCGCGCACGCTGCCGCGGCGGGTGATCGCGCCGCACGCAAAGAGGAGAGCCTCCAAGAGGCTCGTCTTGCCCGAGAGATAGGGGCCGATCAGCGCGACGCACCGCGGGGCTGCATTCGCATTCGCCATGGGCGCCTCCAATCCTCTCCTTGTTGCAGGGCCCCGGCCAAGGCGACGGTCGCCTTTGCCGGCCTTTCATCGTTCCCGATGCTCGCGCTCCGCGGCTTTCCCCGCAACCGGAATCTCGCGCCCGCGCGCGCCCTCTTTATACGTTATCTGAGCGCGCGGCAGGCGCGCTCGATCCTCGCGCACGCCTCGCGCAGAACCTCGAACGTCTCTTGTCCCGCATGCGCATTTCAGGCACTCAAAGCGACCTCGATGGGGTGTTCTTTGAGAGCGGTCACGTTGAGCACCGAAAACCCGATGACATTCCCATCCGCATCGACTTTTTCCATGACTTGGTCATTCGCAGTTTCGCGGAAATACCCCTCCTTCCGTTCGAAGATCACCTCGAGGTAATCGCCCTCGGCGTCGTACCAAACCGTTACGCGTTGGCGGTCCATAGAACGGTTCCCTTCTTCGGCTTGTCGGTAAGATAGGCGGTCAACACAAAGGCGTCGGCCGGTTTCTCTTTGACAACGACGCATACGAACTTACCGCCGACCGGAGTTCGCGAATAAAACCGATAATAAAGGCGCGTAGCGGGATCGCCCGCCGACCGGATCACCACCTCCGGCTGCTTCAGGGTTTCCGAGATCGCGTCCTCAAGACCGATCATCTCGGGATGATCAAGAATATGCGCCAGCCGTTCATCCGTCAGCCTGAGGGCCAAGCCCTGATGGTCGAAAAATGTCTCCACGCCATTTGCCGCCCGTCACGTGAGCGCGCGGCAGGCGCGGTCGATCCTCGCGCACGCCTCGCGCAGAACCTCGGTCGAGGTGGCGTAGGAGATGCGGAAATGCGGCGAGAGGCCGAAGGCGGCGCCGTGCACGACCGCAACATTTTCGTTTTCCAGAAGATAGCGGACGAAATCCTCGTCGCTTTCGATGACCTGGCCCTGCGGCGTCTTCTTGCCGAGCGCTCCGGCGCAGGACGGATAGACGTAAAAGGCGCCTTGCGGCCTCGGGCAGGAAAGGCCGGGAACGCGGTTGAGCCGATCGACGACGAGATCGCGCCGCTCGCGAAAAATGCGGTTGTGCACCGGGATGAAATCCTGAGGCCCGTCGAGACCCGCAATCGCGGCCGCCTGGCTCACCGATGAGGGACAGGCGGTCGAGTTCGACTGGATCGCCCCCATCGCCTTGATGAGCGCCTTCGAACCGCCGCCATAGCCGATCCGCCAGCCGGTCATGCAATAGGCCTTGGAGACGCCGTTGACGGTGAGCGTGCGTTCGTAAAGCCGCGGCTCGACCTCGGCGATCGTCGCAAAGCGGAAGTCGTCGTAGGTGATGTGCTCGTACATGTCGTCGGCCATCACCCAAACCTGCTCGTGGCGCAGCAAGACCTCCGCCAGAGCGCGCAAGTCTTCGCCGCTATAGGCGGCGCCGCTCGGGTTCGCGGGCGAGTTCAGAATGAGCCATTTGGTCTTTTCCGTGATCGCCTTTTCGAGATCCTCTGGACGCAGGCGAAAGCCGTTGTTCTGAGGGCAGGTGACGGGCACCGGCGTCCCTTCGCACAGCAGCACCATTTCCGGGTAGGAAACCCAGTAGGGCGCCGGGATGACGACCTCGTCGCCGGGATCGACGGTGGCGACGAGCGCATTGTAGAGAACCTGCTTGCCGCCGGCGCTGACGGTGATCTGCGAGGGGTCGTAATCGAGATTATTCTCGCGCTTGAACTTGCGGCAGACCGCCCGCTTCAATTCGATCCTGCCGTCGAAGACGGTGTATTTGGTGTCGCCGGCGTCGATCGCCGCTTTCGCCGCCTCCTTGATGGTTGGCGGCGTGTCGAAATCGGGTTCGCCCTGCGAGAGGCTGATGACGTCGCGCCCGGCTGCTTTGAGTTCGGTCGCGAGCGCGGTGATCGCCATCGTCGGCGAGGGTTTGACGCGGGCAAGACGTTCGGCGAGAAAGGCCATGGGTTTCTACCGCTTCAGGGATGAGGGTCCTAGCCTAACGATCGCGGCCCTTTCTGTGAAGCGCCGATCGGCCGGATTCTGTGCACGGAGCAAGCCGCTCGGGCCTTGCTTCTACGGCAACGCCGTACCATCTTGAGCGCATGGACTTCGAGTGGGATCCCGCGAAACGGGCTGCGAATCTCTCGAAACACGGGATCGATTTCCCGGCGGCATCGAGAGCGCTCGATGATCCGATGCTGCTTACCGAACTCGATCCTCGCGACTATCCGACCGAGACGCGATATCGGTCGATCGGCAGGGTCGGCAGCCAAATCATTCTCGTCTGCTACACAATGCGGGGCGAACGATGCCGTATTATCAGCGCGAGGAGCGCCAGCCGCCGCGAGAGGAGGAAGTATGAAAGAGAAGCTCGTCCGCTATAGGCCGGGCATCGACCCAGAGCCTCTGGACAAAACGGATTGGGAACGCGTCGACCGGATGACCGACGAGGAAATCGAGGCCGCCGCGCTGTCCGATCCGGACGCTCAGCCGATGACCGAAGAAGAACTCGCCCGGATGTTTCGGCCGAATTCCCTGCGTGAGCTGCGCAAGCGGCTCGCTCTCAGTCAAGCGGAGTTCGCCGAGCGCTTTCGGATCAATCTGCGGACGCTTCAGGATTGGGAGCAAGCCCGGCGCGTCCCCGACGAGGTCGCGCGCAACTATCTGCGCCTCATCGCGCGCGATCCTCAGTTCGTCGCGGAGGCGGTTCAGGCCTGAGAAGGATCGGACGATCATGGCCGAGGTCGGCGAGCTTTATGATCAGGACTTTTTCCGGTGGACCGAGGAGCAGGCGGCGGCGCTGCGGCGCGCGAAAGGCTCGAACCTGCCGCTCGATTGGGACAACCTCGCCGAGGAGATCGAGAGCTTGGGCAAATCGCAGCGCGCGGCGCTCCGCTCGCAACTGAGGCGCATTCTCCGCCACCTGTTCAAGCTCGAAGCCTCGACGGCGTCCGAGCCGCGATTGGGATGGGAGGAATCGCTCCGGGATGCGCGCGAGGAGGTCGAAGATATTCTGCAAGACAGCCCGAGCCTTCGCCGCGAGGTCCCGCGCCTCGTTTCGGAACAGGGTCCGATTGCCGCGAAACGGGCGGCGGCGGATCTTGAGAAACACGGCGAGGCGGCGGACGCCATCCTGGCGAGGCTCGAAAGAGGCGGCTTTACCGCCGAAGAGGTGCTCGCAGACTGGTTTCCAGGCTGACCCGCCACGAGTAAAAGTAGCCCGAGGAAGCGGCTGGCGGGCGAGACGAGCGAGCCTTATTTCTATCGCATGACGCCGCTTCTTTACACGGAACGTCCGGAAGGCGATGTCGAGAGGCCGTTCCGGCTTTCCTCGGATTTCGCGCCGGCGGGAGACCAGCCGCAGGCGATCGACGAGCTCTGCGAGGGCGTTCGGAGCGGCGAGCGCGACCAGGTGCTTTTGGGCGTCACCGGCTCCGGCAAGACCTTCACCATGGCGCATGTGATCGCCCGGATCCAGCGGCCGGCGATCATCCTCGCCCCCAACAAGACCTTGGCCGCCCAGCTTTACGGCGAGATGAAGAGCTTCTTCCCGGAAAACGCGGTCGAATACTTCGTCTCCTACTACGACTATTACCAGCCCGAAGCCTATGTCCCGCGCACGGACACGTATGTCGAGAAAGAATCCTCGCTCAACGAACAGATCGACCGCATGCGCCATGCCGCGACGCGGGCGATCTTAGAGCGCCGCGATGTGGTCGTCGTCGCCTCCGTCTCCTGCATTTACGGCATCGGCACGGTCGAAAATTATTCGTCGATGACCTTGACGCTCGAAAAGGGCGAGCGCATCGATCGGCGGCGCCTGCTGCGCCAGTTCGTCGAGCTGCAGTACCGGCGCAACGACCAGAATTTCGGCCGCGGCGCCTTTCGCGTGCAGGGCGACACCATCGAAATCTTTCCCGCGCATTACGAGGACCGCGCCTGGCGGATTTCGCTCTTTGGCGACGACATCGAAGGGATCCACGAAATCGACCCGCTGACCGGCGAAAAGACGGCCGTGCTGCGGTCGATCAAAATCTACGCCAACAGCCATTATGTGACGCCGCGGCCGACGCTTCTCGAAGCGATCGAAGAGATCAAGCGCGACCTGAAGCTGCGCCTCGACGAATTTCACCGCGAGGGCAAGCTCCTCGAAGCCGAACGTCTCGAACAGCGCACCACCTTCGACCTCGAAATGATCGAGGCGACGGGCGCCTGCCCCGGCATCGAAAACTATTCGCGCTATCTGACGGGAAGGCGGCCCGGCGAACCGCCGCCGACCTTTTTCGAATACATGCCGCGCGACGCGCTCGTCTTTGTCGACGAGTCGCATGCGACGGTGCCGCAATTGGGCGGCATGTTCGGCGGCGACTGGACACGGAAATCGACCCTCGCCGAATTCGGCTTCCGCCTTCCCTCCTGCACCGACAACCGGCCGCTCAAATTTTCCGAATGGGACGCGTTGCGCGGGCCGACGGTTTTCGTTTCGGCGACTCCGGGACCTTGGGAGATCGAACGGACGGGCGGGGTCGTGGTCGAGCAGATCGTGCGGCCGACGGGCCTCGTCGATCCGCCCTGCCTCGTTCGCCCGGTCGAAAACCAGGTCGACGATCTGATGGCCGAATGCCGCGAGGCGGCGCAAAAGGGGGAGCGCGTTCTCGTCACCACTCTGACGAAAAAGATGGCGGAGGCCTTGACCGAATATCTGCACGAAGCCGGCGTCCGCGTGCGCTACATGCATTCCGACATCGACACCATCGAGCGCATCGAGATCATCCGCGATCTGCGCCTTGGCGTTTTCGATATCCTCGTCGGCATCAATCTCTTGCGCGAAGGGCTCGATATTCCGGAATGCGCGCTCGTCGCCGTTCTCGATGCCGACAAGGAGGGGTATCTGCGATCGCGCACCTCGCTCATTCAGACGATCGGGCGCGCCGCCCGCCATATCGAAGGGCGCGCGATCCTTTATGCCGAACGCATGACCGACAGCCTCAAAGCGGCGATCGAGGAAACGAACCGGCGGCGCGAGAAGCAACTCGCGTATAATGCGAAGAATGCCATCACGCCCGAAAGCGTGCGCCGCGGCATCGCCGACATCCTCGAAAGCGTCTACGAGCGCGATCATGCGACGGTCGGGCTCGCAGAAGGCGAGGCGGCGCATTACCAAGGCGCCTCTCTCGAAGCCGTCATCGCCGACCTCGAAAAGCGCATGAAGGAGGCGGCGGCCGAACTCGAATTCGAAGAGGCGGCGCGGCTGCGCGATGAGATCCGCCGTCTCGAAGCCGCCGATCTGGGGCTCGCCGCGAGCGCCTCTAAAGCCGGCGGACGCTCGACCGCGGGGCGGGCGGGGATTTCCGCGCGCGAGGTGATGCGCGCCAAGATGCGCGCACGAAAGGAACGCCGTGGCGGAAGACGCGCATTTCGCTGAGAGGCCGGATGGGGCAAGGCCGGCGCTTCCGATGCCGCGCGCCGCGCTCGTGACCGGAGGGGCGCGGCGGATCGGGCGCGCGCTCGTCCTCGCTCTCGCCGAGGAGGGTTTTGCCGTCGCCCTTCACTATCGCCGCTCGCGCGAGGAGGCGGAAAGCCTCGCCGACGCCATTCGCAAAAACGGCGGCAAGGCGATCGCGCTTGCCGCCGACCTCGCCGACGAGGAGGCGGTCAGAACGCTGCTGCCGCGGGCCGAAGCCGCGCTCGGCCCCATCGGCTGCCTCGTCAACAACGCCTCTTATTTCGGCGAGGATACGGCCCTGACCGCGACCAGGGAAAGCTGGGAAGCGCATCTCAAGATCAACCTCAGAGCCCCCTTTTTGCTGATCCAGGATTTTGCCCGGCGCCTGCCCGCACCTTGCGGCGGCGTCATCGTCAATCTCCTCGACGAGCGGGTCTGGAACCTCACCCCCTATTTCCTCTCCTATACGCTTTCGAAGGCCGGGCTTTGGACCCTGACGCAGACGATGGCTTTGGCGCTCGCCCCGCGCATCCGCGTCAACGGCATCGGTCCCGGGCCGACCCTGCCGAGCCCGCGTCAGGGCGCGCAAGAATTCGCGCGGCAATGCGAGACGATGCCTTTGAAGCGCGGCACCAGCCCGGCCGAGGTCGCCGCCGCGCTCAAATATATCCTCTCGGCGCCGGCGATGACGGGCCAGATGATCGCTCTCGACGGCGGGCAGCACCTTGGCTGGGCGCAGCCGCAGTTTGCGCCGGAGCCGGAGTAGGGACCGCCGAAGCCGAAGACAGAAATCATAATGGTAACATGTGACATAGAATCGTCACATTCTGATACAGAACGGCTTTCAAAGCGCGAACCTTTTGCCTCTGCGCAGACCGACACGGACGATCTGTGCACAGGCTGCCGCCTCCTCTTGGAAAGCCCTGGAAAGGCTGATGAGGACCGACTTTATTACAGAAAATAAATATTCTGCGTCGGATTTCTTCGGTAAATCAATGGCTTGAAATAATGCCTATTTTGTGGGCAGAAAGGCCAGAGCCTCGGATCAGCTATCGGAAGGAGGGGATAGCGGCGATTTTTCTACAAAGTTATCCACAGGAAGCGGGGATCGTTGGAAATTCGCATGGCAGCGCAATCGGTTGAGCCGCCATCCGCCGCGGAGAAGGCGGAGAAGGCGCAAAACGCGACCCGGACCTCGGCCAAGGTTGCGGCGCCGAGGCGCCGGAATTCGCCGCTCGACCCGCGTCGCGGCCCCGGGCGGATCGCCGGCGAACGCCCTTCGGCCGAACCCCAAGAGGAAACCGCGGCGCCGGAACCGGCGCGGCGCAGCCTTGTCGCGGGGATCGCCGTCATCCGCGAAGCGCTCAAAACGATGACCGGAACGGCGGGCGTCTATTGCATGCTCGATCGCAAGGGCGAAGCGCTTTACGTCGGCAAGGCAAAGAACCTCAAGTCTCGCGTCCAGAACTATACGCACGGCGCGGGGCTTTCGAACCGGCTCGCGCGGATGATCGCGGAGACCGCCGCCCTCGAAGTCGTCGGCACCTCGACCGAAGCCGAGGCGCTTCTTCTCGAATGCAACATGATCAAGCGCCTGATGCCGCGCTTCAATGTGCTTCTCCGAGACGACAAGTCCTTTCCTCTGATCCACATCACCGCAGATCACGCGTTCCCGCAAATCACCAAGCATCGCGGCGCAAAGAGCGGGAGCGGCAGTTATTTCGGTCCTTTCGCCTCGGCGGGCGCCGTCAACCGAACCCTCGTCAGCCTGCAAAAGGCTTTTCTCTTGCGCTCCTGCAGCGACAGCGTCTTCGCAAGCCGCACGCGGCCTTGCCTCCTTTATCAGATCAAGCGCTGCAGCGCGCCCTGCGTTGGCCGCATCAGCGGCGACGACTATGCGCGCCTCATCGGCGAGGCGCGGGACTTTCTCTCGGGGAAAAGCGGAGAAGTGCAAGAGCGGCTCGCCGTCGACATGGAAAAGGCCGCAAAGGCGCTCGATTTCGAAGGGGCGGCGCTTTACCGCGACCGCATCCGCGCCCTCTCTCTCGTCCAAGGGCATCAGGACATCCATATCCGCGGGATCGAGGACGCCGATGTCATCGCCGCGCACCAAGACGGCGGGCAGACCTGCGTTCAGGTGTTTTTCTTTCGCGGCGGCCAGAATTGGGGCAACCGCGCGTATTTCCCAAGCCATGACCGCCAGCTGCCGGTCGAGGAGGTGCTCGCCTCGTTTGTCGGGCAGTTCTACGACAACCGGCCGGCGCCGCCGCTTATTCTTCTGAGCCATCTTCTCTGCGAGCAAACGCTCGTCGCGCAGGCGCTGTCATTGAAAGGCGGGCGCGTCGAAATCCTCGCGCCGCGCCGCGGCGACAAGAAAAAGCTCGTCGACCGCATTCTCGGCAGCGCCCGCGAAGCGCTTGCACGGCGCCTCGCCGAAAGCGCCTCGCAGCGCCAACTCGTCGAAGGACTGGCCGCCGCCTTTGCTCTCGACTTGCCGCCGAACCGCATCGAAGTCTACGACAACAGCCATATCCAAGGCGCCGATGCGGTCGGCGCGATGATCGTCGCCGGTCCCGACGGGTTCATCAAGAACGCCTATCGCAAGTTTACGATCCGCCGCTCGGCGCGGCCCTCGGGCGGGACGGAAGAGGCCGGAGGCGACGATTACGCGATGCTGCGCGAGGTCTTGGAACGCCGCTTCGGGCGCGCCCTCAAGGAAGATCCGGAACGAAGAGGCGGCAGTTGGCCCGATCTCGTTCTGATCGACGGCGGAGAGGGCCAGCTCCACGTGGCCGAGAGCGTTCTCGAAGAACTCGGCATCGGCGATGTCGCGCTCGCCGCGATCGCCAAAGGGCCCGATCGCGACGCCGGGCGCGAGCGCTTTTTTCTCCCCGGCCGCGCACCCTTCCGGCTCGAACCGCGCGATCCCGTTCTCTATTTCCTGCAGCGCCTGCGCGACGAAGCGCACCGCTTTGCGATCGGCACCCATCGCGCGAGACGAACGAAGGCGCTCGGCCGTTCTCCTCTCGACGAGATTGCGGGGATCGGCGCCAAAAGGAAGCACGCGCTGCTGCGCCATTTCGGCTCCGCCCGGGCGGTCGCCCGCGCCGGGCTTTCCGAACTCCTGCGCGTCGAAGGCATCAACAAGGCCGTGGCAAAAAAGGTTTATGACCATTTCCGGCCGAATGCGTAAGATGAGGTCGGCGTTTTCGGCCGGCCGGGAGTAGAGCGTGCCGTTCAGAAGCCTTCCCAACCTCTTGACCCTCTCGCGGATCCTCGTCATCCCGGCGGTGATTGCGACCTTTTACGTTCCCGGCGATCCCGCGCGTTGGTCTGCCTGCGCCCTCTTCGCGGCGGCGGGGCTCACCGACTGGCTCGACGGGCGCCTTGCGCGGCGCTGGAAACAGCAATCGGATATCGGCCGCTTTCTCGACCCGATCGCCGACAAGCTCCTCGTTTCCGCGACCCTTCTGATGCTGACCGCTTTCGGTCGGCTGCCCGAGGGGGCGCTCCTGCCGGCGCTCGTGATCCTCTGCCGCGAAATCCTCGTTTCCGGTCTGCGCGAATATCTGGCGGGGCTTCGCGTCGGCGTCCCGGTCTCGCGTCTCGCGAAATGGAAGACGATGATCCAGATGGTGGCGATCGGGGTGCTGATCGTCGGCGATGCGGGCCCGAGCTTTCTTCCGGTCACGGCGATCGGCGGGGTCCTCCTGTGGGCGGCCGCGCTTTTGACCCTCGTCACCGGTTACGATTATTTGCGCGCCGGGCTTTCGCACATGGTTCGCGCGCCGCGGGCGGGCGGCGCCAAGCCTTCCAAATCTGAGCGTTTGGCCTAGCGGCGGCGCGCTTCTCTTCCCAACTCCAAGGCGGGAGAGAAGACATGCGGATCTTCGGGCTGGCGGGGTGGAGCGGAAGCGGGAAGACGACCCTCTTGACGAACCTCCTACCCGAATTCGCGGCGCGGGGCCTTAGGGTTTCGACCCTGAAGCACGCCCATGAGAGCTTTGAGATCGATCAGCCGGGGAAGGATTCTTACGCCCATCGCGAGGCCGGCGCGCAGGAGGTGGTGATCGCCTCGGCGCACCGATTTGCCCTGATCCACGAGCTGCGAGGCGCGCCCGAGCCTTCGCTCGACGAACTCGTCGCCCGCATGAGCCCGGCCGATCTCGTTCTCGTCGAGGGCTGGAAAGGCCACTCGCACCCGAAAATCGAAATCTATAGGCCCTCGCTCGGAAAGCCTCTGCTTCATCCGGGCGACCCTTATGTCGTCGCGCTCGCCTCGGACGAGCCTGTGACGGGGCTCGCCTTGCCGTGGCTCCCGCTCGGCGATCCGCAGAGGATCGTGCACTTTATCCTCGATACGCTCGGGCTGCCGCGATGGCCCAGCTGAGCGAGGACTGCTTCGCTTTCGGCGGCGCGCTCCTCCCGGTCGAGAAGGCGCTTTCGCTCATCGCAGAGCGGATCGTCCCGGTCACCGAAAGCGAGAGCGTGCCGCTCGCCTCATCTCAAGGCCGCGTGCTCGCCGAGGGGCTCATGGCGCCGTTCGACCTTCCGCCCCACGCCAACAGCGCCGTCGACGGCTACGCCGTCGCCTTCGCCGATCTTCTTCCCGACCGCGAGACGGTCCTCAAGGTCGACGGCCGGGCCGCGGCCGGGCATCCCCTTCCCCGCCCTGCCCGGCCGGGCGAAGCGATCCGCATCTTTACGGGCGCGCCGATGCCCGAAGGCGCCGACACCGTACTGATGCAGGAGGATTGCGTTGCCGCGGAAGGTTTGGTGCGGCTGAAACCCGGGATCCGACGCGGCGCCAACCGCCGCGAAAGCGGCGAGGACGTGGCCAAAGGGACGCTCGCGCTTGCCGCCGGGCGGCGTCTCAAACCCGCCGATCTCGGGCTTGCGGCCGCCCTCGGATTTTCCGAGCTGCCGGTGCGGCGGGCGCTCAAGGTCGCGCTTTTGTCGACGGGCGACGAGCTCATGGAGCCGGGCGCCCCGCGCGCCCCGGGCGCCATTTACGATGCCAACCGCTTTCTTTTGACAGGGCTTCTCGCGGGCCTTGGCGCGCGCGTCAGCGATCTCGGCATCCTCGCCGATCGCGAGGAAGCGCTCGCGGACGCGCTTCAGAGCGCGGCCTCGGCGCATGATCTGATCGTCACCTCGGGCGGCATGTCGACCGGCGAAGAAGACCATATGAAGCGGGTCGTCGAGGGATTGGGCAGCCTTCACTTCTGGCGTCTCGCAATCAAGCCCGGCCGCCCGGTGGCGCTCGGCCAGGTGGGCGGGGTGCCGCTTCTGGGACTTCCGGGAAATCCGGTCGCGGTCGCCGTGACGTTCCTCATCCTGGCGCGCCCTCTCATCCTGAAGCTTGCGGGCGCGATCGAGCCGCCGCCGATTTCCTTTGCGGTCCGCGCCGGCTTCTCCTATCGCAAAAAGCCGGGGCGGCGCGAATATCTGCGGGCGAGCCTGCGGCAAGAGGGAGAGGAATTGGTCGCGCAGAAGTACCCGCGCGAAGGCGCCGGCATCCTTTCTTCGATCGTGCGCTCGGACGGCTTCGTCATCCTCGACGAGGCGACGACCGCGGTCGCCCCCGGCGCCAGCGTCAAGTTTCTCCCGTTTTCCGAGGTGCTTTCGTGAAGCTTCGCTATTTCGCCTGGTTGCGCGCGCGCATCGGCGCGTCCGAGGAAGAGGTAGCGTTGCCGGCGGGGGTCGGCGATGTCGGAGCGCTCCTCGACTGGCTTGCCGCGAAGGGCGGCCGCTACGAGGCGGCTTTGGCCAATCGCAAGGTGATCCGGGTCGCGGTCAACGAGGAGTATGTCGGCCTCGACCACCCTCTTCGCGAAGGCGACGAAGTCGCGCTTTTTCCGCCGGTTACGGGAGGCTGACGCGGTGATCCGGGTGCAGCGCGAGGATTTCGATGTCGGCGCCGAACTCGCTGGGCTCGCCGCCGGCAATCCCGGGATCGGCGCGGTCGTGAGCTTTGTCGGCCTCGTCCGCGACAGGGCGGGCGGCGAGCGGCTCAAAGCGATGACGCTCGAACACTATCCCGGCATGACCGAGAAAAAATTGGCCGAGATCGAACGCGACGCGCACCGCCGCTGGCCTCTCGAAAGTTCGCTCGTCATCCATCGCTATGGCCGCCTCGAACCGGGCGAGCGGATCGTTCTCGTCGCGACCGCCTCGTCGCACCGCGAGGCGGCGTTCGCCGCTTGCCAATTCCTCATCGATTGGCTCAAGACGAAGGCGCCGTTTTGGAAAAGCGAAGAAACGCGCGAAGGCGAGCGCTGGGTCGAAGCGCGCGCGGAAGACGACGAAGCGGCGGGGCGGTGGGCAGAGAAAACCTAGGGCGGATTTCAATCCGCTCTAAAGCTTCTAAAACGTGTCATTGCGAGGAGCGGGGCGACGAAGCAATCCCGATGCCCGAGCGCGCCCGGGCGCCAGATTGCTTCGCTTCGCTCGCAATGACGCCAGATAATTGAGGATGACCTCCCAATCCCCGCACGGGTCGACTTTCGCTCTCTCCGAGCTCAGCCTTCGCGCGCGCCTCACCTATGCGGCACATCTCTTCAAGGCGGTGGCGAAGCAGCATCACACCGCCCTCATTCCCCTTCTTCGGCCGTTCGTTCCGAGGGACGGCGTCGTCTTCGACATCGGCAGCCACGCCGGGCAATTCACGAAGCTTTTCGCGCGACTCGTTCCGCAAGGCCGAGTCTGGTCGTTCGAACCGTCGCCTTACGCGCTCTCGATCCTCAATCGGGCGGTCCGCCTCAACCGGCTCAGCAACGTCGCCATTCGCGCCTGCGCACTCGGAGAACGCGAGGGCGAGCTCTTCCTTGCGACGCCGCTCAAGGACGGGGGCAGCTATCGCTTCGGCCTCGCGCATTTCGGCGAGGAAAGGCGCAACGCGCGCCGGGAACGGGTTCTTGTCACGACCATCGACCGCGTCGTCGAAGAGGAGCGGATCGAGCGGATCGATTTTTTGAAGGCCGACATCGAAGGCTGGGAACTCAGAATGCTCGAAGGCGGCAAGGCGGCGATTGCCCGCTTCGAGCCGGCGCTCCTGTTGGAGGTCAACGACAAGGCACTCGCGCGCGCCGGCGACAGCGTCGGCGCGCTCTGGGATTTCCTCACCCGCCGCGGCTACCGCCCCTGGCGTCTCGGCGATCCGGAACCCTTGCCACCCGATGCGCCGCCTGTCGAAGGCGACATCCTCTGGCTGCCGCGGCGGTATGCGGCGGCTTGACCCTATCGGGCGTGGCTCCGCTGCCCTTGAACCGATGTCGCGTTACGCTACATTGTAGCCCAGAAAGGATCTGTGATGGCTGCCAATTCGGTCGTCCGCGCCCGCATCGACGAGCGCATCAAGAACGAAGCCGCCTCCGTCCTGGAGGCAATGGGCCTCACCGTGTCCGACGCCTTTCGCCTTCTGATGGTCAGAATCGCGAAGGAAAAGGCGCTCCCGTTCGCGCCTCTGGTTCCGAACGACGAAACGATCGAAGCGATCAAAGCCGCGCACCGCGGCGAGCTGGTGACCGCCGGCCTGCCCGACAAACTCCTCGCAAGCCTCGATGAGGATCGTTAGGTACACGAGCCGTTTCAAGCGCGATTACCGGCGGGAGAAAGGAGGGCGGCAGCGGCGGCGCGCTCTGGGATTTCCTCACCCGCCGCGGCTACCGCCCCTGGCGCCTCGGCGACCCCGAACCCGCCCCGTCCGATGCGCCGCCCGTCGAAGGCGACATCCTCTGGTTGCCGCGACGCTACGGGGCGCCCTGACCCTATGCCGCAGTTTGTGGGCGGATTTTGATCGGCCCAGCTCCCTCACCTTTTGAATTTAAAGGCGCGGTTCGACTGGGCCGCCCTGATCTCCATCTGGACGCAAGTTTCCAATGTGGAGTAGGACCCGGCGCCACCGAAGCGCGCAACTTCATCGCAGTAGGCACGGATATGCTGCGGTAGCTGATCCCACCGAGATTTCAAGGCGTCGTAGGCGCTCTGCTCCATCCGAAGACAGGTCTGCATCGTTGAATCGGAGAATGCGCCTCCAAAAGAGGCCACGGCCCGGCAATAGGAGTTGGGATCGTAGTAGGGCATTTCGGCCCGGGCACTCGTCGCGACTGCGCCCAAAGCGGCGCAAGCAGCGATAAGCGCGAGAGGCGCTCTCAGCATTTGCGGTCTCCCTATCGAGGGGACACCGGACCACCACGCTATGTGCGGGCTTCTCCGCGCGCTGGGGCAAGCCCAATGCCCTGATCCGAGCGCTTTACCCAGGTGCTCCCCAAATTTTTGCAACCCGGACAACGAGCCGGGCCGCGCCGGCGGCTGCGATCCCTACAACCTGCGCCCAGTACCAACGCTTGGCATGGCCAGGCCCGTGCCGTTCGAGCATTACCCGAAATCCCTGCTCCATGTCCCCGAGCCTCTCTTCAAGCCGCTCGGGCGCAACCAGGAATGACAGGAGTTGCTCGCCAAGCCTGGGCACGTCTGGGCGCGCCATTCGCCGAGGCTCTGCCAAAGGCAATTGTTGCTCCCACCTAAGAGCGGCGTCTGATCGCCCCCTCGCCGTGGCTGCTGGCGGCGGTGCGGATACAGTGGCTTCCGCCGGCAGGGTCATCCTCTCCAGAACAGTTTTCTTTGCGATCGTCATCGAGTCCAGGACGTTCACAGCCAGCGCGACTCGTTCTAGAACGTCCTTCCGCACCGCTATAGAATCCGCAACAGCCTTGAGGGCCGCAGAATTCGCGACAGCCTTGAACGCCGCCATCGAGCCCAGGGCGTTCTTAGGCAGCGCGGCTCGTTCTAGAAGGTCCTTCCGCAGCGCTATAGAATCCGCAACAGCCTTGAGCGCCGCAGAATCCGCAACAGCCTTGAACGCCGCCATCGAGCCCAGGACGTTCTTAGGCAGAGTTAACGATTCTACGGCGGCCTTCGGCAGTGCTGGGGAACCCACATCACACTTTGCCAGCACTATCGAGCTCAGCATGTCCTTCGGCAGGCGCGGCGGAGCTGGTGGTCCCACCGGATTCCTTGAAGACCCGTCGTCCTTGGCCACGCTACGCCCCCGCTGGCTGCGATACGGGATCCAGCGCCATCATCGCCCCGCGTGTTCGCCGCACAGCCTCGGCCCCCGAGGCCTCGATCCGGTAGTAACGTTTCCGCCGGCCCCCCCGCTCTTCGGTGGGTTCCCCCCACCACGAGGAGACGAGGCCTCTTGCCTCGAGCCGGTCGAGGCCTTTATAGACGGCACCGAGATTCGGAGGGCGCCCCGTCCGCTCTTT
>JAKAOO010000032.1 GCA_021812165.1 Pseudomonadota bacterium | reverse complement strand
TTTGAGGCTGTCGACGAGCGGAGCGGCAAAGCGCGCGCCGTCTTGCAGACCGATCGGCATTGGGCCTTTCCTCCCTTGGTTTTCGAAAGAGTAGCATTCCCATCGGCATCAGACGAGCGGACCCTTGAGTTCCGAATGCCACCATTGGAGGCGAGAGATGAACCCACGACAGAAGCTCAGAACGATGATCGAGGGCGGCAGCTACACCATCGTGCCCGGCGCCTTCGATACGCTGACGGCGCGTCTCGTGGAGCGGGCCGGGTTTGCCGCCGTCTATCTGACGGGAGGCGGCTATTCGCGCGCGTCCGGCTATCCCGATATCGGCCTTCTCACCCTTTCCGAGAACGTTCGCTTTATCGGCATGACGGTCGAGGCGGTCGAAATTCCCGTCATCGCCGACGCCGATACCGGCTACGGCAACGCCTTGAACGTCATCCGCACCGTGCGCGAATACGAGAAGACGGGCGTTGCGGCCTTTCATCTCGAAGACCAGGTGTTTCCCAAGAAATGCGGCCATTACGAAGGAAAGGAGGTGGTCTCGACCGCCGAAATGGTGGGGAAGATCAAGGCTGCGGTCGATACCCGGCGCGACCCCGATCTCGTCCTCATCGCCCGTTCGGACGCACGCGCCCAAGAAGGGCTCGAAAGGGCGATCGAGCGCGTCAACGCTTATCTCGAAGCGGGCGCCGATGTCGGCTTTGTCGAGGCGCCAGAGAGCGTCGAGGAACTCCGGCGCATTCCGGGAGCCCTCAAAGGCCCGGCCCTCGCCAATGTCTTCGAAGGGGGCAAGACGCCGATGCTTCCCGCAGGCGCTCTCGAAGCGATGGGGTTTCGCCTCGGCATCTATCCTTCGCAAACGCAGCGCGCGGCGATCCGTGCCATCGAGAGGGTGCTCGCCGCCTTGAAAGGAGACGGCGAGATAAAAGGGACGGAAGGGGAGCTTGCGAGCTTTGCGGAGCGCGAAGAGGCGGTCGGCACCGCGCTCTGGCGCGGGCGCGAAGAGAAATATCTGCGGCTACCCTGATGATCCGGCGCTGCTCTCCCCTTCCTCTCACCTTCTACACGACCGGGGAGCGTCCGCCATCGACGTTGACGGCGCAGCCCGTGACGTAAGAGGCGGCGTCGGAAGCGAGGAAGCAGGCGACGTTGGCGAATTCTTCGGCGCGGCCCATGCGTCCCAAAGGAACGGTCTCGCCGGTCTTGCGGATCAGCTCTTCGAGCGAGACGTTTTCGCGCCGCTGGCGGCGGACGATCTGGTCGGTGACGATGACGCCGACATGGAGCGAATTGACGAGAATGCCGTAAGGCGCGCCCTCGCCGGCCAGGACCTTCGAGAAGGCCATTTGCGCGGCGCGGCTCACCGAGGTCGGCGCGCTGTTCGCTGCGGGCGCCTTGGCGCCGATGTTGAGAACGTTGATGATGCGGCCCCAGCGCCGCTCCTTCATCTGCGGGAAGACGAGGCGCGAAAGGCGAACCTGCGCGAAGAGCTTCAAGTCGAGGTCGGCCTGCCAGATCTCATCCGTCAGCTCTACCGAGGGACCGTGCTGCGCCTGGCCCGCATTGTTGACGAGGATGTCGATCTTGCCGAAGGCCGCCATCACGGCATCATAGCTCACGCGAATGTCGCCCGCTTTCGCGACGTCGGCGGCGATGGCGGCGACCTTCGCTTTTGCCACTTTCTCGATCGTCGTCTTTGCTTCGGCGAGCGTCTCGGGGTTGCGCGCGAGGATCGCGACATCGGCCCCCGAAGCCGCGAACCGCTCCGCCATCGCGAGTCCCAAGCCTTTGCTCCCTCCGGTGATGAGGGCGCTTCTGCCGTCAAGTCGGATCTCCATGGCGCGAACTCCTTCTTCGTGAAGAAATGGTGGAATAGGGTGAGCGGTCGGTCGGCCGATCGATCCCCCGATCTCCTCGCTTGTCAATGGATTCGCTCGGGGGATTCGCTCGGGGAGCGGGATACGGCCGGGACCGCGAGCGTTTCTTAGCGGCGTCAGCTTGCGGACGAGCCGCGGCGACGAGAAGATTGCCTTCACGTTGAGCGCGGGCACGGGGTTTGCGCAAGTTCGATTTGCCATCGCTCGCGTAATCGGGAAAATAGACGCACAGGGGTCGACAAAGTGGGAGTTTGCCGATGAACGACAACAACGGGCGAGGCGGCGGCTCGCCTCTCTGGTATCTCCTCCTTCTCATCCCGTTCCTCGCCGTTCTCTGGGTCGGGAGCTATGACGCGGCGTCGCCTTCCTGGGGCGGCTTTCCCTTCTTCTATTGGTACCAGCTACTCTGGATCCCGATCTCCGCCGCGCTGACCCTCATTGTCTATTTCCTCAAGCGGGATTAAGGGGGGATTCATGCCGGTCAACTGGATTGCCCTTCTCGTTTTCGTCATCCTGTTTGGCTTCGTTACAATTCTCGGCTTTCTCTCGGTCCGTTGGCGGCGCGGCGATCTCGGCCTTCTCTCTGAATGGGGCCTCGCCGGAAGCCGTTTCGGTACCGTCGTCACCTGGTTTCTCTTAGGAGGCGATCTCTACACCGCCTACACCTTTATCGCCGTTCCGGCGCTTCTCTTCGGCGCCGGAGCGATCGGCTTTTTCGCTGTTCCCTACACGATCATCGTCTATCCGCTCGTGCTCGTCGTCTTTCCACGCCTGTGGTCGGTCTGCCACCGCCATGGCTATGTGACGGCCGCCGACTTCGTCTACGGACGCCACGGCAACAAGACCTTGGCGCTGATGGTCGCGCTGACTGGGATCGTCGCGACGATGCCCTATATCGCGCTGCAACTCGTCGGCATTCAGGTCGTCATCGCCGGCCTCGGCATCACCGGCACGAAGCTTGCCGCCGACCTTCCTCTCATCATCGCCTTCGTCATTCTTGCCGCCTTTACGTATATGAGCGGACTTCGCGCGCCGGCGGCGATCGCGATCGTCAAGGACATCCTCCTCTGGATCACGCTCATCGCCGTGCTCGTGGTGATCCCGTTGAAGCTCGGCGGCTTCGGCAAGATCTTCGCGGCCGTGCCGCCCGCAAAACTGCTGCTCGCCGCGCCGCACGGCAGCACCCTCGGCAGCTACAGCGCCTACGCGACATTGGCGTTGGGCTCGGCGCTCGCGCTCTTTCTCTATCCGCATTCGGTGACGGGGGTCCTGAGTGCGACCGACCGCAGGGTCGTCGCCCGCAACGCCGCGTTTTTGCCGGCCTATAGTCTCCTTCTCGGGCTTCTCGCGTTGCTCGGGTTTATGGCGCTTGCGGCGGGGGTCGCGCATAACCCCTCTTACGCCTTGCTGTTCAAGGCGCACGGACCCAATGCGGCCGTGCCGGCCTTGATCCTCGACTTCTTCCCCTCGTGGTTTGCCGGCGTTGCCTTTGCGGCGATCGCGATCGGCGCCCTCGTTCCGGCCGCGATCATGTCGATCGCGTCGGCGAATCTGTGGACGCGCAACATCTACCGCCCGTACATCCGGCCGGATTGCACCCCTGCGCAGGAATCGCAGATGGCAAAGCTCGTTTCGCTCGTCGTCAAGTTCGGCGCGCTCGTCTTCGTCATTGCGATCCCGCTCAAATTCGCGATCTATCTCCAGCTTTTGGGCGGCGTATGGATCAGCCAGACCTTGCCGACGGTATTCGGCGGGCTTTACACGCGCTGGTTCCACGACCGGGCGCTTTTGTGGGGATGGCTCGTCGGGATCGTCATCGGTACCGCGATGGCCGTCTCCCAGGCATTCAAGCCGATCTACCCTCTCGTCATCGCCGGGTTCGGCTTCCCCTGCTACACGGGCCTTGCAGCGCTTATCCTCAATTCCGCCGTGGCGGTCGTTTTGACCCCCGTCTTCAATGCGGGCCAGGCGCGGCGTGGGCGCGACGAAACGGCGGCCGCGGATTACGTCTGAAGCGGCGCCCTTAGATCGCATGCCTTCCGTTCGGATTGCTGTCGCCAGGCGAGACCGGCCCGCAATCGATTATTTACCGGAGGTTGCGGACCCCGGTATAATCGGCCGGCTTGGGGGAGCGCATGGGAGAGCGCGTCGAGCGCCGGCTTGCCGCCATCCTCGCCGCCGATGTCGTCGGCTATTCGCGTCTGATGGGCGCGGACGAGGAGGGAACGCTTGCACGCCTCAAAGCCCATCGCCGCGAGCTTATCGACCCGAAGATCCGCGAGCACCGAGGCCGCATCGTCAAGACCACCGGAGACGGCGCGCTCGTTGAATTTTCGAGCGTCGTCGATGCGGTGCGCTGCGCCGCCGAGATCCAGCGCGGAATGCGCGACCGCGAGACCGGGGAGGCCGAGGACCGGCGCATCCGCTTTCGCATCGGCGTCAATCTCGGCGACATCATAGCCGAGGAGGGCGACATTTTCGGCGACGGCGTCAATGTCGCCGCTCGGCTGGAAGCGCTCTCCGAGCCCGGCGGCCTCTGCATCTCGGGGAGCGCGCGCGAGCAGATCGGCAACCGGCTCCCCTATGGTTTCGAGGATCTGGGGGAACAGAGCGTCAAGAACATCGCGCGGCCGGTGCGTGCTTTCGCTTTGAGCGCGGATGCCGTAGCGGCGTTGCCTCCGGTTGCCGTCGCCGCTGTCGCGCCAACGGCGATCCCCTTGCGCCGGCGGGGCGATCTTCGGCTGTATCTCGCGGCCATTGGCGCAGCAATCCTGATCGCGCTCGCCGGCGGGTGGTGGGCGTGGTCCCTTCGCGGCGAGCGGGCGGCCGCGCCCGCCGTCGCGGGTCAAACGAAGCCGGCACCGCCTTTGTCGATCGTCGTCCTGCCGTTCGAGAACCTGTCGAACGATCCGGGCCAGGACTATTTCGCCGATGCGGTCACCGACGATCTGACGACGGACCTGTCGCGGATAAAGGGCAGCTTCGTGATCGCCCGCACGACCGCGTTCACCTACAAGGGCAAGGCCGTCGACGTGAGAAAGATCGGCCGCGAACTCGGCGTCCGCTATGTGCTCGAAGGGAGCGTCAGGCGCTCAGGGGACCGGGTCCACGCCAACGTGCAGCTGATCGATGCCGCGAGCGGCGCGCATGTCTGGGCCGACCAGTTCGACACCGACCGCCGCGATCTGGCAAAAGCGGAAAGCGAGATCACCGGCCGCCTTGCCCGGGGCCTCGGTTGGGAACTCCTCCGGGAGGCCGGGCGTCGCGTCGCGCTGGAGCGCACGGTCGATCCCGATGCGCAAGATCTCGTGATGCGCGCCTGGGAGTTGTATCAGTTCCGAATTTCTTTCGTCGCCGCGAACAAGAGAGAGGCGCTGAAGCGCACCATCATCGGCCTTCTGGAGCGGGCGCTCGCCCTCGATCCGCAATCGGTCGATGCGAGGGTCCAGCTGGCCTTGGTCCTTGCGGGCGACATTCTCCAGGGGTTCAGCAAGTCGCCTAAACAAGATCTGGCGCGGGCGGAACGGTTGATCAGCGAGGCATTGGAGCGCGACCCGGACAATTCGATGGCGCACGGCGTCATGGGCCGGATCCGCGGGCTCCAGCACCGATGGGCGGAAGAACGGGCGGAATTCGAAACGGCCGTGGCGCTCGACCCGAACAACGCCTGGGCGATTATGAGCCTGGGCTTCAACCGCTTGCGGCTGGGGAAACCGGAAGCGGCGATTCCCTATTTGGAGGAGGCCATACGGCTCGACGCGCGCTCGCCAAACCTGGCATATTATTACTCCTTTTTGGCGAGAGCCTATCTCTTTAAAGGCCGCAGCGACGAAGCCGTGACGCTTCTACGAAAGGCGGAGGCGCTCGCTCCCCGACTCTGGTATGTCCACATCCAATTGGCTGGCGCCCTCGGCTTCAGGGGAGATATCGACGAGGCGAAAAAAGAGATCGCGCAGTCGCTGAAGCTCAATCCGAAGGTGAACTCGATTGCACGGTTGCGTGCCGGACTGTTGGCGACGGGGATGAGCCCGCAATATGTCGCGCTGAGCGAGAAGACCTCCTTTGTCGGCCTGCGCCGCGCCGGATTTCCCGAGAAATAGGGCGATTTTCTCGGCTTCGCCCTCCTCACCCAGCTTCGAGTAAGGCTCGGCTGCGCCTCGCCAACCCTTCGCAACCCTCTCCCCCCAATTGGGGGGAGAGGGAAGGGTGAGGAGGGCTGCTCGTCAAGTGCGTTGCGGATGCAAGACGAAGCCGGCGGGGCGTCCGGCGCGGCGGGCGGCTTCCGCGGGCGGCAGCGAGGCGTCCCAGAGATTGGCGTCGAACCGCCAGCCGTTGACGGCGTCGGCCTCGCGCGAGACGAGCCAGAGGAGGGGCGGCACCATCTCTTCCGGCTCGACGAGCCTCGGGGAGCGGCCCTCGCGGCTCATCCGCTTCATCTCTTCGGCCATGCCGGGGGTGTTGGCGCCCGCGCCGGGGTTCAGGATGTTGACCGTGAGGCCGGTGCCTGCGACCTCTTTCCCCCATACCTCGCTCGCCATTTCGAGCGCCGCTTTCGAGGGACCGTAAGGCGAATTGTGGGCGCGGTTCATCGTGTCGAGCTTTGTCGTCACATTGACGATCCGCCCCCAGCCGTTTCTCACCATAAGAGGGGCGAGGCGCCGGGCCATCTGGTCGGCCGCGAGGTAATTGGTGGCGATGACGGCCGCCGCGATCTCGTCCGACACCTCCCAGAACTTCTGCGGCTCGGCCCTCTTATAGCGCTCGGGATCGCTGAAGGTGAAGGTGAGGCCCGCGTTGTTGACGAGGATCTCGGCGCCTCCGAAGAGCGCCTCACCCTCGGCGAGGACGCGGTCGCATTCCTTGGGGCGGCGCAGGTCGGCGAAGAGGGGAACAAGCCTTCCGGCGACACCGGCCTCCTCCGCCTCGCGCGCAACGTCCTCGACATCGGAGGCGATGTGGCCGACGGCAAGCACTCTGTGGCCTCGCCGCGATAGGCCGAAGGCCATCGCCCGCCCGAGCCCTCTGAGCCCTCCTGTGACGATCGCCACCCGTTCTTCCATTTCCGGCTCCGTCTCTAGACCTGCACGAAAGCCATCGGATCGCGGTCGAAGGCCGGCATGATTTCTTCGGCGAAGCTGCGCAGAACCGCGACCGAGGCGCCCGGCGCCGCAAAGAGGACATGTTCGACGCCGCCTTTTTGCAGCCGCTTCAACTGCTCGATGATCTCTTCGGGCGTGCCCAAGAGCGGGGCATCGTCGAGGACGAAATTTTCCTCCCCGCGCCGCAGATCGGCATAGCGCTCGGCGCCGGGGCCGCGGGCGAGATCGCCGATGTTTTTCAAGACCTCGCGGCGGGTCAGGATCGCCCGCCGGCGCTCTTCCTCGTTGCGCACGATGTGAAGCCCGCGCGTGACCCCCACCATCATGGGGTTGTAAGGCCGGCCGATCTCCAGGCACTCCTCGCGAAAGATCCTGACGCGCTCGAGGGTGAGATCAGAGGGCGCGATCTGGTCGAGAAGGAGGTTGTAGCCTTCGCGCGCGGCGCGGCGGATCGAAGGCTCGCTGCCGGCGCCGAGCCACAAAGGCGGGTGCGGCCTCTGGATCGGGGAGGGCTCGACGACGACGTTGTCGTAACGCCAGTATTTGCCTTCGAAGGAAAACCGGCCGCGGCTTGTCCACGCCTTGCGGATGACCTCCATCGCCTCCTCGAACCGTTCCCCCGCTTCCTCGGGAGGGACGCAAAAGCCCCGGAATTCGTACTCGCGATACCCCTTGCCGACGCCGAATTCGAGCCGCCCGCCTGAAAGGAGGTCGAGCGTGGCCGCCTGTTCGGCGACGAGGATCGGATTGTGCCAAGGCAAAACGACGACTGCCGTGCCGAGCCGCATGCGCTCGGTCTTGGCGGCGAGATAGGCAAGCAGCGTCATCGAGGCCGAGACCTGCCCGAACCCGGTGAAATGGTGCTCGACGAGAAAGACGCTCTCGAAGCCCAGCTTTTCGGCTTCGACCACGTAAGAGAGGAAGTCGTGATAGGCGTGGCTGTCGCCGGCAGGGCCGCCCTGCGCGCGGGCGCCGCCAAAAAGCCCGAATTTCATGCCTCCCCTCCGCTCTGCGCCGCTATCCTGGAATCGCCCGTTCCGGCTCGTCGATCGCATAGCCGGCGGAGCGCACCGTGCGCACGATGTCGCTCGCCCCGCCTTCGTTGAGCGCCTTGCGCAGGCGGCGGATATGAACGTCGACGGTGCGGGCCTCGACCTCGCAATCATCGCCCCAGACGGCATCCAAAAGCTGCTCGCGCGAAAAGACGCGGCCCTTGTGGCGCATCAGATGAGAAAGAAGCCGAAATTCGGTCGGACCGAGGTGCACCCGTCTGTGGCCGCGGGTCACCCGGTGCTGGGCGAGGTCGATCGCGACATCCGCGCAAAGGAGCCTGTCGGCGCCGGCGCCTGATTGCGAGCGGCGGATGAGGGCCTTGAGGCGAGCGACGAGTTCGCTCGGGCTGAAGGGCTTCGTCACGTAATCGTCGGCGCCGGTGTCGAGGCCGCGCACGCGGTCCATCTCCTCGCTGCGGGCCGTCAAGAAGAGAATCGGCAGCGCACGCGCCTCGCGGGAGCGGCGCAGGCGGCGGCAGATTTCGAGCCCCGAGACGAGAGGCAACATCCAGTCGAGAAGCACGACATCGGGTTTCCACTCCGCGACCCGGAGCAGCGCCTCCTCGCCATCGAACGCCTCGGCGACCGCGAAACCCGCCTTCTCCAGGTTGTAGCGGAGCATCGTCACGAGCGCCCTTTCGTCCTCGACCACGAGGACTCGCGGCTTCATCCGCCCGCCCCCTTGGGGCCGATGATCTCGAGGCTCGATTTGTCGCCTTTGGGCCGCATTTCCGTAAGCGGCACCCCGTGCACCAGATAATAAAGGTCCTCGGCGATGTTGGTGGCGTGGTCGCCGATCCGCTCGATGTTCTTCGCCATGAAAAGGAGATGCGTCGAGGGAGTGATGTTGCGCGGATCCTCCATCATGTAGGTCAAAAGCTCGCGAAAGAGGCTCGAATACATCTCGTCGAGCTCTTCGTCCCGGATCCAGACGGAATAAGCCTTCTCCGCATCGCGCGCGATGTAAGCGTCGAGGACATCCTTGACGAGAAGCTGGGCGAGGCTCGCCATCCTCGGCAAGGCGTAGATCGGCCGCACCGGCCGCAGCTGGTTGAGCGTGAGCGCGCGCTTCGCCACGTTGGCGGCATAGTCGCAGATGCGCTCGAGGTCGCTCGCGATCTTGAGGGCGGCGAAGATCTCGCGCAGATCGCGCGCCACCGGCTGCCGCAAGGCCAGAACCCTGAGCGCCAGGTTGTCGAGTTCGCGTTCGAGAGCATCGACTTTCTCGTCGCCCGCGACGACGCTTTCCGCGAGCGCGCTGTCCCGCTTCGTTACCGCCTCGATCGCCGCAGCGAGCTGGCTTTCGGCAAGCCCGCCCATTTCGGCGATGGTGTTCCGCAGCCGTCGCAGTTCCTCGTCGTAGCTTCTGAGGGTGTGCTCGGTATTCATCCCCGCGACTTTCTCAGCCAAAGCGCCCGGTGATGTAGTCTTCGGTGCGCGCATCCTTCGGATGGGTGAAGATCCGTTCCGTATCGTCGAATTCGATCAGTTCGCCAAGATAGAGAAAACCGGTGTAATCGGAGGCGCGCGCCGCCTGCTGCATGTTGTGGGTGACGAGAACGATGCAATAATCTGATTTTAATTCGGCGATCAGCTCCTCGATGCGCTGGGTCGAGATCGGATCGAGGGCCGAAGCGGGCTCGTCGAGAAGGAGGACTTCCGGTTCGACCGCGATCGCCCGCGCGATGCAGAGCCGTTGCTGCTGGCCGCCCGAAAGCGACAAGCCACTCGCGTGGAGCTTGTCTCCGACCTCGTCCCAGAGCGCCGCCCGGCGCAGGGCCACCTCGATGCGGTCGTCGCGCTCGGAACGGGAGAGATGCCGGTAGAGCCGCAGACCGAAAGCAATATTGTCGTAGATCGACATCGGAAACGGCGTCGGCTTCTGGAACACCATCCCGACCTTGGCTCGCAAAAGATTGAGATCGCGCCCGGGCGCAAGGATGTTTTCGCCGTCCATCAGCACTTCGCCCTCTGCCCGCTGCTTCGGGTAGAGTTCGTAAATCCGGTTCAAGACCCGCAGCAACGTCGACTTGCCGCAACCGGAAGGGCCGATAAAGGCGGTCACCTCTTTGTCGTAAATCGGCAGGCTGATGTCTTTGAGCGCGCGGAAGTCGTCATAGTAAAAGTCGAGATTGCGAATGAGGATCTTGACGAGAGGCGTCGCCTCAATTTTCTCCGAGGCGGGGAACAGGGAATGCCCGGCGGGCGGGCCTTCTCGCGTCTCGTCCATCATTCCTCGAAGCTCGGCGACAAAAGGAATTGGGCTCAAGGCTCCCGGGAGAAAACGGCGGCCGGCTTCCTGATACTCCCTCATGCGCTCCCGTTCCATGTCCTTGGCGATCCTAAAGGCCTTCTATTGCAGTTCTGTGACAGGCGCCCCGGAGCGGGAAGCATTCAGGCCCCGCCTGCCGGGCCGGCCTGCGGGAAATAGACCGTGAAGACCGAGCCTTTTTCGGGTTCGCTCGCGATCTCGAGAAATCCGCGATGGCGATTGATCACGTGCTTGACGATCGCGAGCCCGAGGCCGGTGCCGCCGAGCTCGCGCGAACGGGCGGTATCGACGCGGTAGAAGCGCTCGGTCAAACGCGGCAGATGCTCGCGCGGGACGCCCTCGCCTTGGTCCTTGACCGCAACCTTCACATAAGGGGCGGGGACGCCGGCGCCGGCGCGCGGCATCCTTTGCGCGACCTCCGCGGCGACCTCGATTTCGGTGCCGGCGCGGCCGTATTTGATCGCGTTGTCGAGAAGATTGTGGAAGACCTGGGCGATTTCATCGGCATCGCCCGTAACTTCCGGAAGTTCGGCGGGGATGTTCAAAAGGATCCTCATCCCCCGATCGCCGGCCCTGAGAGCGAGCGCATCGGCGGCTTCCCGCAGCACCGTCACGATCGCGACGCGGCCCTCGGGCGCCACGTGCTCGTTGAGTTCGATCCGCGACAGCGACAAGAGATCCGCGACGAGGCGCGCCATCCGGCTCGCCTCCTTTTGCATGATCGCGAGAAATCGCTCGCGCGCTTCTCTGTCCGCGCGCGCCGGCCCCTGCAACGTTTCGATAAAGCCGATGAGGGCGGAGAGCGGGGTCTTGAGCTCATGGCTCGCATTGGCGATGAAATCGACCCGCATCGCTTCCGCGCGACGGATCTCGGTAATGTCATAGAGCGCCAGAACCGCCGCCGCTTCTTCGAGCAGAGGGCGATCTCCCTCCGCCCGCGGCAATGCTCCGCGCAGAGGCTCGATGCGGGCGATGCGGGCCCGCAACCGGCGTTCGACCGGGAAGAAAAGAACGAACTCGATCGTCTCCTCGCCGGCGCCGTGCAAAACCGCCTCCACGGCTTCCAACAAAGCCGGGTTGCGCAACGCCGAGGCAAGATCGCGGGGCTCCTCGCCCTCTCCCACGAAAGCTGCGGCCGCCTTGTTGGCGCGCACGATCCGCCGCCTTTCATCGAGGAGGATCAAGGGGTTCGGCATGGCGGAAAGGACCGCCTCAGCCGCGGCGAGACCCGCTTCGGTTGAACGCGCCCGCTCGCGCCACGCGCGATCGAGACGCAATGCCGCCGGCCAGATCGCCCGGCCATGCGGGCTCAGCCGGCGCGGCGGCGCGAGCGGCGGCGCCGCGTCGGGACCGAGCGTGGCAAAAGCATCGCGTGCCTCGGCCCGCAGGAACCGAAGCTCAACGAAATGCCCGATGATCTTGAGCGCGACGCCGAGCGCGACCAGAGCAAAAATGACGCCCGGCGAGACGCCAAGTTCAAAGAGAAAACCGAAAAAGACGACGATTGAGAGGCCGGCGATCAGAAATTGGACCGAACCCCGGCTAATCTCTCGCCACATCGACCGAAGCCGTTACGCCGGCGCGGGCTTCTCATCGCAAGGGGCGGCCGCCGCGCCGAGAACGGTCGCATCGTGCGCCGCAAGAGCGGCAAGATTGACGAGATCGGAGACGGTCGCCCCGGTATTCGCGATCTGCACCGGATGCGCCAGACCGATGAGAAGCGGCCCGATCGCGGTTCCGCCTCCGAGCTGGGCCAAGAGCTTGGCCGCGATATTGGCGCTGTGAAGCTGCGGCATGACGAGGATGTTGGCCGGTCCGGAAAGGCGGCAGAACGGATAGAGCTGGTGCATGAGGCGCTCATTGAGGGCGACATCGGCGCTCATCTCGCCGTCATATTCGAAATCGACCGCACGCGCGTCGAGGAGCGCGACGGCGCTCCTTACGCGCTCGACATCGGGGCCCATCGGATTGCCGAAATTCGAATAGGAAAGGAGCGCCAGCCGCGGCACGAGACCGAACTGCCGCGCCTTTACCGCGGCTCCTCTCGCAATGTCGGCAAGCTCTCCCGGGCTCGGCGTCTCGTGAACGAGGGTGTCGGCGATAAGAACCGTCCGCTCGTGCGCCAAAAGGACGGTCAACCCGAAAACCGCCGCGCCGTCTTCGACATCGATCACCTCGCAGACTTCGGAGAGGACGTCGAAAGAGTTGCGCGTGATGCCCGTGACCATCGCCTCGGCGTCGCCGCAGGCGACCATGCAAGCGGCAAAGACGTTGCGGTCCTGGTTCACGAGCCGCTGGCAGTCGCGATAGAGCATCCCTTTCCTCTGGCGCCGGGCATAGAGAAAGTCTGTGTAGCGCTTGTTGTGTTGCGAGAGCCGCGCGTTGTGGATTTCGAGCCCTTGCGGCGAGTTGAGGCCGATCGCGTTCATCGTCGCCCACACCCGGTCTTCGCGCCCGACGAGGACCGGGGTGCCAAAACCGCTGCCGGCGAATTGCAGCGCCGCGCGGATCGTCTTCTCCTCTTCGCCTTCGGCAAAGACGACGCGCTTCGGGGCGGCGCGGACGCGCTCGAAGATCTGTTCGAAGCCGGCCGCGGTCGGATCGAGCCGGGCTTTGAGCGCGCGCTTATAGGCCTCCATGTCGGCGATCGGCTTTCTCGCGACCCCCGTCTCTATCGCCGCCCTGGCGACGGCCGAGGGCACCGCCCAAATGAGGCGCGGATCGAAGGGCGCGGGGATGATGTATTCGGGCCCGTAGCTGAGGCGCTGCCCGGCATAGGCGGCCGCGACCTCGTCCGGCACGTCCTCGCGCGCGAGGCGCGCCAACGCCGCCGCCGCGGCGATCTTCATCGCGTCGTTGATGGTCGAGGCGCGCACGTCGAGAGCGCCGCGAAAGATATACGGAAACCCCAGAATGTTGTTGACCTGGTTCGGATAGTCCGAGCGGCCGGTGGCGATGATCGCGTCGGAACGGACCGCCTTCACCTCTTCGGGCGTGATCTCGGGATCGGGGTTGGCCATCGCAAAGATGATCGGCTTATCTGCCATTGAGCGGACCATCGCCGCCGTGACCGCGCCGCCCACGGAAAGCCCAAAGAAGACATTGACGCCTTCGATCGCCTCGGCGAGGGTGCGCGCCTTGGTCTCTACCGCATGCGCCGACTTCCACTGGTTCATCCCTTGCGTGCGCCCGTAATAGATGACCCCTTGCGAATCACAGAGCGTGACGTTTCCCGCCGGCAGACCCATCTTTTTCAACAGCTCGACGCAGGCGATCGACGCGGAGCCGGCGCCGTTGACGGCCATCTTGATTTCCGAGAGCGCGCGGCCCGTCAGGTGCAGCGCGTTGACGAGCCCCGCAGCGGCGATGATCGCGGTGCCGTGCTGGTCGTCGTGAAAGACCGGAATGTCCATCAAGGCGCGCAGCCTCTCTTCGATGATGAAGCATTCCGGCGCCTTGATGTCTTCGAGGTTGATGCCGCCGAAAGCGGGATGAAGAAAGCGCACGCAGTTGACGAACTCGTCGACGTCGCGGGTGTCGATTTCGAGATCGATCGCGTCGATATCGGCAAAGCGTTTGAAGAGCGCGCATTTGCCTTCCATCACGGGCTTTGCCGCGAGCGCGCCCAAATCGCCGAGCCCCAAGACCGCGGTGCCGTTCGAGATGACCGCGACGAAATTCTCTTTCGAGGTATAGTCGTAAACCGCGTTCGGCTCGCGGTGGATCTTGAGGCAGGGAAAGGCCACCCCCGGCGAATAGGCGAGAGAGAGATCGCGCTGGGTCGTCAGCGGCTTTGTCGGGGCGATCGCCAATTTCCCGGGACGGCCGCTCGAATGAAATCGCAGCGCTTCGTTCTCGGTCGCGCGGTTTGTTCGCTCAGCCATCGCGGCGGCGCTCCTCATGCTCCACTCTAAAGTCTAGAGGAGCCGGCCGGCAGCGTCAAAGCGATAAGCTGTGGCGGCACATGCGGTTAAGTCATCTTGAAGCTGTTTGCGAGCCTTCACAAAAACAGGGCACCCGGCCTTGCGTTTCGCCCGAACGCGGCCGCAAAGCCGGCTTCGCGAAAAGAAGCCGAACCGCCGGGCTCCGGCGTTGACAGCGATGGCCGCGGCCCTATAGTGCGCGCTCCCGGACGGGGTGTCGCGATGAGGGCGGTTTTGTGGCCCGGCGGCCTTGCCGCGCGGGGCGCGCCAACCGATATCGGTTTCCGTCATGTTCGCAGTGATCCGCACCGGCGGCAAACAGTATAAGGTCGCGACAGACGATGTGATCGCCGTCGAAAGGCTCGACGGCGAGCCGGGAAGCACGGTCGCGCTCGACGAGGTTCTGCTGATTGCCGACGATGACACGGTGAAAGCCGGTGCGCCGCTCCTGCCGGGCGCGCGCGTCAGCGCCACCGTCGTCGAGCAGCGGCGCGCCCACAAGATCATCGTCTTCAAGAAGAAGCGGCGGAAGAATTACCGGCGCAAAAAGGGGCACCGCCAAGCCGAGACCCTTTTGCGCATCACCGAGATCAGCGGCGGGTCGTGATCTCGCGGCCGAAGGAGGCGACTAAAGAGTGGCTCACAAGAAGGCGGGCGGTTCCTCGCGCAACGGGCGGGACAGCCCCGGCCGGCGCCTCGGCGTCAAGAAATTCGGCGGCGAGATCGTCGTTCCGGGAGCGATCCTCGTGCGCCAGCGCGGAACCAAGTTCCACCCCGGAAGGCATGTCGGCTGCGGCCGTGATCACACCCTCTTTGCCCTCGCCGCAGGGGCGGTCACGTTTCATAGCGGAGTCGGCGGCCGCAGCTACGTGTCGGTTTTGCCGGCGCGGCCATCCCCGCCGGAAGCCGAATAGGCACCCGCCGCCTGGGGAGACCCTGAAGCCGTTCCCCCTTTTTCGGGCGCGGGCGAACCCCGGACCATGAAGTTTCTCGACGAAGCGAGGATCCATCTCAAAAGCGGCGACGGCGGCACGGGAGCGCTCTCCTTTCGGCGCGAGAAGTTTATCCCGTGGGGCGGCCCCGACGGGGGCGACGGCGGCAAAGGCGGCGACATCGTTTTCGTCGCGGCGGGTAACCTCAACACGCTCATCGATTATCGCTACCGCCAGCATTTCCGCGCGGAGAACGGCCGGCCCGGCGGCGGCGCCAACAAGACCGGCGCCGGCGGCGAAGACCTCGTCCTCACGGTTCCGGTCGGGACGGAGATCCTCGACGAAGAGAAGAGCGTCGTGCTTGCCGATCTCGTCCGCCCGGGAGAGCGGATCCTTTTGCTGCGCGGCGGAGACGGAGGGTTTGGCAACGCCCGTTTCAAAAGCGCGACCAACCGCGCGCCGCGCCACACGCTCCCCGGCTGGCCCGGCCGCGAGGCTTCCGTGTGGCTCAGATTGAAGCTCGTCGCCGACGCCGGGATCATTGGCCTCCCCAACGCCGGCAAATCGACGCTTCTCGCCGCTCTTTCGAACGCCCGGCCGAAAGTCGCCGACTATCCCTTCACGACGTTGAAACCGCAACTCGGCGTCGCCCGCGTCTTCGACGAGGAGCTCATCTTCGCCGATCTTCCCGGGCTCATCGCCGGGGCGAGCGAAGGCGCCGGCCTCGGGGTCCGCTTCTTGGGCCATATCGAGCGTTGCGCCGTCCTCCTTCATCTCATCGACGGAACCCGCGCCGATGTCGTCCGCTCGTACCGGACGATCCGAGCCGAGCTTCGCCGTTACGGAGCGGGGCTTGCGCAGAAGCCGGAAATTCTCGCCCTCAACAAGATCGACGCCCTCGATCCCGAGGCCACACGCGCCAAGTGCCGAAAGCTCGAACGCGCTTCGGGGGGGAAGGTGCTGGCGATTTCGAGCGCGACCGGCGCCGGCCTCACCGAACTTCTCGCTGCAACTCTCGCCGCGGCGCGCCAGAGAGCGGCCGGCGAAACCCTCGGCCGAGAGCGCGTTGCGGCGCCTCTTCGCCTTGGTTAAGTCTTTGTTTTCCCTTTCTTGAGTAATGCCGGAAGGATCATGAGTGAACCCTTCTCCGCGGCGGAAGCGCGGATCGCCGTCACGCTTCCCGGCGGCAGGACCCTCAATTTCCCGCGGCCGGTTTCGGGCAGCGACATCGCGGCGGCTTTGGGAAAGTCCGAAGCGGCGGTTGCGATCAGCATCGACGGCAAGGCGCGCGATCTCTCCCATCTCGTCGAGGGCGATGTCGAAGCAAGGCTCATCACCCGCGATGAGCCCGAAGGGCTCGCAATCTTGCGCCACGACGCCGCCCACGTCATGGCCGAAGCAGTGAAGGAGCTTTATCCCGACACGCAGGTCGCCTTTGGCCCGGCGACCGAAACCGGCTTTTACTACGATTTCGCCCGCGCCGAGCCGTTCACGCCGGAGGATTTGGCGAAGATCGAGGCGCGGATGCATGAGATCGTCCGGCGCAACGAGAAGATCACGCGGGAAGTCCGGGACCGCGGCGCCGCCATCGCCTTTTTTCGCGGCATCGGCGAAGAGATGAAGGCCGAACACATCGCCGAAATCCCCGAGAGCGAAGAGGTGAGCCTTTATCGCCAGGGCCGTTTTGTCGATCTCTGCGCCGGACCGCACGCGCCATCGACCGGCGCTCTCGGAGAAGCCTTCAAATTGATGAGCGTGGCGGGCGCCTATTGGCGGGGCGATCCGAGGAACGCGCAACTGCAGCGCATTTACGGCACCCTTTGGGCAAAGAAGGAAGAGCTCGGCCAATACCTCTTCCGCCTGGCGGAGGCCGAGAAGAGAGACCACCGCCGTTTGGGGCGCGAGCTCGAGCTTTTTCACCTGCAGGAAGAGGCGGCGGGAAGCGTCTTCTGGCATCCCAAAGGCTGGCGGCTTTACCGCGTGATCGAGGGCTATATGCGCGGTCGGCTCGAAAAGGCCGGCTATTTCGAGGTCAGCGGGCCGCAACTTCTCGACAGGAGCCTGTGGGTGGCGTCCGGCCACTGGGAGAAGTTCCGCGAACACATGTTCACGGCAGAAAGCCGGGACGAGCGGGTTCTGGCTTTGAAACCGATGAACTGTCCGGGTCATGTCCTCATTTTCAAGAGCCGGCTCAGGAGCTATCGCGAACTCCCGTTGCGGCTCGCGGAATTCGGCGCCTGCCATCGCAACGAGCCTTCGGGCGCGCTCCATGGCCTCTTGCGGGTGCGCGCGTTTACCCAGGATGACGCGCACATCTTCTGCACCGAAGAGCAGGTCGCGAGCGAGTCGATCGCCTTCTGCGAGCTGCTGTTGAGCGTATATCGCGATTTCGGCTTTGCGGATGTGGCGATCCGGTTTGCCGACAGGCCGACGGTTCGCGCGGGTTCGGACGAGGTCTGGGATCGCGCCGAGAGCGCCCTTCAAGAGGCGATCGAGGCGACCGGCCTTCCCTACACCAAGAACCCAGGAGAGGGCGCGTTCTATGGGCCGAAGCTCGAATTCGTTTTGCGCGACGCCCTCGCGCGCGAATGGCAATGCGGCACCTTGCAGCTCGACTTCGTATTGCCCGAGCGGCTCGATGCAAATTATGTCGGTGCCGACGGGGCACGACACCGTCCGGTCATGCTGCATCGCGCGATCCTGGGATCGCTCGAACGCTTTATCGGCGTCTTGATCGAGCATCACGCCGGCCACTTTCCGCTCTGGCTCGCTCCGGTTCAGGTGATGGTCGCGAGCATCAGCGAGGAGAGCGCCCGTTACGCGGGCGAAGTCGCGCGCGCATGCGGTGATGCGGGATTGCGAGCCGAGCTCGACACCGGAAGCGAGAAGATCGGCTACAAGATTCGCGAGCACTCGCTCCTGAAAGTGCCGGTCATTCTCGTCGTCGGAAGGCGCGAGGCCGAAACAAAACGGGTGATGCTGCGCCGACTCGGCAGCAACGTTCAGGAGGCGCTTGCGCTTGATGAAGCCGTTGCTAGATTGAAAGCGGAGGCGGCGATACCGCAGGACGCATAGCGGTCGCTGCCGCTATCGTGAAACCAAGAGAAGGAGAAGCTAGATACCTCGCTCAACCGTCCCTTTCACCCCTCCCTCGCGCGAGGGGCCCCGCATCAACGCTGAGATCTCCGCGACACGCGTGCGTCTCATCGATGAGCGCGGCCAAATGGTGGGAATCCTCGGGCGCAACGAGGCGCTCGCGACCGCGGCGGAAGCCGGTCTCGATCTCGTCGAGATCGCTCCCAACGCCGATCCGCCAGTCTGCAAAGTCCTCGATTTCGGAAAATATAAGTACGAAGAGCAGAAGAAAAAGAACGAAGCGCGCAAAAAGCAGAAAATCATCGAAGTCAAGGAAATCAAGCTTCGTCCCACCATAACCGACCACGATTACGAAGTTAAAAAGCGCAGCATGCTCAAATTCATCGAAGAAGGCGACAAGGTCAAGGTGACGATGCGCTTTCGCGGTCGCGAACTCGCGCACCAAGAGTTCGGCATGGACATGCTGATGCGCGTCAAGGACGATCTCGACGACGTCGCCAAAGTCGAGCAGATGCCGCGCATGGAAGGCCGGCAGATGACGATGGTCGTCGCGCCCAGATAGCGCGGCCGGCTTGCTTTCGCCGGCCGCCGGGGCTATAAATCGCGACTGCAAGGGGCGGCGGGCCGCCCCTTGCAGTCGTTAGGGATGACGAGATGCCAAAGCTCAAGACAAAAAGCGGTGCGAAAAAGCGTTTCGGCCGCACCGCCGGCGGCAAGGTGAAGAGGAATTACGGCCACAAGCGCCACCTCCTCATCAACAAGGCGAAGAAGATGAAGCGCTCCGCGCACGGCACGACGACGCTCGAAAAGGGCGATTCGAAGCTCGTCCTTTCCTACATGCCGTATCTTCGGGGATAGGAAGATGGCGCACGTCAAGCGCGGGGTGACGACGCACGCCCGCCACAAAAAGGTGCTGAAACTCGCCAAAGGCTATCGCGGGCGCGGCAGCAAGGCCTTTCGCGTGGCGATCGAGAAAGTCGAAAAGGCCCTGCAATACGCCTATCGCGACCGCCGCAACCGGAAGCGCGATTTTCGCGCTCTCTGGATCCAAAGGATCAATGCCGCAGCCCGGCAAGAGGGGCTTACCTATTCCGAGTTTGTGCATGGCGTCAAGCTTGCCGGGCTCGATCTCGACCGCAAGATCCTTTCCGATCTCGCGGTGCGCGAGCCCGCGGCCTTTACCGAGATCGTCCGGACCGCTCGTTCGGCGCTCGAAGCTCGGCCCGCTGCGCCCGCTCAAGGCTGAACTCCGCCAATTCCACATGTGAGGCATTGCGAGCGACCCTCGGGGATATCGATGGTCCGGACGATGGAGCCGGTAGGCCCGAGGGGAAGCAACCCGGTGGCGGCGTTTCAGAGGCATCGGGATTGCTTCGGCGCCCAGGGACGCCTCACAATGAAGCGCCATCGTGCGCGCGGCCTCTGCCGACGATCCGAGCGGAATGGTTAGCATGGCGGAAATCGAATTCGAAAGCGAAGAGATCCTGCGCGAGATCGAGGAGGCGCCTTCGCCCGCGGCGCTCGAAGAGATCCGCATCCGGGCGCTTGGCCGGCGCGGCGCTTTGACCTTGGCGATGCGGGAACTGCGCGCGCTCGACGCGGAAGCGCGGCCCAGTGCCGGCGCCGCCCTCAACGCCGCCCGGGAAGCGATCACCGCCGCCCTTGGCGCAGCCGAGGCGCGCCTTTCGCGCACGGTGCTCGAAGAGAGGCTCAAGAGAGAGCGCGCCGACACGACGCTGCCGGTCTCCTTTGCCCCCGAAGGACGCATCCACCCGATCAGCCAGGCCTTCGACGAGGTCGTGGCGATTTTTGGCGAGATGGGCTTCAGGGTCGTCGAGGGGCCGCATATCGAGGAGGATTTTTACAACTTTACGGCACTCAACATCCCGCCCGAGCATCCGGCGCGCCAGGAGCACGACACCTTCTACTTCGAACCGCGCGCGGACGGGACGCGGCGTCTCTTGCGCACGCACACCTCGCCGATGCAGGTCCGCACCATGCTCAAAGAGAAGCCGCCGCTTCGCATCATCGTGCCTGGGCGAACCTTCCGCTGCGACCACGACGCGACGCATTCGCCGATGTTTCATCAGGTCGAAGGCTTGGTCGTCGATCGCGAGACGCATATGGGGCACCTCAAAGGCTGCCTCATCGACTTCTGCCGCGCCTATTTCGGGCTCGAAGATTTGGCGGTGCGCTTCCGCCCGAGTTATTTCCCCTTTACCGAGCCTTCAGCCGAGGTCGATATCGGCTGTTCGCGCAAGGGGGGCGAACTCAAGATCGGCAAAGGCGGCGATTGGCTTGAGATCCTCGGGTGCGGCATGGTTCACCCGCGCGTCCTCGAAAATTGCGGCATCGACCCCGGCCTCTATCAGGGCTTTGCCTTTGGCATGGGGATCGAGCGGGTAGCGATGCTCAAATACGGCATTCCCGATCTGCGCGCCTTTTACGATGGCGATTGGCGCTGGCTCAAACACCACGGCTTTCTCCCTCTCGATATCCCTTCGCTCGTCCGAGGATCGCTCGCCGGACCATGAAGACGACATTCGCCTGGCTCAAGACCCATCTCGACACAGAGGCTCTGCTCTCGGCGATCGCCGACCGCCTCGTCATGCTCGGCCACGATGTCGAAAGCGTCGAAGACCGCGCGCGTCCTCTTGAAGGCTTTGTCGTCGCCTCCGTCCTCACCTGCGCGCGGCATCCTGACGCCGACCGCCTCAAGGTCTGCACGGTCGATACCGGGCGCGAGCGGGTGGAGGTCGTCTGCGGCGCGCCCAATGCCCGCGCCGGCATGAAGGGCGTATTCGCGCCTCCCGGGCGCGTCATCCCTCGCACCGGGGCGGTGCTGAAGGAGAGCGTGATCCGCGGCGTCGCCTCGCGCGGCATGCTGTGCTCGGCCTATGAGCTCGGGCTCGGCGAAGACCACGAGGGGATCATCGAGCTTTCGCAAGAGGCGCCGATCGGCGCCTCTTATGCGAGCCTTCTCGGTCTCGACGACCCGCTTCTCGACGTCAAGGTGACGCCGAACCGCGCCGATTGCCTCGGGGTGCGCGGCCTCGCCCGCGATCTCGCGGCTTCCGGCATCGGCCGCTTGAAGCCGCTTGCTGGCACCGCGGTTCCGGGCTGCTTTTCGTCGCCGATCCGCGTTCATATCGAGGATCTTTCCGCCTGTCCCTATTTTCTCGGCCGCACCATTCGCGGCGCCAAAAACGGCCCGAGCCCGCCCTGGCTGCAAAAAAGGTTGGAGGCGATCGGTTTGCGGCCGATCTCGGCCCTCGTCGACATCACGAACTTCATCACATTCGATCAGGGCCGGCCTCTCCACGCATTCGACGCCGCGCGGGTTTCGGGCGATCTCGTGGTGCGTTTCGGACGAGTAGGGGAGAGCCTTCCCGCTCTCGACGGAAAAGAGTACGCGCTCGATCCGGAAATGACGGCGATCGCCGACGAGCGGCAGGTCCTGAGCCTCGGCGGCGTCATTGGCGGCGAGGCTTCGGGATGCAGCGAGAAGACGACCGAAGTTTTCGTCGAGGCGGCGCTTTTCGATCCCATCCGCACCGCTTCGACCGGGCGTCGCCTCAATATCGCAAGCGAGGCGCGCTACCGCTTCGAGCGCGGGGTCGATCCGGCTTTTGTCGAGAGCGGGCTTCAGATCGCGACGCGGATGATTTTGGACCTCTGCGGCGGCGAGGCGTCCGAGATCGTGGTCGCGGGAAGGGAGCCCGAGTGGCGGCGGCGCTATCTTTTGCGCGCGGGTCGTGTCGGAAGCCTCGGCGGCCTCGAGGTCGGCCCGGAAGAGAGCGGCAGGCTCCTCGAAGCTCTCGGTTTTTCGGTCGAGAGGCGGGAAAGCGGCGACCTCGCGGTCGAGCCGCCTTCCTGGCGCGGCGACGTCGAAGGCGAGGCCGACCTTGTCGAGGAGGTGTTGCGGGTCAAGGGCTATGATGAGATCCCGCCCCTCTCGCTTTCGCGGGGCGAAGCTTTGCCGCGTCCTTCCTTGTCGCCGCAGCGGCGCCGAAGCGAGCTCGTTCGCCGCACGCTCGCCGAGCGCGGGCTCGTCGAAATCGTGACGTTCTCCTTTATCGCGCGCCGCGAGGCCGAGCTTTTCGGCGGCGCAAAGCCCGAGCTTCGCCTTGCGAACCCGCTCTCCGCCGATCTCGACCAGATGCGGCCCTCGCTCCTCTCGGGGCTTCTCGTTGCGGCGCGCAAGAACGCCGATCGCGGGTTTGCCGACAACGCTCTCTTCGAGCTCGGGCCCGCTTATGAGGACGATACGCCCGAGGGCCAACGGCTCGTCGCGGCCGGCCTGCGCTCCGGCAAAAGCGGACCCCGAGACTGGCAAAACCCGCCGCGCGAGGTTGATTTCGCCCTCGTCAAGGCCGACGCCTTGGCGGCGCTTTCCGCGATGGGGGCGCCCGTCGAAAGGATCGAGGCCCGCGCCGACCCGCCCGCGTGGTACCACCCGGGCCGCGCCGCAAGCCTCCTTCTCGGACCGAAATCCTTGGGCGCTTTCGGCGAGCTTCATCCGGCGATCCTCGAGGCGCTCGACCTGCGCCAGAAGGCGGCGGCATTCGAGGTTTTCCTCGACGCCGTCCCCGAACCCCGCGCGCGTCCGAGGGCGCGCCCGCTCGCGCTTTCGCCGTTCCAGCCGGTGGAACGCGATTTCGCCTTTGTCCTCGACCGCGACGTTCCCGCCCAGAGGCTCTTTGCGGCCGCCCGCGCTGTCGATCCGAAGCTCGTCGCGCAGATCCGCCTTTTCGACGTCTATGAGGGTGCGGGTTTGCCGGAGGGCAAGAAATCTCTCGCCATCACCGTGCGCCTCGAACCGCAGGAGCGGACGCTCACCGATTCCGAGATCGAGGGCTTTTCGAAGCGTCTCGTGGCGGCGGTCGAAAAGGCGACGGGCGGCAAGCTGCGCGCGTGACCTCGCCGTCGCCCTGGATGCTTGCCCAGGCGGCCGGCTTCCCGGTCCTGGTCGCGGCTATCCTCTTCGGCGCGGCCGGACGGATCGACCTGCCGCTCTATTGGATCTATATCGCGATCGTCGCGGCGCTGTCGGTTGGCGGGCTTTTCCTTATGGGCGAGGACCTTGCGCGCGAGCGCATGCGGCCGGGCGGCAAGCCGCCGCCCTGGAGCCTGCGTCTCGCCTTCCTGCTGTGCCTCGCGCATTGGGCGCTCGCCGGTCTCGATCGCGGCCGCTTGCATTGGTCGGACACGGTGCCGCCGGCGTTGCGTCTCGCCGCGCTCGCGGCCTTTGCACTCGGGTTGGCGCTGTCGCTCTGGGCGATCCACGTCAACCCGTTCTTTTCCTCCGCGATCCGCATTCAGACCGAGCGCGGGCAGCGCGTCATCGCGGCCGGCCCCTATCGCTGGGTGCGCCACCCCGGCTATGCCAGCGCGATCCCGGTGATGGCGGCGAGCGGCCTCATCCTTTGTTCCTGGCTCGCTGCGGCGCTCGGGATGCTCGGCGCGCTGTGGCTGCTGCGGCGCACGGTTGTCGAAGACCGCATGCTGAAAACGCAGCTGGCCGGCTACGAGGATTACGCTCGCCGCGTACGCTACAGGCTCGTGCCCGGGGTATGGTGAGTTTCTTGACAAAGCAGCCTCTGGTAGCTACCTGCAACCGATGAAGACCGTCGGCCTCAAGACCCTCAAAAACAAGCTCGGCGAATACGTGC
>JAKAOO010000031.1 GCA_021812165.1 Pseudomonadota bacterium | reverse complement strand
GATCTGTCAGGCGATGGCCGCCTGACTCAAGCAAAATCGCCTCCGAAAATCTCGGAGCGGTTCAAAGACCTTCCAACCTAACCCGTTGATCTACAGCGGGCAGGAGATAAAAAACGGCCCCAATCCGCGAAGTCGGGTTAGGACCTATTTGGGGTGGGGTCACGGTTGGGTGCTGATCCACATAGTGGTCGCGGTTGCATTTCGTCCCTTTACCGCTTAAGAAAGGGCCCTTTGATGCCTGCTCGGGGAGGATACGTGCCCGCTGTGGAAGCCAACAAATCGGAGCGTCGCGCTCCGTTCCCTGAGCCTTCGCCTGATTCCGGTTTAAGCGCCCTTGCTCTCGTCGCGAATTTCCATCGCGTCGCCTGCGATGTGCCGCAACTCACCCACGAGCTGGGTCTCGGCCAAAGGTCTTCGACCGCGACCGAGGTCGTGCGCGCCGCCAAGATGCTGGGCCTCAAAGCGCGCCTCTTGTCGGGCCAGAAGAAAGAGCGGCTTCTGACCGCCCCTCTTCCGGCGATCGTGGGGCTCAGAGAGGGCGGGTTTGCGGTTCTCGGAAGGCGCGATCAGGAAGGCAGGGTGCGGATCGTCGACCCTGTCAAAAGGACTTTTGCGATCGAGCCTGCGGAAGAGATCGCGGCGAAATCGGATGGGACGATCATCCTCCTCACCCGTCGCGCGCCCCCCGAGCCAGGCTCGGAGCAGTTCGATCTCAGCTGGTTTCGGCCTTCGCTTTGGCGTTACCGCCGCCCTCTGATGACCGCGTTGCTGGGTTCGCTCCTCGTCCAGCTTTGCGGTCTCATAACGCCTCTCTTTTTCCAGATCACGATCGACAAGGTCCTCGTTTACAGGGGATATGCGACGCTCTCCATGGTCGTCGCCGGGCTCATTATCATTGGCTTCTTCCAGGTCATTCTCCAATACTTCCGGTCCTACGTTCTTACGCATACGACGAGTCGCATCGACGTCGAACTCGGCTCCAAGCTTTTCGATCATCTCCTGCGCCTTCCCCTCGCTTATTTCGAATCGCGTCCCGCCGGATTGACCGTCGCCCGGGTACGCGAACTCGAAACGATTCGCTCCTTTCTGACAGGACAAGGACTGACTTCGACGATCGATCTTTTGTTCACCTTCATCTTTGTCGGCGTTCTCTACATATATTCTACGCCATTGGCGAGCGTCGTCGTTGTGTCATTGCCGTTTTACGGGGCGGTCGCCATGCTTTTGCGCCCGGCTTTGCGCGAAAAGATCAAAGAGCGCTTCAATCGCAGCGCCATAAATAACCAGTTCCTGGTCGAGACTCTGATCGGCATCCAAACCGTGAAGGGTCTCGCCGTCGAGCCGGCGCTTCGCTCGCATTGGGAAGAGAGGCTCGCCGCTTATGTGAGGACGTCGTTCCAAGCCGTTCTCCTCGCCAGCGTCGGGCAGAATTCGATCCAATACATCAACAAGCTGACAACCGCCGTCGTGCTCTTCCTCGGAGCGAGGGAAGTCATCGACGGCAATCTCACCGTCGGCGCGTTCGTCGCATTCAACATGATCATGAACCAGGTGACGGCTCCGATCCTGCGCCTTTCGCAGTTGTGGCAGGATTTTCAGCAGGTCAGAGTGTCGGTCGACCGCCTTGGCGACGTGCTCAATTTCCCCACCGAAGCCCGCCCTCTGACGCAGGCGAACCTGCCTCCCGCGCGCGGTGCGATCGAAGTCAAAAATCTTGTCTTCCGTTATCGCCCGGATTGGCCGGAAGTTCTGAAAGGCGTTTCCGTCGATATCCCGGCTGCTCAGGTGGTCGGGATCGTCGGCGCATCGGGATCGGGCAAATCGACCTTTACCAAGCTCTTACAGAGGCTTTACGTCCCCGAGAGAGGACAGATCCTGATCGACGGGGTCGACATCGCGCATGTCGATGTCGCGTGGCTGCGCCGTCAGATCGGGGTCGTTTTGCAGGAAAACGTCCTCTTTCGGCGCACCGTTCACGAAAATATAGCCCTCGTCAATCCCGGGATGCCGAGAGCGCAAGTCATTGCCATCGCGCGTCTCGCCGGGGCCGATGAATTTATCAGCAGGCTTCCTCTCGGCTACGACACCATCATCGAAGAGCTCGGTTCCAATTTTTCGGGAGGGCAGAGACAAAGGCTGGCGATTGCCCGGGCGCTCGCTGCCAATCCCCGAATCCTGATATTCGACGAGGCGACGAGCGCTCTCGACTATGAGAGCGAGAAAATCATCCGCAACAACATGAAGGAGATTGTGCGCGGGCGCACGGTGATCGTCGTCGCGCATCGCCTTTCTTCGGTCCGCGAATGCCACCGAATCCTCGCTTTTCGCGATGGACAAATCGTCGACGACGGAACGCATGACGAGCTTTTGGCGCGGCAGTCGAGCGTTTACGGCCGCCTGTGGCGAATCCAGGCGGGCGAAGAGGAGGAAGAGGTATGACCGACGCGCCCATAAGGCGCCTTCCCGTCCCGAGGCGGAGCCCGCCTCCCGCCAAGCTCGGTCCCCTCGGAAGGCCTTTGCGAGCGGTGACTAGCGCCGACGATCGCGAGTTCCTCCCGGCCGTTCTCGAAATCCTCGAGACACCGACCTCGCCGGCGCGCATCGCCCTCATCTGGATCGGCCTCGCGTTGTTCGCCCTCGCCCTCTTCTGGAGCTGGCTGGCGAAACTCGACATTTACGCGACGGCGCCGTCGCGGGTTGAACTGATCGGGCGCTCGAAAATTGTCCAGTCTCTCGAGCCGGGCAAGGTTCGAGCCCTCCTGGTGGCGAACGGAAGCAAGGTCAAAAAGGGGCAGGTGGTTCTCGAACTCGACCCGACCGACGCCGCCGCCGATCGCGACATGGCCGCCCACGATCTCGAAGCCGCCGAGGCCGAGATCGCGCGCCGGCGCGCGGAAATCGAGGCGGTTTTGACCGGAGCGCCGTCTCTCCCGAAGATCGATTTCCCGCAAAACGTCGCCCCTGACGCGCGTTTGCTCGCGCGCAGCGTGGCGCTCGCCGAGCTTTCTCAATATGCGTCGTCGATCAGGACATATCAGGCAAAACTCGCGGAAAGCGAGGCTGCAAAAGAGAGGCTCATCGCGACGATCGCTTCGCAACGGCACCTCATCACGATCTTGCAAAAGGTTCTGGCGATGAGGAGCGAGCTAGCGGCAAAACAGGTGGGCTCGCGTCTCGCCGTTCTCGAAGCGCGCCAGCAGCTCGATCAGGGGCTGACGGAACTCGCATCGGATGAGGGAAAGCTCCGGGAAGCCGAAGCCGCGATAGTCTCCACCGAACGCCAGACCGCTCAGACCCAGAAAGAGTTTGTCGCCCGGCAAGCGGACAAGCTTGACGCGGCGGTCAAACGTCGAGGCGACCTCGAACAGGATCTTGTCAAGGCTCTCGAGAAGCTCAAAAACACGCGCCTTCGCGCTCCCATCAGTGGCACGGTTCAGCAACTCGCCGTGACGACCATCGGCCAAGTCGTAACCCCCGCGCGACCCCTGATGGTGATCGTCCCCACGAGCGGAAAAATGGTCGTCGAAGCACTGGTCGCAAGCCGCGATTTCGGCTTTATCCGAGTGGGCCAAAAAGCGGTTATAAAGCTCGATGCTTTCCCGTTTATGCGCTATGGCGCTCTCAACGGCAAGGTGGTAAGCATCGCGCACGATGCCGTCTATGCGAAGGAGGCCGCCACGGCCGATGCGGCCTCTCTCTCCAAGGGTGACACCTGGATGCTCAACGCCATCCCGCAGATTCAGGGTCTCGCCTACCCGGTTTACATCGCCCTCGACCGCAACTGGGTCGAGGTCAATGGAAGGAAGGTTCCTCTGACGGCGGGAATGACCGGCTCGATCGAGATCCGCACGGGGACCCGCCGGGCCATCAGTTACCTCTTGTCACCTTTAGGAGAGATGGCTTCCGAGGCGGGTCACGAGAGGTAGTTGCGCGCCTTTCGGTTTTGCGCCCCCCAATGACGATGCTCCGGCTTTCCCCGCGGCGCGTTGAACCGCCGGTCATGTCGACGATCCTTTTCACTTCCGAGTTCCTTCTTCTCGCCGCGGCCAACGAGATGAGCGCAAGGTTTCGGTGATCGGCAATTGAGTTCTTTGCGGACCTCTTTCACGGCGAAGAGAGCTTTGTGTGCACGCTGACGGATTTCGACGAAGTCGCCCGGGCGAACCAAGGTGATGTCGCCCGGTGTTCCGGGACGATCTCGCCCGGCGTTCCGCGATGATGTCGCTCGGGCGCGGCACCTCGCTGGCGAGAGCATTCTTTGCTGTTGTCCGAACGGCGGTCAAGCATTTGGATGGCGCTGCCGCGGTGAGGGTTCGATCTTCATTACGCAACGCAGGGACAGGGGCTCGCCCGGGCGCTAATCGGGTCTGCCGGCGGTCGCGACCGGACGCTTTCGACGAAGACTATCGCCGCTCAGATCGATGCGGTGAGCGTTGTGGACGAGGCGGTCGAGGATGGCGTCGGCGTAAGTGGGATCGCCGATAAAGGCGTGCCATTTGTCGACGGGGATTTGGCTGGTGAGGATGGTCGAGCGGCGGCCGTAGCGTTCTTCGAGGATTTCGTAAAGATCATGGCGCGCGCCGGCGTCGAGGGGTTCGAGACCCCAGTCAACGAGGATGAGGACCTGGACGCCGGCGAGGCTCTTGAGGAGGCGGGCATAGCGGCCGTCGCCGCGGGCGAGGGCAAGGTTGCTGAAGAGCTTGGGAACCCGCTGATAGAGGACCGAGCGGTTGTCGCGGCAGGCCTTGTGGCCGAGGGCGCAAGCAAGCCAACTCTTGCCGGCGCCCGTTGGGCCGTACAGGATCAGATTGTCGTGCGCGTCGATCCATTCGCCTTTGGCGAGCATCTCGAAGAGGGCGCGGTCGAGTCCGCGGGGCGTGCGGTAATCGACGTCTTCGACGGCGGCGTTGTGGCGCAGCCGGGCAAAGCGCAGACGGGCGGCCAGGCGCTTGTCGCGGCGATCGACGCGATCGCTTCCCATTGCGAGCCATGATCGCCCGCCTGTTCCAGCACCATCCGCACCGCCCGCTCGCGGACCTCAGGCGCATACCGAACCGATGATTGCTGCTTCTCCATCGCTCCATCCTCTCAAGGATTGGAGCCTCCGGTAAACCCGGCGCGGTTCAGTGGCGAACTAAGCAACATCTTGTTGATCGGCACACGTCCCTCTCCGCCCCCCGGGGGCGGAGAGGGTTCATCGGGCGCCGCGGACGTATGTGTACCAACCACTGCAAGTTTGCTTAGCGCATGCGGGCGACGCGCTCGACGAGCGAGGTCTGCCGCGGCAGGCAATGGGCGAGGCTGTAGCTTTCGCAAACGGTGCGGCGCGCCGCCTCGCGCAGGGCGTCGAAAGCAGGCCCGCCGTCGAGCGCCTCCTCGATGCGGCGGACGAGAGCGTCGCGGTCGAAGAAATCGACGAGCAGCCCGTTTTTCCCGTCGGTGAGGAGTTCCCGGACCGGCTCCGTATCGGAGGCGACGACGAGGCATCCCGCCGCCATCGCCTCGACGAGCGACCAGGAGAGAACAAAAGGCGCGGTCAGATAGACATGCGCCGCCGAGACCTGCAACAGCTTCAAATAGTCGGTGTAAGGGATCTTGCCGAGGAAGTGGACACGCCGCGCGTCGATCAGCACTTCGCGCAGCATCCGCTGGCGCCAAGTGTCGCCGTCCGGAAGCGTCGCGCCATAGCTGACTTCGTCGCCTCCGACGATGACGATCTCGGTCTCGGGGCGCCGCTCCAATAAGAGGGCGGCGGCGCGCATGAACTCCGGGAAGCCGCGGATCGGTTCGAGGTTTCGCGAGACGTAGGTGACGATCGGCGCGCCGCGCGCGAGTTGCCTCCCATCCGGCAACGAAAGGACGGCGGCCGGATCAGGGCGGACCATGGTGACGTTGATCCCGTCATGCACCACCGCGATGCGCGGGCGGTGAGGCGAGGGATATTGCGACCATTGCCACCAGGTCGGCGACACCCCGGCGTGGCAAACCTCTAGAGAAAGAAGGAAGACGGCGTTGCGCAACCGTGTTTCGAAAATCGAGTCGACGCTCACCGGAAGGCGCGGCCGGAACTGCGACGCGCCGCGAAACGGCGCAAAATAAAATTCGCAATAGTGGAGCTGCGGCACGCCTTTCCACACGTCGTCGAGGTAAAGCGCCTCGCCCCAGCCGGGATGGGCGCAGACGATGTCGGGCCGGAAACCCGAGGCCGCAAGCTGCAGCGACAGCGCGGCGACGCATTCGCCGCGAATGACGGCCTCCTCGGTCCGCGGCAGATAGCGGTGCGTGCCGGGCGCCCGCCGCGCGGGAAGCACGTAGTTGAGGATCTCTATTCCCGCCATCGCGACGCCTTCCCGGTTCGAAATCGCAACGACCCGGTGCCCGGCGCGCGCCAGATGCGGCGCGAGATGCAAATACTGGGCGGGGAAATTCTGATGGACAAAGAGGATATTCATCGGGGTTGGCGGCGGCGGCCCAGCTTTGCGTCATTGCAGAAGAATGATCGGAATGCGTCAATTTTATGGCAGAAGCGGACGGAGAGCCGTCGGCGCTGCCGCAGTTCGCGCGCGGCAAGCCGAGGCGGCCTTCTCCCGTCCCCATATCTGGTTCATGCGAAGGGAGCGGGGACTTTTTTACTACAGAGGTATTTTTGCAACAGAGGCTAAAGAATTCCTCTTCGCGGACGATATCTGGCCGTTGACAAGGTGACTACGTTCGTTGTAGGAGAAACCCGCAAGGGGCCGGTTGCGCCGCGAGACCCTCGGGGTAGGAGTGGGTCTGCGGCGAGGCGCCAGGAGGGGAATCATGGCAACAGAAGTCGATTTGCCGAGTAAGGGTCACACCGTTACGGCCACTGCCGATGTCCGGTTCCAGATCACCGGCCAGGGCACCTATTCGATCAGTTTCGGCAATTTCAACGACACGCTTTACGACAACACAGCCCCGGCGAATTTCACGGTAACGGGTGGCCTGGGCAACGACAGTGTCGTCAACACCGAACCGGGCTTGAGTTCGATCGTTCTCGGCGCCGGCAAGGACACCCTCTACGGCTCGGACGGAAGCACCACCGTCTCGATGGGGAACGGCAACGACAGCGTTTCGGTGTATCACGAGACGTTCTCGGTCACTCTCGGCTCCGGCAAGGACAGCTTTGCTGCGAGCGAGTCGAGCGGGTTCATCGGGGTCGGAGGGAAGGCCTCGCTGGCTCTCAGCGACGGTTCCTATACCGTGGGCCTCAGCAGCGGCGGCCACGACAGCGTCGAGATGAGCGTCGACGGTCCGTCGCTGGTGACAGGCGGAGGAGGCCACGACACCATCGTGGCGAGCAGCGGCTTCTACACCATCCAGGGCGGCGGCGGCCACGACTCGGTCGAGGTGTCCGATCATTCCAACGCGGTCCTCTATGGCGGCCTCGGCCATGATACGATGGTCGTCGACAACCACTCCAATGCCTCCATCTGGGCCGGCGTCCCTCCCAACGATTCGATCCACGGCCACGACTCGGTCCAGGTTACCGACCACTCGAGCGCCTTTGTCCACGGCAATGGCGGTTTCGACACGGTCATTGTCGATAGCAGCAGCAAAGGGACGGTATTGGGCGGCGCGGGCAACGACTCCGTCGAGGTCACCGATCACAGCGCTCTCCAGTTTCAGACCGGGTTTTTGAACGGCCACGATACGATCAACGTCTCCGACAGTTCCAAGGCGACCGTCTATGGCGCGGACGGAAACGACTCGGTCAATGTGGACAGCGGCACAAACAATGTAAAGCTGTTCAGCGGGCGCGGGAACGACACCTTCAGCTTCCACAGCAGCTCGTTCGGCGGCATCGGCAACAGCGAGCTCGTGGATTTCTCGAAGTCGGACATCCTGGATCTGCAAGACAGCACGTTTACCACGATCGGGAATATCGATGCCCACGCGCATTTCGTTACCAGCGGCTCCAACCTCGTCGTCAACTTCACCAGCGGGGGGACCACACAAGGCCACATGACCTTCGACGGTTTCGCCGGCAAAGGCTTCACCAGTTTTTCGAGCATGAATTTCGCCGGCTATCACATCGTCGCGACGGGCTGATCCTGAACGGGTCGGCGGGGCAAGAGGGCGGGGCCTTGGTCCCGCCCTCTTGCTGTGATGCTTCAGAAGTCAGGGCGTCCTTGCTCCGGGATGAGGAGCGAGGGGCCTTGCGCCGGGTGAGGGTGAGGCACGCCGATAAGGTAGGACACCTTTGGGACGTGGCACCGGCTAAGCAAACTTGCGCTGGCTGGTACACATACGTCCGCGGCAGCCGATGAACCCTCTCCGCCCCTGGGGGCGAAGAGGGTTGTGTACCGATCAACAAGACGTTGCTTAGCGGCCCGTTTCGCAGACATGACCAACAATTTCGGATTGTGTATGCTGATTTTCGAAACCAGGGAACGGCGGCAGGGGATTCGGGAGAGAGCATGGCGAAATCACGCCACCGGCGGCGGCCGCCGCCGGCCATATCGAGACGAGCGGCCGGCGGAGGAGCCGGCGCGGCGGAGGCCTGGCACCGGCAGGCGCTTGCCGCTTATGCCGCGGGCGATTATGGGAAAGCGATCGGCGGTCTCGAAAAAGCGATCGCTCTCGTGCCGCGCGCCGCGCTCTGGCACACGCAGCTCGGCGTCGTATTGCGCGCCTTGGGGCGCCTTTCCGAGGCGATCGCCGCGCACCGCCGGGCGATCGCGCTCGATCCCGCTCTCGCCGCCGCGCACAACAATCTCGGCAATGCGCTGCGCGCGAATGGCGAAGCCGACGCCGCCGAAGCCGAGCTGCGCGAGGCGTTGCGCCTCGAACCGCGCTATGCCGAGGCCTACCTCAATCTCGCGGAACTGCTGCGCGAGCGCCGGCGCCTGGCGGAAGCGGAAGCGATGTGCCGGCGCGCGCTCGAACTCAAGCCCGACTATGTCCCCGCGCGGCGCGAGCTTGGGTCGCTCTGCCTGTGGCGCGACGACTTTGCCGGTGCCGAAGCGTGTTTCCGGGCGGTCACCGACGCCGTGCCTTCAGATACAGAGGCTTATCTCGCCCTTGCCGGGGCGCTCGAAGGTGAGGCGCGCTTCGAGGAGGCTGACGAGGTTTATGAGCGCGTCGTGGCGCTCGCCCCGGATCATGCGGGCGCGCATTTCGCGCGCGCGCACCGGTTGCAGCAGAAGGGCGATGCCGCGGGGGCGGCCCTCCATTACCGGGGTGCGCTCGCGCGCCAACCGCGATTGGCGAGCGCTTATTTGAGCCTCGCGAACCTGCCGGGGACCGGTCTCGGCGCCGATGAAAAGCGGGAGATCGAGAGGCTTTTGGCGTTGCCCGATCTTCCCGACGACGATCGTTCGACCCTCTGTTACGCGCTGGCGCGGGCGGCGGAGCGCGAGGAGGATTGGGACAAGGCGTTCGGCTTCGCGCGTCTCGCCAACGAGATCGATCACACCCGAACCGCCTTTGACGAAGGCGAGAACCTCGCATTTGTCCGCCGCACAATCGCGGCCTTCTCGGCGGGTTTCCGGGACGGCTTGCCGCAGGGTTCGGCGAGCGAGAAGCCGGTCTTCATCCTCGGCATGCCCCGCTCGGGAACGACTCTCGTCGAAGAAATCCTCGCGAGCCATCCGCAAGTGGCGGCGGCCGGCGAGCTCACTGAGATTCCCCAGATTGCCGACGGCCTCGCGGCGGATATCGGCTCAAGCCGCCCCTATCCCGAATGCGTGCTCGAACTTGACGAGGCGCGGGCGCAGGCCTTCTCCGAGCGCTATCTTTTGCGTCTCGACCGCGTCAGCCGCACAGCGCTCTACGTCACCGACAAGCTGCCGTTCAACTTTCGCCATTTGGGGCTGATCGCCGCGCTTTTCCCGAAAGCCCGCATCATCCATTGCCGGCGCGACCCGCGCGATGTGGGGGTCTCCTGCTATTTCATAAAGTTCCAGAGGCCGGTCTCATTCGCCTGCGATCTCTTCGAACTTGGCGCCTATTTGCGCCACACCCAGATGCTGATGACGCATTGGCGGCAGGTTCTGGGGGGGCAGATGCTCGAGATCGATTACGAGGCCCTCGTCACCGAACCCGAGAGAGAGGCGCGGCGGCTCATTGACTTCTGCGGGCTCCCGTGGCACGAAAACCTCCTCAAATTCCGCGAGGCGGACCGGCTGGTGCGGACGGCGAGCGCGAGCCAAGTGCGCCGGCCGATTTATCGAAGCTCGATCGGACGATGGCGGCGTTTTGGAAAATACCTTCTGCCCCTCTTGGCCGAGCTCGAGGGCAGGCGGGCGCTCGCCCCTCCGCCGCGGCCGCCGGCGCCGTGACGGCGAGCAGATGCCATTGCGACCGCGGGACGCGTCGACGGCAGCAGCCCCTCCACCCCAACCCTCTCCCCGCAGGTGGCTACGGTATTGACAGACTTCGCGAGACCGCATGTTCTTGTCCCTCTCCGCCCTCGAGGGCGGAGAGGGCGTTCCGCCAGAGGCCTCTGGGCCCGGAGGAGAAGTTCTGTGAGTACCGTAGCCGCAGGTGGAGAGAGGGAGTCAATTTTTGGTGGCATCTTCCTTTCCTTTCCGTCGCCCCCTCCCCGGATTTGATCCGGGGATCACGGGGGGTGAGGGGGGCAGCGTGGATAGCGTAGATGAGCCAGGCTGACCGGCCCGGGCCTCCGCCGCCTTTCGCGGCGCCGCCGGCCGCGGCGCCCTCTTGGACGATCGATGGCCGGGTGAACGCCCTGCTCGCGGAGGCGGCAGGGCATGCCGCCGCGGGGCGTTGGGACGAGGCGGCAGCAAGTCATCGGATGGTGCTGCGGCTTGGCCCCAACCGCGCCGAGGCTTGGGACGCCCTCGGCGGCATTGCCTATAACGCCGGGCGGCATGAGGAGTCCGAGCGTCTCTTCCGCCGTGCGGTCGCGCTTCAGCCCGACAACGCCAATTACCGCGATCATCTCGGCGTCGCTTTGCGCGCCTTGGGCCGGCCCGCGGAAGCGGTCGAGCAGTACGAGAAGGCGCTCGAATTGAGCCCCAACCGAGCCGGCACGCTCAACAATCTCGGCAACGCGCTGGCGGAGGCCGGAACGGGGGAACGCGGCGTCGAAGCCCTGCGGCGGGCGGTGGCGCTGGCGCCGAGGGAACCGGCGTTCCGGATGAATCTGGCGCGCGCGCTCATGACTTGCGAGCGTGCGCAAGAGGCGCTCGCAGAAATCGATCAGGTTCGCGCGTCCTCATCCCACCGCGACATCGACTTCATCTGCGGGAATGCTCTGATAAGCCTCCAGCGTTTCGAAGAAGCGATCGCGGCCTATCGCCGGGCCGAAGCCGCCGGCGTGCGCGATCACATCATGTTCCACAACCTTGGCACCGCATTGCAGGTTGTCGGACGCAGCGAAGAAGCCGCCGAGGCCTACCGGACGGCGCTGGCGATCCGTCCGGATTTCGCCAGCACGCGCCGCCAGCTCACCGCCACCCACAAATACGAATCCCTCGACCGCGAGGCCGAACAGCTCGAAGAGCAATTGAAGGCGCCGGGGCTCAACGTCGCCGATCGCGCCGATCTGCATATGGGGCTTGCCAAGATCTTCGACGATCTCGGCAATTACGGGCGAGCGTTTTTTCATCTGCAGGCCGGCAACCAGCACATCCGCAGCACCATCGATTACAGCGCCGATGTGAATGCGGACTATATCGACGCGGTGATCGAGACCTTCGACCGCGGCTTTTTTGCCAAGCGCCCCGGTTTTGGCCTCGGCAGCGAGGTGCCTCTTTTCATCGTCGGCATGCCGCGCTCCGGAACCACCCTCGTCGAACAGATCCTGGCGAGCCACGCAGAAGTGCACGGCGCGGGCGAACTCAAAAAACTCTACGAACTCTTCGGCGGCTTGCGGCAGAGGCTCAAGCCCGATCTCGGCATGCCGCGCATCGCGCGGCTGATCGACCGGGGGGTGGCGGGGGATGTCGGGCGCGAGTACCTTGATTATCTGACGAGCTTCGCCCCCTTCGCCCGCGTCGTCACCGACAAGATGCCGTTCAATTTCCGCGTGCTGGGGCTCGTCGCGCTCTTGTTCCCAAAGGCGCGGATCATCCATTGCCGGCGCGACCCGCGCGACGTTGGCCTCTCCTGCTATTTCGCGCGCTTCCACAGCGAAATGACCTTTGCCTTCAATCTCGTCGAGATCGGCCGCTATTACCGCGATTACGAGCGTCTGATGGAGCATTGGCGGGAGGTGTTGCACAATCCGATGCTGGAGGTGCAATACGAGGAGCTCGTCGCCGATCTGGAGAACGAGACGCGGCGCATGCTCGCCTTTTGCGGCCTCGAGTGGGATGAGCGCTGTCTCAGGTATTATGATACCGAAAGGCCGGTGCAGACCGCCAGCAATTGGCAGGTGCGCCAGCCCGTCTATACTTCTTCGGTCGGGCGCTGGCGGCATTACCGGGAGTATCTCGAACCGTTCTTCGTCGCTCTCGCGATCGATGGCGACGGTTCTCCGCCTTCCGGCGTAGCAGTCCCCAGTCCGGCGAAGATTGCCGCGACGCCTGGCGGCGCCTCGCAATGACGCGCGCTGCAAGGTAGGATTTTGCCATGCCTCACTCCGTTGACACCACCCCCGCCGGGGCCGGTGATGCCGAGAGCGCGATCCGGCAAGCCCGCCAAGCGCTCGAAGCGGGCCGCTTTGAGGCGGCGGAACGCCTTTTCCTTGCGTTGACGGGTACGAGTTCGGCGGCTGATGCGCATAAGGGGATCGGCGACGTCCTTTTGCGCCAGGGCCGCCTTGGAAGAGCGGCCGAGGCCTATCGCGCCGCGTTGCAATTGCGTCCCGGCTGGCCGGAAGCCGAGAACAATCTCGGCAACGTTTGGAAGCTGCAAGGCGACAAGGAAAAGGCCGAGGAGCACTATCGCCGGGCCTTGTCACAAAACCCGCTGCTCGCCGCGGCCGGCAACAATCTCGGCGTGCTGCTCGCGGAAAAAGGGCAGATCGACGAAGCCGTTGCGCGATTCCGCGCCGCTCTCCTCGGGCCGTCACCGGTGCGCGAAGCGCGCCGCAATCTCGCAACGGCGCTCTTTCAGCTCGGCCGTATCGAAGAGGCGCGCGCCGAGTTCGAAGGTGCGCTTGCTGAAAATCCGGAAGACCCGGACACGCTCGCCGGCATGGCCCGTCTGTTGCACGCGACCGGGAAGGCCGAGGAGGCGCTGAGGCTTGCGTGCGAGGCCCTCAAGCAGCGGCCGGGGTTCGGCGCGGCCTACCTCGAAGCCGGCGCGGCGGCGCTTGCCCTCGGTGACGCGCAAACGGCCCTTCCCTATTGCCGGCAGGCCGTCGAGACCGCTCCGAACAATGCTGAGGCGCATGAGGCGCTGGGATGCGCCCTTCTCGCCCTCGGCATGCCGCAGGACGGCGAGCACCATTTGCAGCGGGCGCTGGCGCTCGCGCCCAAATTGCCCTTGGCGCTGATCGAACTCGGCAAGCTCTATGAGGAGCAAGACCGCCTTGGTGAGGCTGAGGAGAAGTACCAGGCGGCCTTGGCGGCCGACCCCGAGAACGCGCTCGCGATGACGCATTTGGGCAATCTCGCGTTCAATCGAAAAAAGCCGGCCGAGGCGCTCCAATATTTCGAACGCGCGCGGAAGCTGCGGCCCGGAGTTGCGGCCGCGCAGAACAACCTCGCCCGCACCCTCCACGAACTGGGACGGCATCAGGAAGCCGCAGAGGCGTTCCGAAAGGCGATCGCGCTCAATCCGCATCGCGCCGAGCCTCACCAAAATCTCGGGGCAATCCTGCAGACTCTCGGCCGGTTCGACGAGGCGCGGGCCTCATTCGAGCGCGCGCTCGAGCTCGATCCTGACCTGGCCCAGGCGATCTACGCGCTCTCCAGCCTTGCGCCGGGCGCGTCACGCGAGGCGCTCCTGCCGAGGATCGAGAGGCTCCTCGCGAAGGACAAGCTCGCTGAGGAGACGAAGGCGCAACTCTACTTCGCAAAGGTGCGCCTGTGCGAGCACAGAGGGGATCACGATGCGGCCTTCGCCGCCGCCGTCGCCGGCAATGCGATCGAGGCCCGTCGGGAAAGCTACGACGCGGTGCGGTTCGAACGGCTCGCCGCCGGGATCAAAGAAACTTTTGTCCCGGAATTTTTCGCGCGGCGCCGATCCTACGGTTCGGTGGCGGATTCTCCGATCTTCATCGTCGGCGTACCGCGCTCGGGCACGACGCTCATCGAGCAGGTTCTCGCTAGCCATTCGCGCGTTTTCGGCGGCGGCGAGCTGCCGTTTCTGCCACAGCTCGCCGACGATCTGCCGCGCTGGGGCCGCGCCCGCAGAACCTTCCCGCACGGGCTCGCCGACCTCCACGAGCCGGAGGTGTTGCGCCTCGCGGGAGCCTATCGGCGCTACACGCGCGGTCTCGCCGGAGCCTCCTTTCGCGTTACCGACAAGATGACGTCGAACCTCTTTTACCTCGGGCTCGCGGCGCTTCTTTTCCCCCGCGCCAAGATCGTCTATTGCCGGCGCAACCCGTTCGACCTCTTCATCTCGGCCTATTTCACACAGTTTCGCACTCCGATCCCCTTTACCACCGAGCAGAAGAGCTTTGCCCATTATTACCTCATACAGGAGAGCCTTTTGGCGCATTGGCGCCGCGTCCTGCCGCTCGAAATCCATGAGGTTGAATACGAGAATTTTGTCGCCGGCCAGGAGGCCCAGACTCGGGCCTTGCTGCAATACTGCGGCCTCGATTGGGAGGCGCGTTGCCTCAACTTCCACCTGACCGAACGGCCGATCCGCACCAGCAGCGATACGCAGGTCCGCCGCCCGCTTTACCGCAGTGCGGTGGGCCGCGCGGCGCCCTATCGGAAATATCTCGGGGAACTCGAAGCAGCGCTTGCCGCGCCCCCATCACCGAGCTGCCTCCCGTTCCCTCCCGCGGTCGCAAGCAGAGAGGAACGCGAGAGCGCGCGGCGAGCGGAGAGCGCAGGCGAACTGCCCTGAACAATCGAGGATGGCGGGTGCGGCGACCCGGTCCTCGCATCGACCTGCGCAGCCAGAAGAGAGCCCTCACTGCGCGGCGAGAGCGGCCTCCGATCGGGGCGCGGGCGTTTGCGCCGGCGCTGCGGCGCCGCGCGAGAGCATCTCCTCGATGAAGGCGAGTTGGGCGTTGAGGCAGGGTTCGAGGGCATAGCGCTCGATCACCGTCTGCCGCGCGGCGCGCCGGATCTCGCTCATCCGCTCGGTGTCTCCGAGCGCCTCGATGATGCGCTCGACGATCTCTTCGACGGAAAAGAAATCCGCCAACAAGCCATTGACGCCGTCGGCGATGACTTCGGCGACGGGCGGCGTATTCGACCCGACGACGAGGCATCCGGCGGCCATGGCCTCGAGCACCGACCATGACAATACGAATGGCGAAGAAAGATAGACATGGGCGGAGGAGATCTGCAAAACCCGCAGGTATTCCGCGTAAGGCAGGCGGCCGAGAAAATAGAGGCGGTCGCGGGTGGCGGAGAGCCGTTCGAGCGCCATTTCCCGGTAGGTCCTGCCGGGGGGCGGGTGCGGCCCATAATACTGGCCGTCTTCGGCTCCGACGACCAGAAACCGGCAGCGCGGCCGTTCCTTGGCAAGGCGCTCGGCCGCATCCATAAAGGCAAAGAGCCCACGGCACGGTTCGAGGCTGCGGTTGACGTAGGTCACGACCTCGTCCTCTGGCCCAAGCGTCAATCCGTCCGGGAGCGTGACCCGAGCCTCGGGGTCGGGGCGCGCGGCGGTCACGTCGATCCCGTCATGGATGATTCGGATCTTGGGGCGGTAGACCTCGGGGTGCACACGCCATTGCCACTCCGTCGGCGTCACGCCGGCGTCGCAAGTTTCGAGGCTCAATAGATTGACCGCGTTCCGGGTCCTGATGCGCATCAGTTCGCGCGGCGTCACCTTTTCCTCGAGATCGAAAAAGGCGTCGGCGCCGACGCCGTGATAAAAGAACTCGCAATAGTGAATGAGCGGGACGTCCGGAAACACATCTTTCAGAAACAAGGTCTCTCCCCAGCCGGGATGCGCATAGACGATGTCCGGGCGAAAGCGGTAGCGTTTTTGCAGGACGAGCAACGCCATCGCCGCGCCTTCGCCGTGGAGGATGCCGTTCTGCAGGTTCTGCAGCGCCTTGTGGGTTCCGCCAGCCGGCGGCCGCGCCAGATTGTATTCGACCTTCGTCACGCCCGCGATCCCAACCGGTCGCGGACGGGTCAAAAACACCACCCGGTTTTTGGGATCCTCGGCAAGCCGGCGGGCGAGGCGCGGAAACTGGCCCGGCATGTTCTGATGGATGAAAAGGATGTTCATTGGATTGCCGGAACTTCGCCGATTGCCGCAATCATCTCTTTCTCGTTGCGACCCTGTCAGCTCGAGGAGGGATCGAGCGCGAGCGCGCGCTCTAGGCTCAGGCGCGCCTCATCCTGCCGGCCGAGCGCCGCCAAGGCGCGGCGGCGATTGTCGTGGGCCGCGGCATAAGTGGGATCGAGCTTGAGCGCCCTGTCGTAGGCTTTGAGCGCCTCATCCCATTCTTCCAACGCCGCCCAAGCGAGGCCGCAGTCGTTGCAGTGTTGAGGGCTGCTCGCGACATCCAAAGAGGACGGGTACGGCGGATTGCCTTTTTCCGCCCACTTTGCCTTTGCTTCGGTTATGGCCACGCTGCGGCTGGCCCCTTCGGGGACCGGCCAACCGAGCATGTGATAAGCCGCGGCATGCGTTGCCGTGTAGGCCACGGTGTAAAGGCGGCTATGCGCCCGCGGCAGCCCGCTCCCGAGGATGCGAACCCACATCGCAAAATCGCCGATTGGGTGCTCGTCTCTCTGGAGAAGCGCCCAATCCGCTGCAAAGCGGAAGGCCGGACGCAGCAGGATGAGGCAGCTCGAGTCGCAAAATTCTTCGTCCGGGTTTACGAAAATCCCCATTTACCGGCCGTCAAGATGATAGAGAATGCGGCGGGAAACACAGATCGGCGCGCCGGTCCGCTCATGAAGGGCGATCAAGGAAGCGACGTGGCCGCGGGTGTACCAGTTGTCGGCGTCGAGATAGGCGATCGCGTCGAATCCTTGGCCGACCGCGGAGAGGCCGCCGACCGCCCGCGGCGTATCGCCGTAATCGGCGTGCCTGACCGGAAGCACGATGTGCTGGGCCGCAAAGGTGGCCACGACATCCTGCGGCTCGCCGTCGGCAACGAGGATGTGCGTGCATGGATGGTCCTGGGCACGCACGCTCGCGTGGCATCTGATCAACCACTCTACGGGAGTCCTGAAATAGGGCGAGATGACGGCGACTCGCATGGCGATGCACCACTAGCCGGCACGCAGTTCGACGAAGCCCATCTTGGCCAATATCGAAACCGCGCGCAACGTTGTGCCGAGGTCGAGGCCGAGCCGCGCCGCGAGGCCGCCGACCGTGTCGGGCTCTGCGCCGAGGGAGCGCAGCGCGGCATCGGCGACACCGACCGGCGGCAAATGCCGACCGGCATAAGCGAAGAGCGCATCCTCGCGCAGGGCGCGGTAAGCCTTGCCGTCCGCGTGTGGAGAGAGAGCGACCAGCGTCGTGGTCTCGATCGGCGCCGTCGGATAACCGGCGAAGATGCAGAACGGGTCGAGCCGCGCCGGTGCTGTACGCGGCGCGGCCTGCAACACCCGCCTCCACTCGAGGTTTTGCTGCGCCGCCCGTCGCTCCGCGGCCAGGTCCGCCCATAACTCCTGATAGCGCCGGTACACTGCCGCCCAATCGAACAGATCGCCGGCGCGGCGGCGGCCGGCCTCGCCGAGGCGGCGGCGCAGCTCCGGTTGCGCCACCAGCGCCGACAGACGCTCCGTCAACGCGCGCAGATCGAGCGAAACCGTCTGGCAGGCGAACCCGATATAGAGGTCGTAGTCGATGCTGCCCGCCTCATAGTCGCGGGCAAAATCCTCGCCGCACCCAGGCCGAGGCATCCAGGTCGGTATCCGGAAGCCCTCGACCTCATCGCGCACGGTATCCCGGTAGCCGTCCCAGTCGGTTACGACCAAGGGGAGACCCGCCGCCATCGCCTCGATCGGAGAAAGGCCGAAGGTCTCCTGAATGTTGTCGGATAGCGAAATGAAGAGATCCGCGGCCGCCCAACTCTGCCGCCGCGCATTCGGGTCCTTGCCGTCGGTAAAAAGCGCGCGAACATTAGGGCAGATCCGGGCGGCGCCATTCCGGAAAGCGGCTTCGATCGGGGCGTTGCCAAACCAGCCGCATTGGATGAGCGCGATCTTCCTCTGGGTCTGCTGCGCCGCCCTTTGCAGCCCCAGATACATCGGGTAGGGGTGGGCCTTGGCGTGAAACGACAGTCGGCCGAGGAAGAGGGCTGCCACCTCGTCTTCGCCAATGCCGAGATCGCCGCGGGCAGTCGCGCGCTCGCCCGCGGTAAATACGAAATCGGCCGTATGCACTCCCAGCGGAATGACAGGCAGCCGCGGCAGAGTGAGCGAAAGCGGCGCCCCGAGATGCCAGCGCAAATACTCCGCCTCCTTTTCGATCAAGACGCGCACCGTCGCCGCCACCGCCTGCGAAGTACAGATAAGCGCGTCCCACGGCATCACCGGAGCGGCCAAAAGTCCGACGATGGCATCCATCGCGGCGTGGGTCGCCGTCGTATGGGTGACGCCGCAGATGCTGAACGCGTCCGCACCGGCGCGCAGGCGCAGCCGCGCCGCTTCCCCAACTCCGGGAACAGGAAGATAAAGCGTGCCAAGCGACGCAAGCAGGTTGAGTCGGCCCGCCGGTATCCACCGGGTCTCGGCCGCAGGATCCATCTCGCGCACGAGACAGGCGAAAATGTCGGCCGAGCGCTTGAACGGTGTAAAAGCCCAAAGCGGTTCACCTTGCCGGCCGGCGACCGCGGCGCGTAGAAAGCCATGGCCGGCCGCATGGCGGCCCATCAATTTCGGGCCGGATACAATATAGCCGTCCGGCTCGAATCGGATCGCTGCCTGCTCGGACGGAGTTTGCACGATGCTGACGAAATTGGTTCTAGGCTTCTGCCTCCTTTTCTCACAACGCGGCGGGGATGGGAAGGCGGCTAATCGCGAGACCGCACGCCCTCGGCGTTACGGCACTCGCGCAGGTGTGAGATAGTCGGACCGCGTCAACCCGATAAAATGCTCACGGAAGAAAGGCCTCGCGGGCGACTTTGTCGTTTCCGATCCCGGCCCGGCCACTTTCTCGCTCACTTGTCTCGCTCAGCTGGAAACACATCAATCTCACCGGCGACTACGTTTGGTCGTTTCGGGGCGAGTCGAGGGAAAACCACGACGGATTCCCACCCCTGAACCGCGCCGGGTTTACCGGAGGCTCCAATCCTTGAGAGGATGGAGCGATGGAGAAGCAGAAATCATCGGTTCGGTATGCGCCTGAGGTCCGCGAGCTGGCGGAAAAGGATGATGGCGTGCAAGAGCGCGTGGACGCGCGGATCGGCAAAGCGCAGGCCGCAGGCGCGTTGAGAGCCTGCTGCGAGCGGGCTGTTGAGGGCTTGGAAGGTCTCTTCAGCGAGCATGCAATCATGACTGAGACGCTCGATTTCGAGCAGCCTACGATTGGCGGCAAAACCGATCTGGCGCAGCCTCGGCAGGTTGTGCAACCGCCTGCCGATGCCGAAGTCGTAGGTGTTGTTGATGGTGGTCTCGGTGCGCAAGGCCCGGTTTTCCTTGTGATACTGCTTGATCCGCGTGTTCTTGTAATAGACGTTCAACGACGGGGTCACCTCGTGGGTGAGGATGCGGGTGCGGAACCGTCCCGGAGTTCTGCGGGTGACGCGGCGAGCGAAGATCAGTTGCACTTCCTCGGGACGGCCGAGGTCAAGGTTTTCGCGGATCACCTGTTCGAAAAACAGCCGGCCGTGCACCGGGCGGTCGAGCACCTGGGTCAGCGAGAACTCGGCCTGCAGGATCGAGGGGTCGTAGCGGTAGCCGGCGCGGCGATCGGCCCCGGTGAAGGGATGCGGGAGCAGGCGCAGCCATTTGCGCAGAAAGCCATCGATCCTCTCCGCCGAGAGGCCATCGCAGATCCGTTGCAGGCGTTCCGGGTCGGCGCACCCGCGGGCCTATGGACCGCAGGGACAGCGCGGTCGATAAGCCCGCGGGGCCGCGAAGGCGATGCCTTGCCGCGCCAGTTGCTGCTTGGCGTATTCGTGCCCGTTCAGGCACAGCTTTCCATTGAATGGAAAATAGCTACAGAACTTGAGGAAGAACGGACCGAAATCGCGGTCGACGGCGTAGATGTAGTAGTGGTTGACCATCGCCGTCGAGCGCACGATCCAGGGGTAAGGCTGGCCCGTCCTTGGGCTCCGACGCTTCTCGGTGCGGAACACCGGCGCCTTCTCCTGGGCCTTGCCCCCGGCTTTCGCCGGGGCAGGCTTAAACACGACCCCTTCCTCCTTGCGGAACTCGCGCAGCTGCGCCGCCATCACATCGTCCTTGCGTTGCCCCTTGCGGAACTCGACGAGCGGGACCCCATGCCGCGCGACAAAGCCTTCCAGCGCGGCCACAAAGCGCCGGCTGATCGGATTCATCAGCGCCCCCGACGGCAGCGGCTGGCCGCGATGGTCCCGGAAAAACCGCACGATCCCCTGCTCCCTCTGCAACCGCGGCACATAGAGGTTGAGGTACATGCGGTCGATCCCCTCAACCGACAGCCTCACATGATCGGCAAAAACCTCAGCCACGCTTTGTGCTATCATCCCCTCGGCTCCGGTCGTGCGGTTTTGCCTCCGCTTCCGCGGCGGCGTTTAGACCGTTCAGCGGTCCCAACTGAGCCTGATCCTATCAGAGCTCGTCATCAACGGGCGAGCGGAGCCACAAGCACCACACGCCTCGTCGGTCTGAGGCAAAGCCTCGTTAGGCCGATCTCCGTCGGAATCGCTGTCCAATATCGTGCGGAGTGCCGACACTCGCAACTTGCGAGCCAACGACGGTCCAACGTCGTTTCGGCCGTAATCCCGACCCACGCTACGCCGTCGCCAAGCCGCGTCTCGGCAAGGCGGAATTACGCAGCCATTGCCTCCACGATCATGCGCCGGAAGATGGATTTCTCGACACCACCGGAGAGCCGAACGGCCGTCCGACCCACGCCCGCTAACTCGCCGCCGATCAGACGATTGCTAGACAAAAACGCGACCGATTTCGTGGTCAACGGCGCAATTGCCGTGTTCCGACCGGGCGACAATCGTGGGGCCATTTCGCTTTCGATCTGCAGCCGATGTGTCGTCGACTTGCATTCCACGTGCAGCCGGCTCGTCGCTCGTGTGCGGTGAGTCCTGGACCCCACGCTACGGATGCTCGCCTCTTTTCATGCCCAAAATGTCGTGTTGTACTGCGCATCGCCTTTGGGGTATTCTTGCAAAAGAAAGCGCTCTGATCGTAGATTAGCGTAGTCCAGCGCGGGCACGGTGGAAAGCACCACAGAGGGCAAGATTAAGGGAAATTTTGGTTTCCGCTAAGCCTTTTTCTGCACACTGATTTTTGGCATGTCGCGGAGGGGTGGGTGGCGCTGACACGCCAAACGCCTGTTTTTCTGCGCCATTGTGCGACGTCTGCCTGTTTGGCCTTGCCCGATGTCGGCATCGGCTCGACTCTCGCGGCATGAACCCGACCGACGCTTCCGACTTCCGTCTTCATCCCGGCCGCATCCGGGATCGCGGCCGCCCCGCTGGCCGCCGGTCGCTGTCATTCGTCGACCAGGTCATGAAGGCGGCGATGAAGGCCAACGGCGGCCCGCTCACCCCGTCCCGGCTCGCCGGCGGCCGGCGTCGCGGCGGCGCGCCCAGGAAGGGAAGGTGCTCGCGGATTGGCCGCGGCCAGGCCGCCGCCGATCGGCTGAAGTGGGAGGCGCGCGAGCGGAGCGCCGGCCGGCGTCATCGGCGGGTCGTGGTCAAGGCGCGGATCGTCCACCACAAACTCGGCAGTGGCGCCGCCGGCGCGCACATTCGTTATCTTCAGCGCGACGGCACGACCCGCGACGGCGACCGCGGTCGGCTCTACGGGCCGGAACGCGATCTTGAGGACGGCCGCGCCTTCGTCGAGCGCGGTGCGGGCGATCGGCATTCCTTCCGTCTCATCGTCGCGCCGGAGGACGGCGACCGCCTTTCCGATTTGCGCGACTTCACCCGCGACATGATGCGACAGATCGAGGAGGACCTCGGCACCAGGCTCGAATGGGTGGCGGTCGATCACTTCAACACAGGTCATCCCCACACGCACATCGTCATCCGAGGCAAGGATGATCAGGGCAAGGATCTGATCATCGCCCAGGACTACATCACGGACGGCGTGCGGCTGCGTGCCGAGGAGCGGGCGATCCGGGAGCTCGGTCCCGAGACCGATCTAGAGCTGCGCGAGAAGCTGCGGGCGGAGATCTCGGCCGAGCGCTTCACCCGGATCGACCGCGCGATGATCGCCGAAGCGCCGGAGCGGGTGCTCGACCTCCGCCCTGATAGGGGTCAGGCGCGCGCCGATTTCGATCGCACACTGAGGATCGGTCGCTTGCAGACGCTGCGGCGCTACGGGCTTGCCCGCGAGGTCGAGCCCGGCCTCTGGACCATCTCCGAGAAGCTGGAGCCGACGCTGCGCGAACTCGGCGAGCGCGGCGACATCATCAAGACGATGCACCGGGCGGTCACGGAGCGCGGCGTCGAGCACAGCACTGCCGACTACACGATTCACAGCGACCGGGTGGAGCACGGGCCCATCATCGGCCGCGTCATCGACAAGGGCCTCGCGGGCGACCAGCTCGGCGACCGCATGCATCTCGTCATCGACGGCGTCGATGGCCGGGTGCATTACGTCGAGATTGCCGACGCGGCGCAGGCCGAAGACGCCCGGCTCGGCAGCATCGTCGAGGTCGGCCGCGCGCCGCCGCGGTCGCGCCCCTCGGATCGCAACATCGCCGCGCTCGCAGGAGAGACGGGTGTCTATCGCCCGAGCGAGCACCGGGCGATCGCCGAGGCGGGTAACATCCGCGTCCCGGGCGACGATTACGACGGCTACATCGAGAGCCACATCCGCCGGCTGGAGGCGCTGCGCCGGGCCGGGATCGTCGAGCGGCTCGACGCCGACCACTGGTCGATCCCGGCGGATTACGAGGCGCGCGCCGCAGCCTATGACATGGCACAGAGCCGGCGAGCGAGCATCCGTGTTCTCTCGATCAACGATCTCGACCGGCAGATCACGAGCGACGGCGCGACCTGGCTCGATCGCGAGTTGGCTTCGCCGAATCGGACGCCGCTCGCCGAAGCCGGATTCGGCGCCGAGGTGAGGGACGCGCTGGAGCGGCGCAAGGATAGCCTCGTCGATCAGGGCATGGCGACGCGGATGCCAGATGGCGGCGTCCGGGCGCCGGGGGACCTCCTGTCACGCCTGGAGCAGCAGGAAATCGCGCGTGTCGGGCCGGAGATGGCGAGGACGCGCGGTCTCACCTTCCAGCCGGCGCAAATGGGGAATTACGTCTCCGGAACGCTCGTCGGAGCCGTCAATCTCGCAAGCGGGAAATTCGCGATGATCGACGACGACCTCGGCTTCAGCCTCGTTCCCTGGCACCCGGTGCTCGAAAAGCGGCTCGAACGCCATGTCATCGGGATCGCCATGCCCGGGGGCGGCATCGACTGGACCTTCGGCCGAACCCGCGGGCTCGGCCTTTGAGACTTTATAGCGACGACCAAGGCTTGTGCGCAACGTTTCGCCCGCTGTACGGCGCGGCGCCGCACCCATCTCCGCTTCACGCCGCCCTACAAGCGAGAAGCCTGCTCTCTCGATGAGTGCGAATTGACGATGACGCTGGTTGCTATTTGGGAGCTAGCGCCTCGCAGCGCCGACTGTCGTTTGGCACAAGTGCCTGAGAAATATGGTGGAGCCGAGGGGGATCGAACCCCTGACCTTCGCATTGCGAACGCGACGCTCTCCCGGCTGAGCTACGGCCCCCTCCGGTTTTGGTGCCGCGGACTATGGGGATGCGACCCCTCTCTGTCAAGCGCGGCCCCGGCTCGGTTGAGCCCTTCGCGGGCGCGGGAAGACCTGTTGCCGCGGCGCCTTGCCTGCCTTCGCTCCAAAGGCTACGGTCGGCGCGCAGAAGCCGCCTCTTGGAACCCGGAATGCTTGCTCTCTTGAACCTCATCAGCACGGTCATTACGATCTATATCTGGCTCCTCATCGCGCAGGCGGTATTGAGCTGGCTTCTCGCTTTCGGCATCGTCA
>JAKAOO010000236.1 GCA_021812165.1 Pseudomonadota bacterium | reverse complement strand
CCGATCGGCCCCCATCGACACCCAGGTGTCGGTGACGACGCAATCGGCGCCCGAGACCGCCTCGACCGGTTCCCGCGTCAGGGAGACGCTTGCGCCTTCGCGCCGCGCCCACTCGAAAAGCCGCGCCGGAGGCTCGAGTTCCGCGGGGCAGGCGAGGCGTAACGCAAAGCCGAAGCGGACGGCGGCGTGGATCCAGCTTGCCGCGACATTGTTGCCGTCACCGCTCCAGGCCACCGTCTTGCCGGGAATCGACCCCTTCTTTTCCTCCAGGGTCATGAGATCGGCCATGATCTGGCAGGGGTGGGAGGCGTCGGTCAGGCCGTTGATGACGGGAACGCCGGCGTAGCGCGCAAGCTCGTCGAGCTTTTGCGCCGCCGTGGTGCGGATCATGATCGCGTCGACATAGCGCGAGAGCACGCGCGCCGTGTCCGCCGCGCTCTCGCCGCGCCCGAGCTGGCTGTCGGCGGCGTCGATCACGACCACCTCGCCGCCCAATTGGCGCATCGCCACCTCGAACGAGACGCGGGTCCGGGTCGAAGGCTTCTCAAAGATCATCGCCAGCGTCTTGCCGACGAGCGGCCGGTCGCCCCGCCCGTTCTTGTACGCAAAACCGGTATCGAGCATGCCTCGCAACAAGGCGCTGTCGAGGCGATCGAGGTCGAGAAAATGGCGCGGCGCCGCCGCCGCCCGGCGCCCGCCGTCGGAGAGGACCGCCTTTCGCGCCAAAGCGGAAGCTAAGCCGGCCATTCGCGCGCCACCTTTTCGAGGATGGTCATCGCCTCGTCGATTTCGCGCTCGCCGACGATAAGCGGCGGCAGGATGCGCAAGACGTTTTCGCCGGCCGTCAAGGTCAAAAGCCCCTCGTGGCGCAAGCGGGTGACGACATCGGCGGCCGGCACGACGCAGCGTATGCCGAGCAGCAGACCCGAGCCGCGCAGCTCGGCGAAAAGCCTCGGATAGGTTTCGACAAGGCGCGAAAGCCGCTTCGACAACAGCCGGGCCATCGCCTCGACGCGCGGCAGGAATTCCGGCTCGAGCATCACGTCGAGAACAGCATTGCCCGCGGCGGCCGCGAGAGGGTTGCCGCCAAAGGTCGAGCCGTGACTGCCCGATGTCATGCCGATCGCGGCGCGCTCCGTCGCAAGGCAGGCGCCGATCGGAAACCCGCCGCCGAGCGCTTTCGCGATCGCCATGACATCGGGCGCGGCGCCTTCCCATTCATGAGCGAAAAGTTTGCCCGAGCGCCCCATCCCGCATTGCACCTCGTCATAGACGAGAACGACCCCTTCTTCATCGGCGATCCGGCGCAACGCTTTGAGATAGCCTGGAGAAGGCGCGCGCACGCCGCCCTCGCCCTGAACCGGCTCGACGAGGATTGCCGCCGTCTCGGGGCCGACGGCGGCACGCATCTCGTTCAGATTGTTGAAGGCGACGTGGTCGAAACCTTCCATCGGCGGCCCGAAGCCTTCGAGGTATTTCTGGTTTCCGGCGGCGGCGAGGGTGGCGAAAGTGCGCCCGTGGAACGAGCCTTCGCAGCCGATGATGCGATAGCGCTCGGGATGGCCGGTCGCGCTCTGGTATTTGCGCGCGACCTTCAAGGAGAGTTCGACCGCCTCGGCGCCGGAATTGACGAAAAACACGGTGTCGGCAAAGGAATGGTCGACGAGCCTTTGGGCGAGACGCTCCTGTCCCGGAATGTGGAAAAGGTTCGAGACGTGCCAGAGCCGTTCGGCCTGCTCTTTGACGGCTTTGACGAGATGGGGGTGAGAGTGGCCGAGTCCGGTGACGGCGATGCCGGTGGTAAAGTCGAGAAACTTGCGGCCGTCGGCGGCATAAAGATAACAGCCTTCGCCATGGTCGGCGGCGACGTCCCAGCGGGCGTAGGTCGGCATAACGGCTGGTATCACGCGATCTCTCCTGCGCGGAATGGACGGGGATTGGGAGAACAGAGGGCGCGCGTTATCGTCGTCGCCGCACCCTCGGCAGCGCAAGACCCCTTCCCTTCTGCCGGCTCGTTCCGCCGGGAGCGCGCATCCTCAACCCTCCCCTTGCCGCCGCGAGACCCTACCTCCGGTCGCGCCGATCGGGCGGGAAAGTCGGGCACTATGCGGATCGCTGCCCGACCTGTCAATCGCTGCGGGAAGAATGGCTTCAAACGAATTTTCTGGCGTTCATCGCAACAGATGCGGGAAAAAATGCGGCCACAAGCCGGCAATCCCGATAAGGATCAGATATATGGCGACGACGAGATTGAGAATGCGCGGGATGAAGAGGATGAGGATACCCGCGATGAGCGCGACGAGGGGTTGGATAAGCATGAAATCGATCCGCATTGGGCGCGCTCCTCTTCGGGGTGTGGCGTTCGTCTAACGCTTTCGCGGTCTGCGGCGATCCGCGCGCGGGGATCGAAGGATGAGAATGGGCGGCGAGGTTGACGGCACACGTCTCGAAGAGTGGGCGCTTTCCTACCTCGCGCGCTTTGCGAGCTCGGAAGAGGGGTTGCGCCGCGTCCTGATGCGGCGCGCGCGGCGGTTCGTCGGCACCGACAGAACGGCGCTCGCCGCGGTCTCCGAGGCGGTCGACGCGCTTCTTGCCCGCTATCGCGAAACGGGGCTCCTCGACGACGCCGCTTATGCCGAAAGCCGCGCCCGTTCGCTCTTCCGCCGCGGCGCCTCATCCGCGGCGATCGCCCACGCGCTTCGCGCGAAAGGAATCGAAAGGGCGCTCGTCTATCGGGCCCTCGACGCGCTCAAGAGCGAGGATCCCGAACCCGATCTCGCCGCCGCCTCGGCTTATGCGCGCCGCCGCCGTCTCGGGCCATTTCGCCGCGCCGCCGCCGACCCTGCACGCGAGCGCCGCAGCTTTGCCCGCGCCGGCTTCGACCGGCGGACCGCCGAGGCGGTGCTCGCATGCCGTGACGCGCAAGAGATCGAAAGGCTTCTGCGCGAGAGGGAGCGCTGATTTTCGCGGTCAGAGAGCCTCGCGCTCGCGCATCAGACGGGCGATGGCAACGCCTGCCGCATCACCCCGCTCTTCGAGCGCGGCGATGATTCGGGGGCGATCCTCCGCCGGACGGTTTTGGCTCAACTTCCACTTGCCTTCGAGTCGATCGACGGCGATCTCGAACCCGACGATGCCCGCGAGCATCTGGCGCAGGTAGTCCTCCGGCAGATCCTCGAAGCGCCATGGCGCCCGATTGCCCGCTTCATGGCGCAGAACGAGACGGCGCAGAAAGGAGGAGAGCCAAACCTCGTCTTCCTTGAGAGAGACCCGTCCATACGCGTGAACGGCGGCATAGTTCCACGTCGGTACGCTCGGTCCTTTCGCATACCAGGAGGGTGAGATGTAGGCATCGGGACCGGGAAAGATCGCCAGGACTTCGCCGCCCGATTGAAGCGCGATGCCCTGCGGGTTTGGCCGGGCGAGGTGACCTTGGAGACAAAGGCGTTCCCCATCCCGCGCAACGAGGAAGGGAATATGGCTTGCCACGAGCCCCGCAGTCCCGGTGCTGATGAGAAGGCCGAAGCTCCAGCGCTCGATATGCGCGCAAAGAATCTCTGGGTCGCGTTCGGCAAAGGCGGGAGGCAGGTACAGAAGATCCTCCTTCTCGGTCGGTACCCTCAGGGGAGATGCATATAGAGGAACGCGGCGAGAAGAGCGACACCGCAGAGCAAGAGAGCGCCGCCTGAGCCGCGGTTGATCCAGTGCAGCTGGTGCGGCTCGACGAAACGGGAAAAGGTGCCGGCGCCGAAGCTCAAAAGAAGCCACCAGAAGAGGGAGCCGGACCATACGCCGGCGACGAGAATGAGCGCGCGAGCGAGGGTGAGATCGGCGCCGGAAAGCCCGAATCCGGCAAAGACCGCGATAAAGACGAAGATCGTGACCGGGTTTGAAAGCGTGAGGGCGAAGGTGGAGGCAAAATCCGTGAGGAGGCTCTCGCGCCGGCGCGGCGCGGGCGGCCCGACCGGCGGCGGGGTGCGCAAGGCCGAGGCGCCGGCGATCATGAGGAATATCGCGGCCGCGAGCCGCAGCCATTGCCGATAGTCGAAAAGCCAATCGGAAACGGCAGTGAAGCCGGAAGCGGCGATGACCCCGAAGAAGGCATCGCCGGAGGCTGCGCCAAAGCCCGAGAGCAGGCCCGCGATCCTGCCCTGGAAAAGCGCCCGGCGCATGCACAGGATGCCGACCGGACCGACCGGGATCGCGATGACGACGCCAATCACGATGCCCTTGAGAAAAAAGGCCAACATCATCGCTAGAGAGCCATCGAAAGGCGTCGCCAGTGTTGGGGAAGAACGCCTCGCGCGCAACCCGAAATACGCTGCCAAAAGATCCTCGACCGCGCTATTTTTTCTTCCCGCTGCTTCACGTGGAGGGGCTCGATGAGCGAAGATTTCTACGCGTTCGAATTCCTCTCGATCGACGGCGACGCGCTGCCGCTGGAGGCTTGGCGCGGAAGACCCGTGCTCGTCGTCAACACCGCGTCTTTGTGCGGCTATACGCCACAATATGCCGAGCTCGAGGCGCTGTGGCAGCGCTATCGCGACCGCGGCCTCGTCGTGCTCGCAGTTCCGTCCAACGATTTCGGCCAACAGGAGCCTGGGTCCCCGCGCGAAATCAAGGCGTTTTGCACCGGCCGTTACGGGATCGATTTTCCGCTGGCGGCAAAATGCCGGGTCGTCGGCGCCGACTGCCATCCCTTCTACCGCGCCATCGCCGAGGCCTTCGGCGAAGCCGCGACCCCGCGCTGGAATTTTCACAAATACCTGATCGCTCCGGACGGCACGCTTTCGGCGCTCTGGCCATCGCAGGTGAGTCCAAACGACGCGGAAGTCGCCAGCGAGATCGAGCGTCTGTTGCCTCGAGCATGACGCCACCATCTCTCCATCATGAGCCCCATCCACGGCATTTTCGTTGTCTGCCTCTTTCTCTCTCCCTGCACGTTTCCCGCGCATTGGGCAAAGCCGGGCGTCTCGAAAGCCGGGGCGGCGGCCGCCTATCGCGCCTGCGCCGCCAAGGCGGATAGAGCTTTCGCGAACGATCGCGCGATCGATCACGACATCCTCGCGGCGCGCAGCCTTGATTGGCAGCGCGCCGGAACGCTCAGGGTCAACCTGCGGGAAATGCATTTTGCGGATGCGACCGATGCCCGGGCTCGTCTTTGCCTCGTGCATGCGCGCCAAAGGGTTCGTTCCGGCACCCTCGGCGACCCAGCCGCGGAAAAAGCGTCGCACGCTCGGTTGACACGGCCGGTTACGCTCGCTCATGGTGCGAACCGTCCGCGCCCTTTCGAGAACTGCCATGACCGACGCCGATCTTGCCCGCACGAT
>JAKAOO010000030.1 GCA_021812165.1 Pseudomonadota bacterium | reverse complement strand
ATGAGCGCGCGATATCCGCCATGCTCCCATCACCGTGAATACGGTCAGAACGAGCGGAAATTCCTCGGGCAGCATCGACATGCCGAGCGCGATTCCGTTCAGGATCGCCGCGAGCCAACCGCCGCGCCACAAGCCGTAGAGGAGTACGGCGAGAACCGAGAGTGATAGGCCAGCCGCGGCGAGCCGGGCAACGAGACGCCGTGTCTCGACGCGCAAACGCGGCGGTTCCCTCTCGATGCCGACGAGGGCGCTGCCGATCCTGCCGATCGCGCTTTGCGCCCCGGTCGCGACGACGCGGCCGATCCCGTGCCCGCGGACGACGAGGCTTCCCGAGTAAACCGAATGAGGCCGCTCCCCTCCCGGTCGCGTCGGCGGGGCGGGTGCTTCTCCGGCGCTTTTCCGCACCGGAAACGATTCGCCGGTCAGCAGCGACTCGTCGAGTTCGAGATCGTGCGCAGAGAGGAGGAAGGCGTCGGCCGGAACGCGATCGCCTTCCCCGAGGACGATGATGTCGCCGCGCACGACTTCGCGGCCGGCGATCCGCCGCTCGACACCCTCGCGGATGACGAGAGCGCGTGGGCTCGAGAGGTCCTTGAGGCTTTCGAGCACGCGCTCGCTGCGCGCTTCCTGGACGACGGCGATCGACACCGAAGTCGTCGCGAAAAGCGCGAGGAGGATCGCCTCTTTCGGATTGCCGAGGGCGAGATAGACGGCAACGGCCGCGAGAAGCAGCGCGAACATCGGTTCGCGCAGGACCTCGGCGGCCATGCGTGGGAGCGAGCGGCGCCTTGCCCCCGGCAATTCGTTGGGGCCCTCGCGCGAGAGGCGCAAGGACGCCTCGGTTTCGGAGAGACCTTGCTCTTCAAAAGAGAAGGACCGAGGCTCGGCCATCACCTCTCAAACCTGTGGCGCGGCGACATCGCCCTGGAGGATAGCCGACGGCGTGACGCAGGCGCGCCTTCTAGTGGTCAGAGCCAACGGATGGAGCCCGTTGTCGCCCGCCGCACCGAGATTGCTTCGTCGCGCAGTTTATCCTCGGGCCGCGCGAAGCGCGGACCCGTGGGCTCCTCGCAATGACAAGGAGTCAAGTGTCATTGCGACCCCCGGACGGCCGCCCTGCGGGCGTTCCGGCGGGAAGCAAACTCGGCGGGAGCCGCCCCGGCCAATCGACCAGCTTCTTACCCACCAGCCTATTGCGCCGATAATCGGCTTTGCGGCCGCGCTCACTCTTTAACCGAGCGCCCTGATGATCTCTTCGCACATCTTCTTGGCGTCGCCGAAGAGCATCATCGTGTTGTCGCTGTAAAACAGCTCGTTTTGGACGCCGGCATAGCCGGTTGCCATCGAACGCTTGACGAAAAGCACGGTTTTGGCGCGCTCGACCTCGAGGATCGGCATCCCGTAGATCGGCGAGCTGGGATCGTTTTTGGCGGCGGGGTTGGTGACGTCGTTGGCCCCGATCACAAACGCGATGTCGGTCGAGGCGAAATCGCGGTTGATCTCGTCGAGTTCGAAGACCTCGTCATAAGGAACGTTGGCCTCGGCGAGCAGGACATTCATGTGCCCGGGCATGCGCCCGGCTACCGGGTGGATCGCGTAGCGGACGGTAATGTCGCGCTTTTTGAGCGTATCCGCCATCTCTCTGAGAGCATGCTGAGCCTGCGCCACCGCCATCCCGTAGCCGGGCACGATGATGACCGAACTCGCATTTTCGAGGATGAACGCCGCGTCTTCGGCGCTGCCGGACTTGACCGGGCGGTCGGCGAGGCCCGCCCGGAGCGCGACGCTGCCTTCGGTCCCGAAACCGCCCAGAATCACGTTGAAGATCGAGCGGTTCATCCCTTTGCACATGATATAGCTGAGGATGGCGCCGGAGGAGCCGACGAGAGCCCCCGTCACGATGAGGAGGCTGTTCGAAAGGGTGAAGCCGATGCCGCAGGCCGCCCACCCCGAATACGAGTTGAGCATCGAGATGACGACCGGCATATCGGCGCCGCCGATGGGAATGATGAGCAAAAAGCCGAGCGCCAGCGACAAGAAGACGATGAGCGCGAATGCCGCCCTCGCCTCGGTTGCGACGAAGACCCCCATCAACACGAACACGATGATGCCAAGGACGGCGTTCAAGGGATGCTGCAACCGGAAGACGACCGGCTTTCCCGATACGATGCCCTGCAGCTTGGCAAAGGCGACGACCGAGCCGGTAAAGGTGATCGCCCCAATGGCCATCCCGAGCGCCATTTCGATAAGGCTTTCGGTGTGGATCGCGCCGGGGACGCCGATCCCGTAGGATTGGGGCGAGGAGAAGGCGGCGGTTGCGATGAAGACCGCGGCGAGGCCGACGAGGCTGTGGAATGCCGCGACAAGCTGCGGCAGCGCCGTCATGTTGATGCGCAATGCGACAAGGGTGCCGATGGCGCCGCCGATCACAACCCCGGCAATGATGAGGGGATAGCTCACCACCTGCGGCATCAGCGCCGTCGTCACCACCGCGATCACCATGCCGGCAATGCCGAAGAGGTTGCCGGCTCGAGCGCTTTCCGGCGACGACAAGCCGCGAAGCGCCAGAATGAAGAGGACCGCGGAGAGGAGATAGAGATAGGCGGAAAGGGTCTCGCTCACCGTCACTTCTTTTTCTTGTGGTACATCTGAAGCATTCTCTGGGTGATGATAAATCCGCCAAAGATATTGACGGAGGCGAGCGTCACCGCCAAAAGGCCCATGACTTTGGCAAAGCTGAGGCCGAAGGGCCCGGCGGCGATCAGAGCACCGACGACGATGACGCTCGAAATCGCGTTGGTGACGGAGAGAAGCGGCGAGTGCAGAGCCGGCGTTACCCGCCACACCACATGGTAACCGACGAAAACCGCGAGCACGAAAACGGTGAACTCGTAGACGAAAGGCGCAGCCGTCGCCGTCTGCGCGAGCCCATGAGCGAGGGTTCCGAGATGACCGGCGAGCGGGCTCACCCCGCCCGCCGAATTGACGGGATCGGTCATCTCTTTTCCTTCAGCTCACCGGCGCGGGGGATTTGGCGAGCACGGGGTTTACCACCGCGCCGTCCCGGGTCAGAAGCGCGGCCTTCACGATCTCGTCCGCAGTGTCGATCTTGAGCTTGCCTTCGCCGTCGACGAGAAGCGTCAGGAACGAGAGGAGGTTGCGGGCGTAAAGCCGGCTCGCATCGGCGGCAATGTGGGCGGGAAGATTGGGATGGCCGATGATCTTGACCCCGTTCGCGGTGGTGACGATCTCGCCCGGTCGGCTGCCTGCGACATTGCCGCCCGCTTCGACGGCGAGATCGACGACGACCGATCCCGGCGCAAGCACGCCGAGCATCGGTTCGGTGATGAGGAGCGGCGCCTTCCTTCCGGGAATGAGCGCGGTGCAGATCACGATATCGGTCTTTCTCAAGGTTTCCGTGACCAGCTCCTGCTGCCGGCGCGCGTAGTCTTCGCCCATTTCGCGCGCATAACCGCCCGCCGTCTCCGCCGCTTTTTGCGCCGCCTCATCGACGCTCAGAAAGCTGGCGCCGAGGCTTTCGACCTGCTCTTTCGCCGCCGCCCGCACATCGGTCGCCGAGACGATCGCGCCGAGGCGGCGCGCCGTGGCGATCGCTTGCAAGCCGGCAACGCCGGCGCCCATGACGAGCACTCGCGCCGCCTTGATCGTCCCCGCGGCGGTCATCATCATCGGCAAGGCGCGGTCGAACTCCGTGGCCGCTTCGAGAACGGCGCGATAGCCGGCAAGGTTGGCCTGGGACGAGAGGACGTCCATCGTCTGCGCCCGGGTGATCCGCGGGATCAGCTCCATGGCAAAGGCGATCACGCCATGGCGGGCATAGGCCTCGATCTGGGCGGCGCGTTCGAGAGGCTGCAACAGGCCGATGAGGACCGTGCCGGAGCGAATCGACGAAAGCTCGTCGATCCCCCCTTCGTCCAAGAGCGGGCGCTGCACCTTGAGGACGACATCGGCTTCGCCGAGCGCCGCCTCTTCGTCACGGGCAATCCTCGCCCCGCTTTCGGCGTAAGCGTCATCGCCAAAGAAAGCGCCGGCGCCGGCGCCGCTTTCGACCACGACCTCGAGCTTCAAGCCGAGAAGGCGCTTGACGGTCTCGGGGGTCGCCGCCACGCGGCGTTCGAGCGCCCGCCTTTCCTTGACGATGGCCACCTTCATGCGTGGGCTGTTCCCATGCCGAAACGCGCGCGAACAATGCTCCGGCAAAAAGTGTTTGTGAAGGGTCAACGGCTTGCGGTGCGGCAAAAGGCATATGCACAAAAGGCGGGTCTGGGCGGGATCGTGAAGAAAAGCCGTCTCGCTTTCGCCGTATTGTCGCAGAGTGATAGGCTTCGTTTTGGGCTGCGTCGCTCTCGTCCGCGCGCGTCTCGCCGCGAGAGCCTATAGGCAGACGCGAGGGGAGCGTGGCGGCTTTTCTCATCCTCCGGAATAAGCCCATAGGAGGTTCGTTGTCACAAGGGCAGAACTTGGCGCAAAGGCCCCAGCCGCTCATCGCCGACGAATCGGCGGTGCGCCGGCGGTTCGGCGACCAGTTGATTGCACTCCTGCCGCGTTTGCGGCGGTTCGCGCGCGGTCTCACCCGCACGCCCGCCGACGCCGATGATCTGGTACAGGCGGCGTGTGAAAGAGCGTTGACGCGCGCACATCAGTTCGAAGAAGGCACGCGGTTTGACAGCTGGATGTTCCGCATCGTGCAAACCATCTGGATCGATCAGATCCGCGCTCGCGAGATCCGCAGAGAGGAAAGCGAGATCGCCGAGGAGCGGCTCGGCTCCGACGAGCCGGTGCGCCGCATCGAGGCGCGGTTGGCGCTCGAAGAGGTGCGGGGAGCCTTCGCGACCCTCTCGCGTGATCATCGCGCGACGTTGATGCTGGTGACCGTGGACGGCCTCAGCTACAGAGAAGCGGCGGAGGTGGCGGGAGTGCCGCTGGGCACGATCATGAGCCGCCTCGCGCGGGCGCGCGTAGCCTTGCAGGCGGCGCTCGAAGATAAAGCGGGAGCCCGCGGGTTTTCCGGTCGCTTCGCCCCCTCGGGCGAACTCGTCACCGGAGCGCCCGGCGCGGCGCCCGCGGCAAACGGGGAGGGGTAGAGGAAAGAGCCATGGAAACGCGCGGTGACGAGCGTCTCGTCGCTTATCTCGACGGCGAACTCGAGATCGCAGAGCGGCGCGAAATCGAGGCTTGGCTCGAAAGCGATCCCGCCGCTCGCGAAAGGCTTGCGGCCCTTGCCGAGAGCGCGGAGCTTTTGCGCCACGCCTTCGACGAGGCGGCGCATGAGCCGATCCCCGAGCGCCTCATGGCGGCCGCACGCGGCGAAACCCTGCGCCCCGAGGCGCAAATTCTGGCGTTCAAGACGCGGGAGCGGAAACCGCAATGGGCGGCGGAGTGGTCGCGGCGGATCGCTCTGCCCGCGGCCGCCGCGCTCTTCGGCCTCGTGATCGGCGGCGGCGCCGTCCGTTATCACGATGCGTGGCAATTTGCCGCGAGCCCGGGCAACGCCTCCGCCAGCGCTTCCGCACCGACGGTTGCCTGGCTCGATACGGCCGCCGGTTATTTCAAGCTCTTCGCGCGGGACGGCGACAACGCCCTCATCGACGTTCCGGCGACCGGCGATGTCAGCGCGGCCTTGCAGAAAATCAGCCGCAGCCTGCCCCAAGCCCTGCGCCTGCCGAACCTCAAGCCTTGGGGCCTCGATTTCCGCGGCGCCCGTCTCGTGGTGGTTGCGGGCCGGCCGGCCGCGCAGATCGTCTACACCAACAAGAACAAGGCGATGGGGCCCGTCACCCTCTTTATCGGCTCCTCGAAAGCGCCCGACATCCTGCCGACCTTCGATCGCCGCCAGAACGTCAACCTCCTTTATTGGCGGCACCAGGGCCGCATCTATATTCTCGTCGGCGAGGCCGACGCGGGGTACCTGCGCGGCATCGCCAACGACGTGGCGTGGCAGCTCGACGCCATCTAACACGATGCGGAAAAACCCCCCGTCATTCCGGGACGGCCCGTGAGGGCCGGGCCCGGAAACCATGAACACAGGCCAAGCCATTGATTTCTCGGGTCTGTGTTTATGGATTCCGGGCTCGCGGCCTGCGACCGCGCCCCGGAATGACGACGTTCGGGGGTTTTTCCGCATCCTGCTAAGGATCGGGTGACGGTTTACTTATGCGTCGGCTGGGTCTTTGATCCGGCAGACGAATCGCGTGTCGAATAAGTAAGCTGTCGGCGCACCTACCCGGAAAGGCACCTCCCATGGTTTCGGTCGAAACAACCCCCGAGATGGCGGCGGCAATGTATGAGCGGATGGCGCACGCCCTCGAGGCGGTGCGCCGCCGTCTCGGGCGGCCTCTGTGTCTTTCGGAAAAGGTCCTTTTGGGCCACCTCGACGATCCCGAGCGCCAGGAGCTCGAACCCGGCAAAAGCTATCTCTTCCTGCGTCCCGATCGCGTCGTCTTCCAGGATGTGCTGGGGCAGACGGGGATGCTGCAATTCATGCAGACCCGGAGAAGCCGGGTTGCGGTGCCGACGACGATCCACTGCGACCATCTCATCCAGGCCCGCCGGGACGGCGTCTCCGATCTCGCCGAATCGCTCGCCGAAAACAAGGAGGTCTATGATTTTCTGCGTTCGGCCGCGCAGAAGTTCGGCGCCGGGTTTTGGGGTCCGGGCGCCGGCATCATCCATCAGGTCGTACTCGAAAACTACGCCTTCCCCGGCGCTCTCCTCATCGGCACGGATTCGCACACCCCGAACGCCGGAGGGCTCGGCGCCTGCGCAGTCGGCGTCGGCGGAGCGGACGCCGTCGAAGTGATCGCCGGCTTGCCGTGGGAGGTGCTTTATCCCCGCCGCATCGCCGTCTATCTGACCGGCAAGCTCGGCGGCTGGACAGCTCCCAAAGACGTCATCCTCTTCGTTGCGGGCGCGCTCACTGTTTCCGGCGGCACCAACGCGATCGTCGAATACATCGGTCCCGGCGCGCGCACGATCAGCGCCACCGGGAAGGCCACGATCACCAATATGGGCGCCGAACTCGGGGCCACGACCTCGATGTTTTCCGCCGACGAGCGGATGATCACGTATCTGAAGGCGACCGGGCGCAGCGCTCTCGTGCCGCTCGTCCAAAAGAACATGGCGCTTCTCGAACCGGATCACGAGGCCGAAGCCGATCCCGCCCGGGTTTACGACCGCGTCGTCGAGCTCGATCTTTCAAGACTCGAACCTCACATCGTCGGGCCTCACTCTCCCGACCGCGCGCGGCCGATCTCGAAGCTCGCCGCCGAGGTCCGAGATCCGAAAAACGGCTTCATCGACAAGATCTCCGACGCGCTCATCGGCAGCTGCACCAACTCTTCCTACGAGGACATGAGCCGCGCCGCCGAAGTCGCCGATGAGGCCCGCGCCCGCGGCCTCAACGCCGCCCTGCCCTTTCTCGTGACCCCGGGTTCCGAGCAGGTTCGCGCGACGATCGAGCGCGACGGCCAGATGGCCTCGCTCGAAGCCATCGGCGCCACCGTTCTTGCCAACGCCTGCGGGCCGTGCATCGGCCAATGGCGGCGCGCCGCCTCGGAGAACGCCGAGCCCAATACGATCGTCACCTCCTACAACCGCAACTTCCCGCGCCGCAATGACGGGGCGGCGACGACGATGAACTTTATCGGCAGCCCGGAGATCGTGACGGCGCTGGCGCTCGGCGGCCGGCTTTCCTTCAACCCGCTGACCGACACGCTCGAAGGCGCCGACGGCAAACCGTTCCGCCTGGAGGCGCCGAAGCCCGCGCCCGAGGTGCCGGCAAAGGGTTTCGAGCGCGGCCATGCGGCCTATGTCGCGCCTCCCGAGGACGGCAGCGGGGTCACGCTTGCGGTCGATCCCAAGAGCGAGCGCCTGCAGCTCATGAAGCCGTGGCCGGCTTGGGACGGCAAAGACCTCCTCGATATGCCCGTTCTCATCAAGACCAAGGGCAAGACGACGACCGACCACATCTCGCCGGCCGGCTATTGGCTCCGCTATCGCGGCCATCTCGAAAAGTTCAGCGACAACATGTTCATGGGCGCGACGAATGCGTTTAACGGCGAGGCCGGAACGGGAATTGACGTGCTCTCGGGAGAAGCGGCGCAGCCGATCGCCAAGATCGCCCGCCATTACAAGGCGCAAGGCCTGCGCTGGGTCGTGATCGGCGACGACAATTACGGCGAAGGATCGAGCCGCGAGCACGCCGCGCTCAGCCCGCGCCTCCTCGGCGGGGCCGCGGTCATCGCCCGCAGCTTTGCCCGCATCCACGAGTCGAACTTGAAGAAACAGGGTCTTTTGGCGCTGACCTTCAAAGACCGCGCGGATTACGATCGCATCCGCGCCGACGACCGCTTGAGCCTTTTGGGCCTAAAAGACCTGGCGCCCGCAAAGCCGGTCGAGTGCCGGATCGAGCATCGGGACGGAACGAGGGAGACGATTTTTCTCGACCACAGCTTTGGCGCCTCCCAGCTCGAATGGTTCCGCAAAGGCTCGGCGCTCAACCTGTTCCATGGCTGAGGCGGACAACGGCCGTCATTGCGAGGAGCGAAGCAACGAAGCAATCTCGTCCGGCAAGGGGATCGCGAAGCAGCGAGATTGCTTCGCTTCGCTCGCAATGACACGGCTCTATCGATCCTGCGATCGGTGAACATGCAAATCACCCGAACCGAAATCGAAGGAGTCCTCGTCCTGCATCCGGTACGGCACGGCGACGCGCGCGGCTTTTTCTCCGAAGTGTTCCGCGACGATGCGCTGAAGGCTCTCGGGATCGCGGCGCATTTCGTCCAGGACAACCATTCCTTTTCGGCCGACAGCGGGACGGTTCGCGGGCTTCATTTCCAGGTCCCGCCCGCCGCGCAGGCAAAGCTCGTGCGCGTCGCTGCCGGAGCCGTTCTCGATGTCGCCGTCGATCTGCGCCCGCATTCGCCGAGCTTCGGCCGTCACGTCGCGATCCGGCTTTCGGCGGCGGAGTGGAACCAGATCTTTCTCCCGGAAGGCTTCGCCCACGGCTTCTGCACGCTCGAACCCAACAGCCACGTCCTCTACAAGGTGACGCGCTATTATTCGCCGGAGCAGGAGCGCGGCCTTCTCTGGAACGACCCCGCCCTCGGCATCGCATGGCCCATCGGCGCGGACCGCGCCCTTCTATCGGAAAAAGACCGGAACTATCCGCCCTTTTCCGATCTGCCGCATTATTTCGGCTGAGCACGTTTATGAGGCGTTGCCGCGCGCCTCGCGCCAAAGCCCGAGCTTTTCCTGGACCGGCCGGTCGGAAAAGCTGAAAAGCACCGCTTCCTCCTCGGCCTTGTGAGAGACCGCCATCCAGCTCGGAACGACGAAGATGTCGCGCGGTTTCCAGGAGAAAAGGGCGTCGCCGACCCGGCTCTCGCCTCTGCCCTCGACCGCGACGAACACGGTGCCGTCGGTCGAACGATAGGGCCGGGTCGCGAACCCGCGCGGCAGAGCCTGGATGAAGGTGCCGATCGTCGGCATTGCGAAATCGCCGCTCGCCGGATTGACATAGCGAAGCTTGTAGCCGTGGCAGGGATCGGGGTCTCCGTTCCTCGCCAGCACGCAGAGCGAATCCCGCGAGCGGGCATAGGGATAGTTGAAAATGGGCGAGGTCGGGCGCTGCGGCCGCCAATCGACCGGGAGGAGATTGTTCGCAAAGCGCGCGGCGCTGTCGCCTTCCGCTCGGCTCACGCTTTGGCTTTCGGCCGCACCCGGCTCGGCAAAGCTCGCGTCCAAAAGGCGAACGATAGGGATATCGAGCCCGTCGAGCCACACTACCGGCTCGCCGCTCTCATTGCCGTGGTCGTGCCAGGTCCAGGAGGGCGTGATGATGAAATCGCCGGGGCGCATCACCGTGCGCTCGCCATCGACCGCGGTATAGGCGCCTTCGCCCTCGACGATAAAGCGCAGCGCCGACTGCGTGTGCCGGTGGGCGGGGGCGACCTCGCCCGGCAGGATCAGCTGCAAGCCGGCGAAGAGCGAATGCGTGACCGCGGATTTTCCGGCGAGCCCCGGATTTTCGAGGATGAGAACGCGGCGCACCGCCTCTTGCGCGGTGATGAGCGTTCCCGCTTCCATGAGTCGCGGTCGCACCTCTTCGTCGTAACGCCAGAGATGAGGGCGGCAGGGCGTTTGCGGCTCCGCAGTGACGAGCGCCGAGAGCCGCTCCCAGAGCGGCGCCAGGCTGTAGGGCGCGATCTCCTCGTAAAACGCCGCGCGCTGCGCCGAAGGCGCTCTCCGCGCCTTGGCCGCTCTCAAGCAGCCTCGGCCTTGCTGCGCGCGCCGAGCCGGAAGCCGATCCGTTCGAGATCGGAAAGGAGCCTTGCCGATTGCGCCTCGTCGAGCGGCATCAAAGGCGGGCGCACCGCGGCCCAGCCGGGATCGCGCCAGAAATGCGCGATGACGCGCTTTAGGGCGGGGATCACCGTATAGCCCTGCAGCACTTTCCGCATCCGCGTGATCTCGGCCTGCAAGGCATCGGCTTCGGGCTTCTGCCAATCGTCATAGAGCTTTCGGATGCCGCCCGTATTGATGTTTCCGGTCGCCGTGATGGTGCCGGCGGCGCCGTGCCGGAGCCCCTCGAGGAGGAAGATCTCGGAGCCTGGGAAGATTGCAAAGCCGGGATAGCGTTCGAGAAGCGCCGCCGTGTTGTTCCAATCTCCCGAACTGTCTTTGAGGCCGACGACGGTCTGCGGGTACGCCTTGATGAAGCGTCCGACGAGATCGAGCGAGTAGCCGATAACGGCGACGGGCGGGATGTGATAGAGGTACATCCGGAGCGCGGGCGAGCCGACCTTCTCGATGACCCGCGAGATGAAGGCAAAGATCCCGTCGTCAGGGACGCCCTTGTAATAAAAGGGCGGCAGCATCAGGACGCCGCCGCAGCCGTGGCCGACGGCATGGCGGACGAGATCGGCGGCGTCGGTCAGCGCGCAGGCGCCCGTTCCCGGCATCAGCTTTGCCGCCGGTATGCCCGCCTCGATCAGGCGATCGAGGAGCTTCATGCGTTCCGTAGGCGAGAGCGAATTCGCCTCGCTCGTCGTGCCGAAAATCGCGAGCCCGGCCGCGCCCTCATCGAGGAGCCAGCGGCAAAACGCGGCATGGCGCCGGGCGTCCGGCTCGCCTTCGGCGGTAAACGGCGTCAACACGGGGACCAGAACCCCGGCGAAATTCTGTGCGGCCATCAGAGCATCCTCGGACGCGTTGCCAGCGATCGCGGCACTAAAGCGAGCCGCCACCCCTGCCGTCAACACCCTTCGCGAGGAACGCCTTATGGTGGCGGAATGCCCCCCGCTCGCGCCGGGCTTTTCCGCCCTGCACCGCGCCTCCCCGCCCGTTCAGACGAGGGGGTTTCCGGCGCGGGCGGCAAAGAGAAGTTCGGGCTGCAGGCGGCCGAGAGGGCGCGCGGCGTCGGAGAGCGCGCAGGGGAGAAACTCGCCGCTGCCGCGCGCGGCCAAGAGCTTCCCCTCCTCGACGACGATGCGGCCGCGGGAGAGAACGGTGACGGGCCAGCCTTTGAGAGGGCGGCCTTCGTAAGGCGTGTAGCCGGTATTGTCGTGCAGCATCGCCGCGTTGACGGTCACCGCGCGCTCGGGGTCCCAGATCGCGATGTCGGCGTCGCTGCCGACGGCGATCGTGCCCTTCCTCGGATAAAGCCCGTAAAGCTTCGCATGGTTGGTGGCGGCGAGAGCGACAAAGGCGTTGAGGTCGATCCGCCCTTTGCCCACCCCTTCGGAAAAGAGCAAAGGAAGCCTGAGCTCGATCCCGGGAATCCCATTCGCGATCTCGTCGAAGCGCGTCGCATCGCCTTTCGGCAGCTTCCCCGAGGCGTCGAAGCGATAGGGGGCGTGATCGGAAGAGAAAACCTGGAAGGTGCCGTTTTGGAGCCCGCGCCAGACCGCCTCTTGCGCGTGCGTGTCGCGCGGCGGCGGGCTGCAGCAGAATTTGGCGCCTTCGAGGCCCGGCTTCTCGATGTCTTCAGCCGTCAAAAAGAGATATTGCGGGCAGGTCTCGCCATAGACTTTGAGACCCTTCGTTTGCGCGCTGCGGATCGCCTCTATCGCCTCGCCCGTCGAAACGTGAACGATGAGGACCGGCACATCGAGAAGGGCGCCGAGGCTCACCGCGCGCCCTGTCGCCTCGCCTTCGGCAAGGGCCGCATGGGCGAGCGCATGGTAGCGCGGCGCGACGAGCCCGCGATCGAGGAGGCGGTCCCTGAGCCAACCGATCATGTCGTGATTTTCGGCGTGCACCATGACGAGCGCGCCCTCGCGCCGCGCCACGGCGAAGATGTCGAGCATCTGCCGGTCGTCGAGCTTCAAGCGGTCGTAGGTCATATAGACCTTGAACGAGGTGTAGCCGTCGGCGATGAGCGCCGGAAGTTCCTGCCCCAAGACTTCGGGCGAGGGGTCCGAGATGATGAGGTGGAAGGCGTAATCGATGACCGCCTTCGGCCTTGCGGCCTCGTGATACTCCGCGACGACGCGCCGCAGGGACTGCCCCCGATGCTGGGCGGCGAAAGGGATGACCGTGGTCGTACCGCCAAAGGCGGCCGCGACCGTGGCGCTCTCAAAATCATCGGCCGAGACGACCCCGGCCGAGGAGAGCTGCTCGATATGGCAATGGCTGTCGATGCCGCCCGGCAAGACGAGCTTTCCCGACGCGTCGATTTCGCGCGCCGCGCCTTCGAGGCCGCGGCCGAGCGCCGCGATCCGGCCGCCCTTCACGCCGATGTCGCAAAGCGTCGTGTCGGCGGCCGTCGCTACGCGGCCGTTCCTGATGAGAAGATCATAGGCGCTCTCCCGACGCTCTCGAAGGGCGCTCATCCCCGCTCCTTTCCCGCTGTTCCCTTTGCCGGGGAAACTTTATGCGCCGCAGCGGCCGGAGGAAATGGGCGAGCGTTGCGATTTGCGGGCAAAGCGCGTAAATTCTTGCCATCGCACATCGAAAAGCGGGCCTGATGACACCACCCAACTGGCAAAAATATCAGCGGGTCGCGCTTTTTTACGACCTGCTCGACCTGCCTTTCGAAGTGAGCCGCTATCGGCGGATTCGGCCGCTTCTCTTCGCGGGCCTCTCGGGGCGGATCCTGGAGGCGGGGGTCGGCACCGGGCGCAATTTTCCCTTTTATCCGCCGGGCGCCAGGGTCGTCGCGATCGATTTCAGTCCCGCGATGCTGAGCCGGGCCGAGCGGCGATTGTCGCTCGCCGCCGCGCCGGTCGAGCTCAGGCAGATGGACGTGACCCGACTCGATTTTCCCGACCGCTCTTTCGACGCCGCGGTCGCGACATTTCTTTTCTGTGTGCTTCCCGATGCCTTGCAGGTGCCGGCGCTCAAGGAGCTGCGACGCGTCCTCGCGCCCGGCGGCGAGATCCGGCTCCTCGAATATGTGCGCCCTGCGGGTCGCGGCCGGCGCCTCCTCACGCGCGTTTGGGCGCCATGGATCGCCGCCCTTTACGGCGCGAGTTTCGATCGGGGCACCGAACGGCTTCTCGGCAAGGCCGGGCTCGAACTCCTCGAAACGCGTTTTGTCGTCGCCGATCTCTTGAAGCTGATCACGGCCCGCGTCCCGGCTCTTCAGCCCGCCGAAAGCAAGGCGTAGAGTGCCCCGGCGGCGCCCCGCTGGGAGGATCCTCATGAAAGACGCGTTTCCGCATCGGCCGACGATCGCCGTCACCCGCCACGCCATCTCGGCAGGGCACTATCTCGCCGCCGCCGCCGGTTTCGCCATTCTCGAAGCCGGAGGGAACGCGATCGACGCCGGTTGCGCCGCGGGGATCGCGCTCGGCGTCTTGCAAAGCGACCTCGTCAACGTCGCCGGGGTGGCGCCGATCATGATCTACCTCGCCGATCGGCGAGAGGTGGCGACGATCGCCGGGCTCGGCCCTTGGCCCAAATCGCTCGATCCCGATTTCTTCATGCGCGAGCATCAAGGCAGGATCCCGGAAGGGGTTTTGCGCACCGTCGTCCCCGCCGCTCCCGACGCCTGGATCACCGCCCTCAAGCATTATGGGACGATGGGCTTCCGCGAGGTCGCCGCAGCGGCGATCCGCTGCGCCCGCGACGGCTTCCCGATGTATCCCTTGATGGCCGAGAGCCTCAAAAATCATGCCGCGGACCACGCCCGCTGGCCTTCGAGTGCGGCGATCTACCTGCCGGGCGGACGGCCGCCGGAGGCCGGCGAAATCTTCCGCCAAAAGGATCTGGCCTCCTCGCTCCAATACATGGCCGAGGAAGAGCGCGCGGCGTCGGCGCGCGGTCGCGAGGCCGGTTTAGAGGCCGCGCGGGCGGCGTTTTACCGCGGCGACATCGCACAAAAGATCCTCCGCTTCATGAAAGAGGAAGGCGGGCTTCTTTCCGCGGAAGACCTCGAAGCCTACCGCTCGCCGATCCTCCCGCCCGCGAGGCGCCGCTTCGGCGATCTCGAAGTCTTCACTTGCGGCGCCTGGTGCCAGGGGCCGACGCTTCTGGAGGCGCTCGCCATCCTCGAAGGCATCGACCTCAAGGCGCTCGGGCACAACGGCGCCGATTACATCCACACCCTTGCCGAAGCCTTGAAGCTCGCCTTTGCCGATCGCGAGGCCTATTTGGGCGACCCGGCTTTCGTCGAGGTGCCGCTTGCCGCTCTCCTCTCGCCGCAATATGCGGCTGAACGGCGCCGGCTCATCCGCGCCGATCGCGCCTTTCCCGAGATGCCGCCTCCGGGGGCGCTCGGGCGCGGCGGCCGCGCTTTTGCGCCGAGCAAGGGCGATCCTTCGCCAGGCTCAGGACAGCGCCCGTCGCCCGAACCCGACACCTCCTATGTCGCGGTCGCCGACCGGTTCGGAAATCTCTTTTCGGCGACTCCGAGCGACGGCTCCTCGACCGCGCCGGTGGTTCCGGGAACGGGGCTCGTCCCCTCCTCTCGCGGTTCGCAATCGCGCCCGGACCCGCGCCATGCTTCGGGAGTCGCGCCGGGGAAAAGGCCGCGTCTCACGCCGAACCCGGCGCTCGCAATCGCGGGCGGCGAGCGCTTCTTGCCTTTCGGGACGCCGGGCGGCGACGTTCAGATCCAGGCGATGCTGCAGGTCCTCCTGAACCTCTTCGTCTTCGGCGCCGACGTGCAGGCGGCGGTCGAAGCGCCGCGCTTTGCGAGCTACAGCTTTCCCTCTTCTTTCGCGCCTTTCGATTATTATCCGGGGCGTCTCACTCTCGAACGCCGCATCCCCGAAGCGGTCGCTCAAGAACTCGAACGGCGCGGCCACCGGGTGAGCCTTTGGCCCGAGTTCGAATGGCGCGCCGGCGCGGTGTGCGCGATCCTCGCCGACCGCCGCCGCGGCGTCCTCGAGGCGGGCGCCGATCCCCGCCGCCCGGCCTATGCAATGGGGTGTTGAGAGGAGTGCCCGACATGGCGAGCGAAGCCGGCCGCGACCGCCGCGCCGCGATGCGGCTTCTTCTCGAAAACCGCGGCGCGCTTCTTCTCGTCACCGGGCTCGGCGCGACGAGCTGGGACGCCGCCGCCACGGGCGATGACGAGCGCAATTTTTATCTTTGGGGCGCGATGGGCGGCGCGGCGATGGTCGGCCTCGGCCTTGCTCTCGCTCGCCCCGAGCGGCCGGTTCTCGTCGCAACCGGCGACGGCGAGATGCTGATGGGGCTTTCCGCCCTCGCCACGATCGGCGCGCTCGCCCCCAAAAACCTCGCGATCGCAGTCTTCGACAATGCGCGCTACGGCGAGACCGGGATGCAGGCGAGCCACACGGAAGAGAAGACTTCGCTCGCCGCGGTCGCTTGCGCCTGCGGCATCGAAAAGGCGTTCGACATCGCCGACGAGAAGGCGCTTCGAGACTTCGCCCGGCTTCTGCCGCGCCGCGAGGGCACGCTTTTTGCCTGCGTCAAGATCCTCGCGCAAGAGGCGCCGCGCGTTTTGCCGCCGCGGGACGGCGGCTTCTTGCGGTTCCGCTTTCGCCGCGCACTCGGGGTCGAAAGCCGGTAGCCTCGCAGCCTGGTCCCCCGGCAGGGTTGACGTTTCCTTGTCTTCGATAGGAAAGTGCGCCCCACATTCGCCGAGCCTCAAGGGAGTAAGCATGGGAGCGCTGCCTCTCGCCCGCTTTACCGTTCTCGACCTCTGCCATGCGCGCGCCGGGCCGACGGCGGTGCGCCAGCTTGCCGATTGGGGCGCCAAGGTGATCAAGGTCGAGCCGCCCGCGGCGCTCTCCCGCGACGTCATCGACAGCCGGCGCGAGGGCTTCGACTTCCAGAACCTCCATCGCAACAAGAGAAGCCTCTCGCTCAATCTCAAGACCGAGGAAGGCCTCCGGGTCTTTCTGAAGCTCGTCGAGCGCGCCGATGTCGTCGTCGAGAATTTCCGTTCGAGCGTCAAATACCGTCTCGGCGTCGATTACGAGTCGCTGAAACAGGTCAATCCGCGCCTCGTCTACGGCAGCATCTCGGGCTTCGGGCAGACGGGGCCTTATGCGAAGCGCCCGGGGGTGGACCAGATCGCGCAAGGAATGGGCGGCCTCATGTCGATCACCGGGCTTCCGGGGCAGGGGCCGGTCAGGGTCGGCATTCCGATCGACGATCTCTGCGCGGGATTGCTTTTGGCGCAAGCGATCCTGATGGCGCTCATCGACCGCGAGCGGACGGGAGTGGGGCAGTGGGTGCACACCTCTCTTCTCGAAGCGCAGATCTTCATGCTCGATTTCCAGGCGGCGCGCTGGCTGATTTCGGGCGAAGTCGCGGGGCAAGCCGGAAACGACCACCCGACCGGGATCCCGACCGGGCTTTTCCCGACCGCCGACGGTCAGATCAACATCGCCGCCTCGGGCGCCAATTTGTGGCAGCGGTTTTGCGAGGCGGCCGACGCCCGCCATCTCCTCGAAGACCCCGACTACGCGACCGGGCCCCGGCGTTCGAAAAATCGTGCGGCGCTCAACGCCAAGATCGCCGAGATCACGAAAACGCGCCCTTCGGCTTATTGGATCGAGCTTTTGAACGAGGTCGGCGTCCCCTGCGGGCCGCTCTATACGATCGATCGGGTTTTCGCCGATCCTCAAGTCGAACATCTCGAAATGGCGCGCCCCGTCGACCACCCCCGCCTCGGGGCGATCAAGGTCGTCGGCCAAGCGATCAACATGACCGCGACGCCAGAACCCGAAAAGCCGCGTGCGACGCCTGATCTCGGCGAGCACACCGCGGAAGTGCTCGAAGAACTCGGTTACGGCAGAGCCGAGATCGAGGATTGGCGCGCCCGCGGAATTGTCTGAACCTCAGCCCGGAACGGAGTGACGACCCCGCCATGCTTTTGACCGAAAAGATGATCGCCGAAAAGGACGGCCCGATCGGCCGCCTCATTTTCAACAACCCGGAGCGCAGGAACGCGGTCTCGCTCGCGATGTGGGAAGCGGTGCCGCGGATCCTCGACGATTTCGAAGGGGATGAGGGCGTCCGCGTCATCGTCCTTGAGGGCGCCGGAGAAAAAGCGTTCGTTTCGGGCGCCGATATTTCCGAATTTGCCGAGAGACGCGCTTCGCAAGAGGCGGTGGCCGCCTATAACCGCATCTCGGAAAGCGGGAGACGGCGCATCGAAGACTGCCCCAAGCCGACGATCGCGATGATCCGCGGCTATTGCATGGGGGGCGGCGTCGCCACCGCGCTCGCCTGCGATCTCCGATTCGCCGCCGAGGGCTCGCGTTTTGGCATCCCGGCGGCAAGGCTCGGCCTCGGCTATGGCTATGACGGCATCAAAAAGCTCGTCGATCTCGTCGGTCCCGCCTATGCGCGCGAGATCTTTTACACCGCGCGCCAGTTCTCGGCCGAAGAGGCGCAGAGAATGGGGCTCGTCAACGCGGTTCTCTCGGCCGGCGCGCTCGCAGGCCACGTTCGCGAGACCTGCGCGATGATTGCGGCGAACGCGCCATTGACGATCCGCGCCGCCAAGATCGCCGTGCGCGAAGCCTTGAAGGACGAGAGCCGGCGCGATCTTGATCTTTGCCGGCGCGCCGTCGAGGCATGTTTTGCGAGCGAGGACTACACCGAAGGCCGCACCGCCTTCATGGAGAAGAGAAAACCCATCTTCAAAGGCCGCTGAGCCTGTTTCCGTCACTCCCGCCAAAGAGCGTCTGAAGAAATGTGCCGATACCTAGTCCGTCATTCCGGCCGGAGCGCAGCGGAGGGCCGGAATCCATGAACACCGGCTTTTCCGACGCGTTTGGAGGCCGGTGTTCTTGGATCCCGGGCTTGCGGGCTGCGCCCGCGCCCCGGGATGACGAATTCCCGTTAGTCCTTCATAGGCAAGGTTTGAGGTTTCCGGCGCGGCCATGGCGCCTCGCTTGCGCGAGGTGACGTCAGCATTAAGGCCGCCGTCGATGAAGCTTCCCGCCCACACCCGGTACGACTATGTGCCGATCCCGAAACGCCCGCAATACGAGTGGCCGGGAGGAGCGCGGCTTGCCGTCTTCTTCTGCAACACTATCGAAGTTTTCGCCGTCGGTGCGGGGTATGGCGGCGACTCGACGGGCGCCCCCTCGGCGCAGAAGCGGCGCAACTACTCTTCGCGCGACTACGGAAACCGCGTCGGGCTGTGGTATTATCTCGACCTCCTCGACGAGTTCGGCCTGCCCGGCGCGCACGCCGTCAATTCGGCGGCACTCGAATCCTGCCCGGAGATCGTCACGCGGCTGAATGCGCGGGGAGACGAATATATCGGCCACGGCGGCACCAATTCCGAACGCCGGGACGCCCTTTGCGAAGAGGACGAGGCGCGGCTCATCGCCGAATGCACCGAGATCCTTTCCCGACTTTCGGGACGGCGCCCGGAAGGCTGGCTCGGTCCCTACCGCGCCCTGAGCGCGGTCACTCCCGATCTTTTGAAAGAGGCCCAATACCGCTATGTGATGGACTGGCCGATCGACGACCAGCCGATCTGGCTGAAGACGCGCTCGGGCCCGATCCTCTCGATCCCCTCCCCTCTCGAAATCGACGATTCCCCGGCGATCGTCTTTCGCCGCCGCAGCGGGCGCGAATTTGCCGAGATGATCGTCGACCAGTTCGACGAGATGCTGGAGCAGTCGCAGAAATACCCTCTCGTCTTCGCGCTCTCTCTTCACCCTTCCATCATCGGCCAGCCCTTTCGGCTGCGCGCGTTTCGCGATGCCGTGCGGCATATCCTCGAATACCGCGAAGAAGTGTGGCTGACGACGCCGGGCGAGGTCGCGCGCTACTGCTCGGCGCTGCCGAAAGGGATCATTCCGGGCTCTGAGGGTCTTTGAGAGAAGCGCCGTGCGCCGGGCTTCCCGCGCGCTTCTCGCCCAGCCGCAGCATCGGCACAAAGGCGAAGATGAGTGCGGTCGCGGCCGCGGAGACGAGGATCAGAGGATTGAGGCGGTTACGAAACGCATGCTCGTAGAGATAGGAGCCGAGATTGCCGGAGAGGGTCGAGGACAGGTTGACGATCGACATCAACGCGGCAAAGACAAAGCCCTCGGCGCGCTCGGGGCAGAAATCCGCAGCGAGCGAAAGCGTCGCGACAAAGGAGATGACGCCGGCCGACCCCGCCGCAAAACTGATGATCGCCGCCGAGGTCTCGCCTTTGAGCCAAATGAACGCCACCGTGGTGAGAACCCCGAGGAGGATGCTCAGATTGAGGAGAACCTTTGACGACAAGCCCTTCATGAACCAACGGTAGAAAAGCGCACCGAGGATCCAGCCGGCGGAACCGATCGTCCCCAAAATCCCGATGTAAAGTTGGGAAAATTTGAGACTGTCCGTCATGTAATAATAAAGAGGCGTGCCGAATCCCGGGCTGAAATAATAGAGGAAAAGAAATACCGCGATTATCCACAGCTCCTTGCCTTTGAACGCCGCGAGAAGCCCGGAAAAAGTCCTTTTGAGTTCGGCAACGTTTATGGGAGAGCGTGTCTCCTGGACCAGGTAAAGCGAAGCGAAAACGGCGGCAATCGGGAAGACGGCGATGATCGCGGCCGCTCCATGCAAAGCGGCGGCAGGCGAGAAATGTTGGACAAGCTCGCCGCCCAAAAGCCCGACCGCCAACTGCGCGATGCTGAACCACAGCCATTGCTGGTTGACGAAGGCGTCGCTCGAATCAAATTTATGCCCGTTTTCAACCAGCACCGCGCCGGCCAGAGTGCTCGAAATCGCCATGCCGAAAGCGGTGAACAAGAGGGCTTTGGCGAGATCGCTCGGCCGCGTCAGCCACAGGATCGCGAAATAAGCGAGAGCGGCGGCGGCGTTGGCGAGAACGATATAGGCTTTTCGGCGGTACCCGAAGAGGGGGATGAAATCGGAGACGACCCCGAAGACGGGCTTGATGATCCAGGGAAGAATGAAGATGCTCGAATAGGCGGTGACCTGAAGCGGCGTCCAGCCTTCGACCGTTTTGAGGAAATAGCTCAGAGGCAGGGAGATGAGCCCGCCCGTCTGTCCCAGCCCTTCGACGACGTAGAGAACCGCGAAAAAGATCATCAGGCGCCGGATCTCGCCTCCTTCGCTGAGCGTGAGGGCGCGAGGAAGAGCGGTCTCTTCAGCCATCCTTTGAGTGCTCTCTGCGGGTCAACGGACGCCCGTTTCGACGCGTGTTTCGGGGGCGAAGGCCGCTTCGATTTCGGGCGCCGCGCCCGTCTCGAAGAGGGTCGGTTTCCGCTCTCGCGGCGCTCCGCCGATCGTCATCGCTCTCCTACCGTGTGTCGAAGGCGCACGCGCCCAGCCCTTCGATGGCAGCGGTACCGGGCGACCTCGATGCTCCCGTGCCTGCCGACCGAAACGAGAGTGGCAGCCCTTCGCGAGGATTGGCAATAGCGTTCGGCGATCTCTCCCGCGGCCGCATTCCCCGCCTCTCCTTGATACCAGCGCAGCGCGACCGCGTTCGGCGACCGCTTGACGATCGCGACGGACGGGCTGCACGCCGCAACGCAAAAGAGGATCAGAAAAAGCGCCGTTCCCGGCCGCGCCCAGCGCATCGCCATCGTTCCCTCGCGATACTTGTCGCATCCTCGCTACCGGAAAGAACGCGGGGCAGCGGCGCGGGTTCAGAACCCAACGCTTGGCGATCGGGATGGCGACCCCGGCAGGACTCGAACCTGCGACCACTTGCTTAGAAGGCGAGTGCTCTATCCAGCTGAGCTACGGGGTCGCAAGAGCCGCAGCTTCGCGAACGAAGCCTTCGCGGTCAAGTGCGCACGCGGTCGTAACGGAAATTGTCGGCGTAGCTTTTGGGCCTCATCATCGGCTCTTCGGGTGGCAGGATCTCATAATCGATCCCGCGCTTCTGTGCGAAAGCGACCGCTTCCTCGCGCGTCGCGAATTTGAGCCGGATCTCGTTGAGCGTGTCGGCGGCGCTCGACCACCCCATCAGAGGGTCGGGAACGCGCGGCGTCGAAGGCTCGTATTCGAGTACCCACTGGCGCTTCTCTCGCCGTCCCGATTGCATGGCGGTCTTTGCCGGCCGGAAGATGCGTGCGCGCGCCATCCCTCTCTTGCCCCCAAGATCCGAAAACCCCCCGTCTCTCTCGCGTTTTCCGCAAGGCCGGGGGCCAGAAATGGTCGGGGCGAGAGGATTCGAACCTCCGACATCCTGCTCCCAAAGCAGGCGCTCTACCAGGCTGAGCCACGCCCCGCAGCGGCGCCTCGCGACGCGATGCCGCGCGGAGCGCCGAGCCAAATCTTTAAACGCTTCAGGCTTTTAGTGCAATGCCGCGCGTTCGGCAACGCCTTCGTGGGGGCGCTCACCGGGGCGGCCGGGCAGAGCGCCCGGCCTTCCGCCCCGCGCTCAGGCGGCGCGCCGCGGAGGGCCGACCCGCGGCCCGGCGTGCGCCTCGTCCGCTGCCGGTTGCGGTCTGCGGGCAGGCGGTTCGGGTTCGACCTTGATATCCATGAGCCGGCGCAGCGTCTCGCGGCCGCGCGACAGGCGCGAGCGCACCGTGCCGATCGGCACCCGCAGGATCGAGGCGACCTCCTCGTACTGCATCCCTTCGAGGCCGACGAGAAGGATCACCTGCCGCTGCTCTGCCGGCAGGCGGGCGATCGCCCGTTCGAGATCCCGCAGCTCCAGAGAGAGAGTGGCTGTCGCCGGCACCGTGAGGAGCGGGGCCATGTCGTCGAAGGTGTTATCGGTCCCTTCGCGCAACGAGCGGCGCAGGTCGTTGACATGTTGATTATGGAGAATGGCGAAGAGCCACGCTCTGAGATCGGTACCGGGCTGCCAAAGATGTTGCTTGGCGATCGCGCGCAGCAGACAATTCTGCACGAGGTCGTCGGCGCGGACCGCGTCCCGGGTGAGCGCGCGCGCATAGCGGCGCAAACGCGGGATTTCCTTTTCGAGAAGCCGACCGAAATCGTTCATCGCGATACCCGTCGTCGTTCCGACCGGGTGGTTCCCCGGTCGCTCGATTAGGAAGATTATAGGCCCCCGCGCGTAACGCCATGATGGTATCTCCGGATCAAACTGTAAAATTTTGTAGCATTCGTGTAAAAATCGAGGCAACGCCGGCTCAAAGCACCGTAGCGCGAGCCGCGGGCGCGCCGACGGCCAACCGGCGGAGGCCGTTGACCGGGCGCGGTGCGGCCCCTATCCTCGTCGCGGCGCGGCGAGCCCGTAGCTCAGCCGGTAGAGCAACTGACTTTTAATCAGTAGGTCTCGGGTTCGAATCCCGGCGGGCTCACCATAAAAATCAAAGACTTACGAACAGACCGAGGAAGCGCACACAAAGTTTGTCGGGTCTGTGTCCGACAATGGCTCCCCGGCGGATTCGGCGGCGCTACGATCGCGCCGGCCCCCGTTAAGATCCGCTCTCGTGCTTCGCGTTAGCGACAACCCAGGCGACGCTTCGGTCGGGCCTCGATCAGCACCGGGCGAAAGACCCCTCCCCTCCCGGCTTTTGCCGCGCCGAGCTTCCGCTATCCGACGGGCGCGGCACGGCCGGGCGCCGTCCGGCGGCTCCAGACATAGGGGGCAATGCCGATCGCGATGCTGCCGGCAGCGAGGAGGTTGGTGGTGAGATCGAAATTCGGCACGCTGTAGACGACTACCGCAAAACAGAAGGCGACGCCGAGCAAAGGCCAGAGGAAGAGGAAAACGAGTTTGCCGATGCCTTTGCGCGCCTCCGCCCGGAAATACCACGCGCAGGCAAGCCCGGTCAGCCCATAATAAAAGGCGACCTGAAAACCGACGGCGTTGATCGTGTCGGCGATGACGGTCTTGATGCCGTCGAGATACGAGGACCCGAACAAGAGGACGACGCCGATCCCGGTGATCAAGAGCGTCGCCACCCAGGGCGTGCGATAATCGGGGTGCAGGCGCCCATAGCGGGGGTTGAGGGCCTTGTCGCGGCTCATGGAAAAGAGCGTGCGGGTGAATTGCAGGATCGAGGTTTCGAGCGTGCCGATCGTGCTCAGCATGACCGCGACCACCGCGAGATAGTCGAAGGGATGCGGCATGAGCTTGCCCGCCACGACCGAGACGATGTTGACGCCGGCGTCGGCGATTTCCGCATCGCTCAAAAGCCGGAGCGAGAGGGCGTTGAAGCCGACGAGCAAGAGGACGACGATCGCTACCGCAACGATGCTGCCGACCCCTGCGATGCGGGCGCCGTCGCGGGTTTCCTCGTTGAGGTTGGCGGTGACGTCCCAGCCGCTTATGGCGAAGAGCGCGGTCGCGGCGCCGCTCGCGAACAGCGCCGGGGTGAAGCCGGCGCCGGTGAACCAGGCGGCGGCGACGGAATGCGCCGGCGGCGGGCCGAAACCCAACGCGGCAAGCGCGAAAAAGAGCGCGAGCACACCCACTTCGACGAGGGTGAACAGAACCTGCACGTAGCTGCTGAGCTTGATCCCTTTAGCGACGACGGCGCCGATCGCGACGAGCCAAAGGGCCGCCACCAGCGTCACCGCGCCCTGGCTTCGGGCGAATTCCGGCGCCAACAGCTTCAGCGTCGCCGAGGCGGCGGGAAGCGTGCCGGAAACCATGAATACGGCGGAACTGATGAGGAGCGCCCATCCGGCAAAGAATCCAAGCGCGGGCCCGAAAATCGCCGCCACCCACGCATAAGAGGCGCCGGCATTGACGCTGACGCGGTTCAGATGGCGGAAGGCAAAGGCGATGCCGAACATGATGAGGCCGCAATAGAGAAGGCTCGCGGGCGCCAGCACGCCGACGGCCGCGACGAGCGTCGCGGTGCTCGCCGCAAGGCTATAGGCGGGGGCGCTGCCGGCAACGCCCATGATCACGGATTCGGCAAAACCGAGCGCGCCGGCGCGAAGCCCCGGATCGCGGTCGATTGCGATAGGGGGAGTATCCGTTTTAAACGGATACTC
>JAKAOO010000029.1 GCA_021812165.1 Pseudomonadota bacterium | reverse complement strand
CGGGGCGCGGTCGCAGGCCGCGAGCCCGGAATCCATAAACACAGCCCCGAGAAATCAATGGCTTGGCCTGTGTTCATGGTTTCCGGTCCCGGCCCTCACGGGCCGTCCCGGAATGACGGGGGGTTTTTCCGCATCCTGTCAAGGCGTCGCGGGCGGCGGCCCGGACGCCGGCGCGCGCAGATATTCGAGCGCCGCGGCGACCCCTCCCGGCCGGTGCGAGATCCCGGCGCGATGAAGGCCCATTTCGACACCTGAAAGCGTGCCGAGCAGCATCAGGTCGTTGAAGTGACCAAGATGGCCGATGCGGAAAATCCTGCCTTTCATCTTGCCGAGACCGGTGCCGAGCGAGAGATCGAAGGCGTCGAGAATGATCCCTCGCAGGCGGTCGGCGTCCTCACCCTCCGGAACGAGGACGGCCGTCAGCGAATTCGAATATTCGCGCGGGTTTGAAGCGAGAATCTCGAGTCCCCATCCGCGGGCTGCCCGTCGCGTCGCCTCCGCGTGCCGGGCGTGGCGGGCGAAGACCGCCTCGAGGCCCTCTTCGTCGAGGAGCATCTTTTGCGCTTCGTGCAGGCCGAAAAGCAGGTTCGTCGCGGGCGTATGGGGGAAAAAGCCGCTTTTCCCCGCGGCGAGCATCGGTTGCCAATCCCAATAGGAGCGCGGCAAACGCGCCTTTTCGGCGGCGGCCAGAGCCTTTTTCGAGATGGCGTTGAAACCCAATCCCGGAGGCAGCATCAGCCCCTTCTGCGAGCAGCCGACGGCGACATCGACCCCCCATTCGTCATGCCGATAATCGATGGAGCCGAGCGAGGAGATGGTATCGACGAGGAAGAGAGCGGGATGCCGCGCCCGGTCGATCGCGTCTCGGATCTCGCAGAGCCGGCTCGTCACGCCGGTCGAGGTCTCGTTATGGACGACGCAGACGGCTTTGAGCCGCTGCCCGCGATCGGCCGCGAGCCGCTCTTCGACGGCGCCCGGATCGACTCCGCTGCGCCAATCGCCGGGAACGAACTCGACCTCGAGCCCGAGACGCACGGCCATGTTGCGCCAAAGCGTCGCAAATTGCCCGGTCTCGAACATCAAAATGCGCTCGCCCGGGGAAAGCGTGTTGACGAGCGAGGCTTCCCACGCCCCGGTGCCCGAGGAGGGGTAGATGACGACGCTTCCTTCGGTGCGGAAAATTCGCTTCATCCCCGCGAGGACTTCTTGCCCGAGCGTTGAAAATTCCGCGCCGCGGTGGTCGATCGTCGGCATCGCGATCGCCTGCAACACGCGGTCGGGGACGTTGGTCGGCCCCGGGATCTGGAGAAAGTGGCGGCCGGTGTGGAAGGGGGCGTTTTTCATGGGCGGAAGGCTCCTCGGCGGGTCTACAGTCTGCCGGCCTCGCCACTCTGCGGCAAGAGGATGGCGAAAGATGGGAGCGGTCGGCTTCGAGAACCGATGGACCGTGGTGCGACTGGGCTCGTTTTTTGTCGAAGATTGCGCCGTCGGGCAAACGCGGCAATTCGCCCCGCCCGCCATCTTCTCCACCTTCCCGACGCCGCCTCCGTTCCGGTACACTGAGCCATGGACCTTCTTTCGCGCCTCAAGGAACATCCCCTGCCCTTTGCCGTTCTCCTCGGGATCGAGGTTTTGAGCGCGGCGCCAGACCGCGTGGTCGCGGAGATGGTCGTGCGCGAAGACCTTTGCACGAAGCCGGCGGTGGCGCACGGAGGCGCCGTCATGGCCTTTGCCGACACGCTCGGCGGGCTCGCCACGGCTGCTAATCTCAAGGAAGGCCAGCGGACGACTACGATCGAAAGCAAGACCAACTTTGTCGCCGCCGCGCCGGTCGGCGCGCGCATCAGAGGCGAAACGAGCCCCGTCCATCGCGGCCGGCGCACGATGGTGTGGCAGACGCGCGTCACGAGCGAGGACGGGAAGCTCGTCGCTCTGGTGACGCAGACCCAGCTCGTGCTGTGAGGACCCGAAACGGCGGCCTGCCCGCTCGGATCGCGCCTCTCCCCGCCGAGATTGCTTCCCCCCGGAACGCCCGCGAGGACGGCCGTCCGGGGGTCGCAATGACAACATTGGCGGGTCATCGCGAGGAGCCCACGGGTCCGCGCTTCGCGCGGCCCGAGGATAAACTCCGCGACGAAGCAATCTCGATCGGTCAAAGCCAGCCCCTCCCCGACCGCGCGAAGGCTCTCATCGATTTCTGGTTTGGACCTGAGGGCGACCCTTTGCGGCTGAAACGGCGGGAAATATGGTTCAAAAGCAGCGAAGCGTTCGACAGGGCGGTGCGCGCGGCTTTCCTCGAAGATCATGAGCGCGCCGCCGCGGGCGTGCTTGACCCTTCCGAAGCCTCGGCTGAAGGCGCGCTTGCGCGTGTTCTGCTCCTCGATCAGGTGCCGCGCAACATCTTCCGCGGCACGCCGCGCGCGTATGCGAGCGACGAGAAGGCGCGCGCCACCGCGGCCCGGGCGATCGCGCGCGGTTTCGATCATGAGGTGCCGCCGGCCTGGCGCATCTTTTTCTATCTGCCCTTCGTCCACAGCGAGGAGATCGCCGACCAGCGGCGCGCGCTCGAATTTTTCGCGGCCTTGCCGCCCGACCCCGACCGTTCCGAGCCCTCCCGGCAGGTCCGACGCCATTACGAAATCATCGCGCGATTCGGTCGCTTCCCGCATCGGAACGCGATCCTCGGGCGCCCATCGAGCGCGGAAGAGATCGCATTTCTCACCGAACCCGATTCCTCGTTTTGAGCCGAAGCCGCAGTCGGCGGTTTCTCCTCCGGCGGGCGTGCCCTATGATGCGCGCGAGGAAGGGCGGGCGATGAGATGGTTCGGCACGTCACTGCTGCGGCGCGGGAAGGCGGCGAGCCTTCTTTCCCTCATCCTCTTCGTCACCGGCGGTTGCGCGATTCGGCGCCAAGTCTCGTTTCCCGACCGCTGCGGCGATGTAATGCACGAGGCCTTTCCCTCCGGCGACATCAAGATCGGGAAGAGCGAGACGAAGGTTGAGGGCATCACCCGCGTTACCGTGCGGGTCGCGGGACTGCGGACGGATCTCTCCAAGAATTCGCGGCTCGAGCGCAATCTCGCCGTCCTCTGCCGGTTTCACGACGGGATCCTGACCGAATTTCGCTGGACGCAAGGGCCTTTGCATTGACATGGGGCGCGGCAGGGGGTCGCGTGGGACTGGCGCCGCCCGCCCTCTCTCGTTCATAGTGAAGGGGGAAAGCCTGCGGCCCTTTGAGTGCGGGAGATCGGAGAAGGCGATGGGGTTTGGGCCTGAAAGCAACGCGAGCCCGCGGGAGCGGCCGCAGCCCGCGGGCGATCCTCAAGCCTTCTCAGCCACCACCCTGCCGCCGCTCAGCCGGCCGGCGGCCCGCACCACCCCGGCGGCGGGCGCTTCGCGGACGGGCGAGCGCCTTGCGTTGCCGCTGCCGCAGCTTTTCATCACGGCGCCCATCCCCTGCCCTTATCTGCCGGATCGGGCCGAGACAAAGCTCGTGGTCGATCTCTCTCTAAAAGGCGCCCCTCTCATCTACGACGATTTGTCGCGAAGAGGCTTTCGCCGCAGCCACTCTTTTGCCTATCGCCCGGCCTGCCGCGGCTGCACGTCCTGCGTTCCCGTGCGGATCGCGGTCAGCCGCTTTTCGCATAGCCGCTCGACCCGCCGGATCGCCAATCTCAATCACGACCTCTCAGCCCGCGTCACCGCCTCCCGCGCGACAATCGAGCAGTTCCGCCTCTTCATCGCCTATCAGCGCCGGCGCCACGGCGACAGCGAGATGGCGGCGATGAATTTCGCCGACTACCGCGCGATGGTCGAAGAGACGCCGCTCGAAAGCCACATCGTCGAGTTTCGCGATGCGAGCCAGAGCCTTGCCGCCGCCGCCTTGATCGATCGTCTCGACGACGGCCTTTCGGCGGTCTACAGCTTTTACGATCCGCGACGAGAGAAGCAGAGCCTCGGGATCTGGTCGATCCTGTGGCTCGTCGAGGAATGCCGGCGCCGCGCAGATCCCTATGTCTATCTCGGCTATTGGATCGCCGAGAGTGCGAAGATGGCTTACAAGTCGCGATTTTCCGGGCTCGAGCGGTTGGCGCCCGGCGGCTGGACCCGCTTCGATGCCGCCGAGAGAGGCTTTTGAACCGAACCGAAATTCTGCCATGGCATTGGGCGTCCTCGACTCCGTTCTCTTCGCCGACATGTTCGGCACCGAAGCAATGCGGGCGGTCTTCGCCGATCGCCCCTTCCTCCTGCGTTGCGCGGAGGTCGAGGCGGCGCTCGCGCGCTCTGAGGCGCGTCTCGGGATCGTTCCCGCCGCGGCCGCGGCCTTCATCTCGCGGGCGGCGGCGGGCCTCTGCGACGGCTCGCAAGCCCTCGACCTCGATCGCCTGAAGCGCGAGACGGAACTCGTCGGCTATCCGATCCTGCCGCTCGTGCGCCAGCTTGCGGGGCTTGCGGGAGAAGGTGGGCGCTACGTCCATTGGGGCGCCACCACCCAGGACATCATGGATACCGCGGCGGTTCTGCAGATCCGCTCGGGCCTAGACCTCATCGAGACCGATCTCGCCGAGCTTTCCCGCCACCTTGCGGCGCTCGCCCGGCGCTATCGCGAAACCCCGATGGCCGGGCGCACGCATCTCCAGCACGCTTCCCCGATCACCTTCGGCTACAAGGCCGCCGTATGGCTTTACGCTCTCGAACGCCATGCCCGACGCCTCGATGAATTGCGGCCTCGCGTTCTCCTCGTCCAGTTCGGCGGCGCCGCGGGAACCCTCGCCTCGCTCGGAAGCGGCGAGAACGCGATCAAGGTCCGCACGGAATTGGCGCGCGAACTCTCTCTCGCCGACCCTCCCATCACCTGGCACGTCGTTCGCGACGGCTTTGCCGAGACGGTGCAGTTTCTGGCTTTGCTTCTGGGGAGCCTCGCCAAGATCGCCTTCGACCTGATGCTCATGTCCTCGACCGAGTTCGGCGAGGTGGCCGAGCCCTTTCTCCCCGGCCGCGGGTCGAGTTCGACCATGCCGCAAAAGCGCAACCCGATCTCGTGCGAGCTGATCCTCGCGGCCGCCAAGGCCGTGCGCCAGCATGCGGGCCTCATGCTCGATGCGCTTGTCAGCGATTTCGAACGCGCGACCGGCCCCTGGCACGCCGAATGGGCGGCGTTGCCGGAAGCCTTCGGCTATGCGGCGGGCGCTTTGAACCAGGCGCGATTTCTCTTGGGCGGGCTTTCCGTCTTTCCCCGGCGCATGGCGAAGAATTTGGAGCTCACCCACGGTCTCGTCGTTGCCGAGGCGGTGATGATGGGGCTCGCGCCCGTGATCGGACGAAACGAGGCGCACGACCTCGTTTACGACGCCTGCCGCCGGGCGATCGAGGAGGAGCGGCCGCTGTTCGACGTTCTCTCGGAGATGCCGCAGATCCTTTCCGCTCTCGGCGACGAAAAGCTGCGCGCGCTTTGCGACCCGAAGAACTATCTCGGCGCGGCGCCGGAGATGGTCGACCGGGTGCTCGAAAACTTCGCCGGTCGTTAGCCTCGCATGGAAATCGCCCGCAGCATCGCGGAACTCAGATCGACCCTCGCGGGGTGGCGCCAAGAGGGCGCGAAGATCGCTCTCGTGCCGACGATGGGGGCGCTCCATGAGGGCCATCTCGCCCTCGTCGGGCGGGCCAAGGCCGAATGCGGGCGGACGGTCGTCTCGATCTTCGTCAATCCGAAGCAATTTGCTCCGAGCGAGGATTTCGCGAGCTATCCGCGCGGCGAAGCCGAGGATCTCGAAAAGCTCCAAAAGAAAGGCGCGGATCTCGCCTTTCTGCCGCCGCTCGCGGAGGTCTACCCCGATGGATTTGCGACGAGCGTGCGCGTTACGGGCCTTTCCGAACCTCTCTGCGGCGCCCACCGGCCGGGGCATTTCGACGGCGTCGCCACCGTCGTGGCAAAGCTTTTCACCCAATCCTCGCCCGATCGCGCCTATTTCGGCGAAAAGGACTACCAGCAGCTTTTGATCGTGCGGCGGCTCGCGCGCGACCTCGATCTTGGCGTGGAGGTCGTCGGGGTGCCGACCGTTCGCGAAGAAGACGGACTCGCCCTCTCGTCGCGCAACGCCTATCTCTCGCCCGCCGAAAGGCAGGCCGCACCGGAGCTTTACCGCGTCCTCTCAAGGATCGCGGGCGCGCTTCGAGCGGACCCGCGCGCGGTCGGGCGTGAGATCGCAAGCGGGATCGACGATCTGAGCGGAGCCGGTTTCGCGGTCGAATATCTCGAAGTCCGTGACGCGGAGAGCTTGGCGCCGATGACGAGCGAGGTTACCGCACCCGCACGCGTTTTCGTCGCCGCCCGTCTCGGACGAACCCGTCTCATCGACAACGTGCCGATGACCCCGAAATAGCGGCCGGTCGTCAGCGCCACAGGCGCTCCGTCGCGATGCGCGCGCCTTCGGCGAGCGCCCGGAATTTCGCCCATACGACCGACGGCGCCACCGCGTTCTCGCCAAAGGCGAAGGTGGCAAAGCCGCAATCGGCGCCGGCGATCACCCGCTCGCGGCCGACGACCGAGGCGAAATTCACAATCCTCTGCGCGACGAGACGCGGGTGCTCGACGAAATTCGTCGTCGAATCGAGCATTCCCGGGATGAGGATCTTGTCGTCGGGGATTTTTTTCCCCTTGAGATCTTCCCATTCATGGGCATGGCGCGGGTTTGCCGCCTCGAAAGACAGACCCGCGGGGCGCGCGCGCATGCAGGCGTCGAAAATCTTGGACAAGGGGATGTCGTGGGTATGCGGCCCTTCGTAATTCCCCCAGCAGAGATGCATGCGCATGGAACCGGGCGGGATCGCCGCCGTCGCATGGTTGAGCGCGGCGATATTGCGGTCGGCAATGCGCAGAAACTCCTCGTCCGAGAGATGCTGGTATTGGTTGTGCCGCGCGGAGCCGAGATCGGGCGCGTCGATTTGCAGGATAAAGCCCGCCTTGTGGATCGCCTCGTATTCCTCTTTGAGGGCGTCGGCGAGCGCTTCCACATAGGCGTCTTCATCTTTGTAATAGGTGTCGGGCACGAACTTCGTCAAAACGCCCGGCGAGGCGGCATTGACGAACGCTTCCGTCGGCTTTGCCGCGGCGCAGGCCGCCTTGAGATTGGCGAGGTCGGTCTCCAGTGGCGCGCGGTCGCGATAGGCGATGGGGCCGTTGCAGTACGGGACGGCGGTCCGGCTGAACCAGAAGGCGCCGCCGCGCTTTCGCGCGAGAAGAGCCTCATAATCGGGATGATCGAGAAGATCGCGATGCTGGGCCGTCTGCGGCGGCTTTTCCAATTCGCCTCCGCGGGCGACGCCGATCCCTGAAAGCCGGTGGCGGAGATAAAAGGTGTAGGAGATCTTGCTCAGCTCGCCGTCGCAGACGATGTCGATCCCGGCTGCGACCTCTTTTGCGACAACCTCGCGAACGGCTTCGGCAAGGCGCGCCTCATAGGCTTTTTCGTCGAGGGCTTCGCCTGTTTCTTTGGCTTCGAGAAATGACAGGAGATCGGGCGGGCGCGGCAGACTTCCGACATGAGTCGAGAGAATGCGTTCGCTGCTCACTTTCATCGCCGCCTCCTCGAAAGCCGCACTCTGCCGCGTTCTCGCGGCACCCGCAACAGGGCGCGCTGGCGCGGTCGCCCTTGCGGCTTGACAAATCGCGGTATAGTTTCATAATTAACGAATCGCTTTCTTAAAGGAGAACCGCCATGTCCGGGGGGGGGGGGAACCATATCAGGCTAGCTCGCACCATCCTAGCTCTGTTGCTCCTCGGTAGCCTTGTTGGGTGCTATCCGCCCACGCAGACTCAGTATAGCCCTGCCGCGGTCGGGCAACCGATGCCCGTCCACTTCTTCTATGGAAGGCTGGTGGATGTGCGTCCAGCGACCCTCGAATACGGCAACGGGGCTGGGATCGGAGTGGCGCCGGGATTCTCGCCTTATTTGGCGGGTATTCACCTCGGCGGAGAGGGGCCGGCAGGCGGCGTCCGGGTGTCCGCCGCATTCACTAGCCTTGCTTTAGAAGGATCGGCGCCGAATCTGCCAGCCGTCGAGTACACGGTCATGCTCGACAATGGAACGAACCCGCCTGATCCGTATCTGCAACCCTACCCCTCTGATAGGCGGTCGCGACCATACGCCTACGGTCGGCAGCCGATCCCTTCATGCGGATTGCCGCCCGATCGACAAGGAGCAGGGTTGCCGCCAGAACGGCCAGACGCCGTCATCGTCGTGCAAAATCCAAATCCCGCTGAGCCTCCGCTGGTCAAGGGCCAATGTGTTGTAGTGCGGGTGGTCGGAGACACGGGGCGCGTTATGGCGAACCCGCTCGATCCCGTTGCCCGCGAGTGGCTGGCCGGCGGCGCGATGCCTATTCCTGTGGGAGCGCCTCCCGAGCCGGTCGCCGGCTTTTCACCAATGGCGATGACGCCCTGCGGCTTTGATCGCCCCTGTTTGGGCGACGGCACGATTACCTACCAGGGTTTTTAGGGCACCACGAGAGTTCCGAGGACCGCGGCTCCGCCTCGCGGCACGATCGCATGAGTGGGACCTGGAAGAGCGGCCCCGACAGGGGCCGCTCTCTTTTCGCCCGTTGAGTGCATCGACAGAACACAACAAGAAAATACTTAACCGCTCTCGCGCCTGACATGGTCTCGGGCCCGCAGAGGATGCCGGAAATTGCCGATTTGCCCGTCCCTGTTATTTCGCTGTTCTTTTATTATCAATCATGGAATACCAATGGCTTAGTCCTGATCTCTCGCGGCCTCGCGTGCGCGAGGCGCGCGGGTGCTTGCCCGGCGCAACAGGGCGGCGCATGGTTTTTGCCGCGGCTCGGCTTCAAGGGAAACGCGATGATAACGCTCTTCGACCGTCTCGATGCGACGCCGGCGTTCTCGCCCGAAGAGAAAGCGGTCATCGAAAGCGTCGAGAGCCTCGCGCGCGAGAAGATCGCGCCGCGGGCCGAGCATTACGACCGCACGGGCGAATTCCCTTGGGACAATCTGCGCGCAATCAACGCTCTCGGCCTCAACGCGATGTTCGTGCCCGAGGCTTACGGCGGCGCGCCTCTCTCCTACGCCGCCTACCTCGCTTGCGTGCGCGCTCTCTCCGAGGCGTGCGCCTCGACCGGCAGCATCTGGGCGACGAATTTCCACGCGATGAGCCCTCTCATCGATTTCGGCAGCGAAGAGCAAAAGCGGCGCCTGTTGCCGCGCCTTGCCGAGGGCGCGCTTGCCTCCTTGGCGATCACCGAGCCCAATGCCGGATCGGACGCGACCCAAATGAAGACGCGCTTTCGCCCCGAGGGCGAGGAGATCGTCGTCTCCGGCGGCAAGATCTTCATCACCGACGGCAACGTCGCCGATCTCATCCTCCTTTTCGGCAAATGGGAGGGGGTCGCAGACCCAAGAGAGGCGATCTCGGCGTTGATCCTCGAAAAAGGCACGGAAGGCTTCCGGATTCTGCGCACGGAAAAGAAATTGGGGCTCAACGCCTGCCCGACGGCGGCGCTCGCCTTTGACGACTGCCGGGTGCCGCGGGCGAACCTCCTCGCCGGTCCCGGCAAAGGCCTGCCTCTGCTTCTCCGCGCTCTCAACAAGTCGCGCCCGAGCGTTGCCGCGCATGCTCTCGGCATTGCCCGCGCGGCGTTCAAGGACGCGGTCGCCTACATCAACGAGCGCCGGCAATCGGGGCGCCGCATCATCGAGTTCCAGGGGATCCAGTTCCTTCTCGCCGATCTCGCGAGCGAACTCGCAAAGACCGAGGCCATGCTCTGGCATGTCGCCCGTCTCGTCGATCGCGGCGAAGCCGACATCGGCATCGAAGCCTCGATCCTCAAACTTTCCGCCTCCGACCTCGCGATGCGCATGACGACCGAAGCCGTCCAGCTTTTCGGAGGCTACGGCTATATCAAGGATTTCCGCGTCGAACGCCTGATGCGCGACGCCAAGATCACGCAGATCTGGGAAGGAACCAATCAGATCCACCGCCAGCTCATCGGCCGCAGCTTGATCGAGAAGCGATAGTCTCGCTCAATTGCATGACCCGCGCCCAGGGCGGGGAGAGAACGAGGATGCGGGCATAGACCGGGCATTCCGGTTCGTGCGCCCCTTCGAGATAGCCGAGGCTCAAGAGAAATTCTTCGACGATTGTCTTTCCCGTGAAGCGGAAGGTCTTGCGGAAGAGGAGGGTCCACTCTTCGAGCGAGCGCGGGTGGCAGCCTTCGAGCCAGCCGTGGAACGAGCCCTTCTCCTTGCGCAAGGCCTGGATGCGGCGCGCGTTCTCGATTGCCGCTTGAAGCTTCAGACGGTTGCGGACAATTGCCCTCTCGGCGAGGAGCCGCTCCATGTCGGAAGCGCCGAAAGCCGCAACCCGATCGACATCCCAGTCGGCGAAAGCGGCAGAGAGCGCCGCGCGCTTATTGAGAACGGTGAGCCAGGAAAGCCCCGCCTGGGTGATTTCCAGCACCAAACGCTCGAAAAGCACGCGCTCGTCTGCAGAGGGAAACCCGTATTCGCTGTCGTGATAGAAAGCGTGGACCGGGTGGCCGGGCGCCAGCCGGCAATAGGCGGCGCTCATACCGGCGTGCGAAACGGGTTGGCGATGGTGAGCCGCCCATCGATGACGGCCCCATCCTGCATGTCTTCCGACCAGAGCGTCGTGCAGTTGGACCTGAGCGCTGAGGCGACAATCAGCGCATCGAAGATAGTGTATCCGTACCGCTCCGCTATGCGGACAGCATCGACGTGAGTCCCGAGGTCCAGAGGAAGGATCGTCGGACAGAGGATGCGGATGGCGGCAAGCGCCTCGCGCACATCCCTCCATGTCTTCCCGAGTTTCCGTCTCGCAACGTTGGCAAACTCGTTGAGGCCTTGAACGCTGGTGACGCAGCCGCGCTTAAGCAAAACTTGTGCCGTTGCGGCACGGGGATCGGCGGTGAACGCGTAGACGAGGACGTTGCTGTCTATGAAAGCGCCCGGCATTGGGCTCACCGCGCATTCGCCTCTTCGCGATCGAATTTCCAGTCCGCCGGAAGCTTCCAGCGGAAAGCGCGGAGGCGCTCCAGTGCGCGCTGGCGACTCTCGTCACGCGCAACATCGAAAGCGCGATCGCCGGCGACCCGCACGTCGATCTCATCCCCCGCTTTGAGCTCCAAGGCTTCGACGACCGCGGCAGGAAGACGAATGGCGAGGCTGTTGCCCCATTTGGCGACCCGCATGACGCGCTCCTTGGATATACTAATGGCGTGTGTATATCCAAACGCGGCCAAGGTCAAGGACCGATGCTCGGCGTGACCCAATGCTCACTTCAAACCTCTTCGAGCTCGATGAGCGAGCCGCAGAAGTCCTTCGGGTGCAGAAAGAGGACCGGCTTGCCGTGCGCGCCCGGCCTCGGTTCGCCCTCGCCCAGAACCCGCGCGCCGAGAGCAAGGAGATGGTCGCGCGCGGCGCGGATGTCGTCGACCTCATAGCAAAGATGGTGGATGCCGCCCGCGGGATTGCGTTCGAGAAATCCGTGAATCGGCGACTTCTCGCCGAGCGGCTCCATGAGCTCGATCCTCGCATTCGGAAGTTCGACGAACGCGACCCTCACCCCCTGCTCGGGCAAAGGCTGCGGCGGCGCAACCCGGGCCCCGAGAATTCCCAGGTATATGGCTCTCGCCGCCTCGAGGTCCGGGACGGCAATGGCGACGTGGTTCAATCTGCCGATCATCGTCTTTCGGCCTCTAGAGTCGGACGAGTTGAACCTCGATCAGAGGCCTTTTGCCGAAACGCTCGAAAAGAGGGCGGCGCAGCGCTCGGCGCACGCTTTCGCGCACGCTGTCGTCGTCCCGCCGCAGCACCGAGGGCAATTCCGCGACGGCCCTTTCGACGGCGCCTCGCAACAGCGGATTTGCCGTCTCGAGCGCTTCCTCCTCGGCGATCCCGATCACGGAGAGGAGCGGAGGTGCGGCGAAACGGCCGTCGCGGGAAAGGACGAGCGTTGCAACGGCGGTGCCCTCTGAAGCGACCCTCCGCCGATCCTTGAGAGCGGCGCCGGAAAGCGAAAGCAGCATTCCGCCGTCGCCGGCGAGGCGGCCGATGGGAACCTTGTCGACGACTTCAGCCTGTCCGGAGGCGAGAGCGACCATGTCGCCGTTCTCGATCGCGAGCGCCTCGGAGACCTGGCAATCCTGCGCGAGGCGAACATGGGCCGCGATGTGCCGCGCCTCGCCATGGATCGGTATCGCGATCCTCGGGCGGACGAGCTGATACATGCGCACGAGCTCTTCGCGCGCCGGGTGCCCCGAGACGTGAACGAAGGAATCGAGTTCGGTGACGATCTCGACCCCGCGTCTCGCGAGAGCGTTTTGCAATCGTCCGATCGCCTTCTCGTTTCCGGGGATGATCTTCGAGGAGAAAATGACGACGTCGCCCGCTTCGAGCGCGATATTGGGATGATCCTCGCGCGCGATCCGGGAAAGCGCGGAGCGCGGCTCGCCCTGGCTTCCGGTGCACACGAGCAGGAGCTTGCCGGGCGGCAGATGGGCCGCCTCGTCTTCGGTAAGAAAGCGCGGAGTATCCTTCAAATAACCGTTCTCGCGCGCCGCCTTGTCGATCCGCCACAGCGAGCGCCCGATGAGCGCGGCTTCGCGGCCGTGAGCGGCGGCGGCGTGCGCCGCCGTTTCGAGACGCGCCACATTCGAGGCAAAACAGGCGAACGCGACGCGGCTTTGATAGCGGCCGACGAGATCGACGAGAGCGCGGCGCAGTTCCGCCTCGGAGCCCGAGCGGCCGGGTCGGAGCGCATTCGTCGAATCGCAGATCATCGCGAGGACGCCTTCCTCGCCGAGACGGCGCAAAGCCTCCTCGTCGCTCGTCGGACCGACGAGCGGATCGGGATCGAATTTCCAGTCCCCGGTATGGAGAACCGTTCCTGCGCCCGTGCGCAGAACGACCGCATTCGGCTCAGGGATCGAATGCGTCAGCGTGATGAGTTCGAGATCGAAGGGGCCGAGCGTGAAGCGGGCCGACATCGGGATTATGGTGACCGGAACCTCGTCGGCGAGCCCCGCTTCGACGAGCTTGCCGCGCAGCACGGAGGCGGTGAACGGGGTCGCCCATACCGGACAGCGCAGTTGCGGCCAAAGATAGGGGATGGCGCCGATATGATCCTCGTGCGCGTGGGTCGCGAGAATCCCCAACAGGCAGTCGCGCCGCTCGACGATAAAGCCGGGATCCGGCATGATCACCTCGACCCCGGGCTGCCTCTCGTCGCCAAAGGTGACGCCGCAATCGACGATCAGCCACTTCCCGTCATAGCCGTAGAGCGAGAGGTTCATCCCGATCTCTCCGGCACCGCCGAGAGCGACGAAATGGAGCGCGCGCGGATCGTATTCTGAGGATCGGTTCATTTCGCTTTTGGATCGGCTCATCGATTGCTGTTGTGACGATAGATAAGACGCAAACCCCACAACGTGAGGTCGGGGTCTACGTGGTCGATGACCTTGGTTGCGCCGGCGACAAACGGGGCGAGACCGCCGGTTGCGATCACTTCCATCGTCTCGCCGCGCTCGGCGCGAATGCGCGCGACGATCCCCTCGATGAGCCCGACATATCCCCAGAATACTCCGGATTGCATGGCCGGGATGGTGGCCCTGCCGACCACGGTTTTCGGTCTCTCGACGGCGACCCGCGGAAGCTGCGCCGCCGCCATTTCGAGCGCTCGGAGAGAAAGATTGAGCCCCGGAGCGATCACCCCGCCGCAATAACTGCCGCGCCCGTCGACGACATCGAAGGTCGTCGCGGTCCCGAAATCGACGACGATGAGCGGCGGGGGATAGCGGTTCTGGGCCGCAACCGCGTTCGCCATGCGATCGGCGCCGATCTCGCCCGATGGCATATCGAGATCGATGCCGAGCGGGATGGTGCACGCCTCCTCGCCGATGACGAGAGGCTCGGCGCTGAAATAGCGCCGGCAAAGGCGGCACAGGTGAAAGGTCGATTCCGGCACCACGCTGCCGATGATCGCCGCGTCGACGTCGCCCCGCGAGAGGCCGGCAAGTCCCATCAAGCCGAGAAGCCAGCTCGCGTATTCGTCGGCGCTGCGGGCGGGATTGGTCGCCGCGCGCCACGAGCCGCGCATCTCATCGCCTTCGTATAGGGCGAAGACCGCATTCGTATTTCCGGAATCGATCGCGAGCAGCACGTCACTTCCTTGCTTGTGCCGGAAAGACCTCGCCCGCCGAGATCTTCCGGGTGTCGCCATCCCTCTCCAAGACGAGCGCCCCCTCCGCGTCGATATCGAGAAATCGGCCGCCAAGGGTCGCCTCTTTGAGGCGGACCCGCAATCCCTCGCCGAGAAACGCGGCCCGCGCGAGCCAGAGCGCGCGGATCCTTTGAAACCCTTCCCGTTGCCAGAGCCGAAAGAGGCCGTCGAAGCGGCCGAGAAACCGCTCGAGAAGCGCATCCGGCGAAGACGCGCCGCCCTCTTCGGCAATCGAGGTCGCCGGAAATTCCGCATCGCGCGGATGGGAGGCGCAATTGACCCCGACCCCGATCACGAGATAGGCGAGCTTTCCCCCCTCACCGGTCTCGGATTCGAGGAGGATCCCGGCGATCTTGCGGCCGCGCACGAGAACGTCGTTCGGCCACTTGCAGGAAATCTCGGTTTCGGGCGGAAAGGGGAGAGACTCGGCGAGCGCGACGGCGGCGACAAAGCCGAGTTGCGCCGCGACTGCCGGCGGCGAGCGCGGATAGAGGAGAAGCGAGAGGTAGAGATTGCCGTGAGGCGAAATCCAGCGGCGCCCGCGCCGGCCGCGACCCTGCGTCTGCTCCCGCGCCCAAACGACCGAAAGCTCCGGCGCCCCGCTGTGCGCCAATCGTTTGGCCTCGTCGTTCGTGCTGCCCACGGAATCGAATTGGTAAAGCCGGTAACCCGCGGGCAGAAGAGGCCTCTCTGTCGTCATCGCAGAAAGAGCGAAGCCGCCGCCGCCTTGGCGCCGCCGATGAGCGGGCCCGGATGGACGAAGAAGAAGAGGGTCAGAAGCGCGGTGACGATGAGGACGCCTTTCAATTCCGCGGCAATCGGCCTGTCGAAGGGCGCCGCCGGCTCATCGAAATATGCGATCTTGACGATCCGCACGTAATAAAACGAGGCGACGACGCTCGTCAGGACGCCGACCACGGCGAGCCCGACGAGGTTCGCGTTGATGGCGGCTAGAAAGACATAGAGCTTCCCGAAAAAGCCGGCCGTCGGCGGGATCCCCGCCAATGAGAACATGAAGATCGCGAGCGCCAGCGCGAGGGCGGGCTGCGTGCGCGACAGGCCCGCGAGATCGTTGATCCCCTCGACCATCCTCCCATTGCGGCGCATCGACAGGATCACGGCGAAAGCGCCCAGCGTCATCAGAAAGTAAATCGACAGATAGACGAGGACGCCGCGGATCCCCTCTTCGGTGCCGGCGGCGAGCCCGATCAGCGCATAGCCGACATGGCCGATGGCGCTATAGGCCATGAGGCGCTTGATGTTTTCCTGGGCGATGCCGGCAACGGCGCCGAGCGCCATCGAGGCGATCGACAAGAAGACGATGATCTGGCGCCACTCCGAGAGAAAAGGCGCAAAGGGCACGATCATGAAACGCACGAAAAGCGCGAACGCCGCCAGCTTCGGCGCCACCGAAAAGAAGGCGGTGACCGGCGTCGGCGCGCCTTCGTAGACGTCGGGCGTCCACATGTGGAAGGGAACGGCCGAAACCTTGAAGGCAAGCCCTACGACGACGAAGACGATGCCGATGATGAGGCCGATCCCGGGCGCGGCGGTTCCCGCCGCGAGCGTTGCGAGAGCGGCAAAGCTCGTCGTCCCGGTAAAGCCGTAAATGAGCGAGATGCCGTAAAGGAGAAGGCCCGAAGAAAGCGCGGAAAGGACGAAGTATTTGAGCCCGGCCTCCGGCGAACGCACCCCCTCGCGCTCAAAACTCGCGACGACGTAAAGGGCGACGTTTTGCAGTTCGAGACCGACGAAGAGAATGATGAGGTCGTTTGCCGACACCATCACCATCATGCCGGTCGCGGCGAGAAGGATCAGAACCGGGAATTCGAAGCGGGCAATGCCGCGATCCTCGTTGTATTTGAGCCCCATCACAATCGTGAGGGCCGACCCCAACAGCACCAGCGTCTTCATGAAAAGGCTGAAGGAGTCGGTGACGAACATGCCGTAATAGCCGACGCGACGCTCCCCGCCGAGGGCGAATTCGCCAAGGAGCGCCAGAACGAGAGCGAACGCGGCAAGCCACGAGATGAGACGCGCCGAGCCATTGGGGCGCGTCACGCCAAAGATCAGAAGCGCCATCGCCGCGGCGGCGAGAAACATCTCCGGCGCCGCCGGCGCCAAAACGGGAAGAGCCTCATGCGCCATCGGCTTCCCCTATTAGAAAAGTTTCGCCTCGTGCACTTGTGCAGCCGCATTGGCGGCCGCAACCTGATGCACGAGATGAGCGACCGACGGCTCGATCGGCCGCAGGAAAGACTGGGGATAGATGCCGAGCCACAGGACGACGAGGATGAGCGGCGCGAAAACCGCTTTCTCGCGGAAGGAGAGATCGCGCATGGCGCGTAGATCGCCGCGCGTGATGACCCCGTAAATCACACGCCGATAGAGATAAAGCATATAGGCGATGCCCAAAAACATCGCGGTCGCGCCGATCGTGGCTTCGGGCGTGCTGACCTTGAAGGTGCCGATGAGAACCAGGAACTCGCCGACAAATCCGCTCGTTCCGGGAAGCCCGACGGCCGCCAGGGTAAAAACCATAAAGACGAGCGCGTAAACAGGCATCCGTTCCACAAGCCCGCCATAGCGCGCAATCTCGCGCGTGTGAAGCCGGTCATAGACGACGCCGACGATGAGGAAGAGTGCGGCCGAGACGATCCCGTGCGAGAGCATCTGGATGACCGAGCCGGTGACCGACTGCACCGTCAGCGCAAACGCCCCCATCGTCACAAAGCCCATATGCGCCACCGAGGAATACGCGACGAGCTTTTTCATGTCGGTCTGCACCAGCGCAACGAGGGAGGTGGAGACGATGGCGATGGCGCTCAAGACGAAAACGAGAGGCGTGAAATAGTGCGAGGCGAGAGGAAACATCGGCAGCGAGAAGCGCAGGAATCCGTAACCGCCCATTTTGAGGAGAACTCCGGCGAGGATGACCGATCCCGCCGTCGGCGCTTCGACATGCGCATCGGGAAGCCAGGTATGGAGCGGCCACATCGGCAGCTTGACGGCAAAAGAGGCGAAGAACGCGAGCCAGAGCCATTTCTGCAAGCCGAAGGGAAAGCTGTGGTGGAGCGCCACGGTGATGTCGGTCGTCCCGGTCTGGAAATAGATCGCGATGATCGCCAGCAGCATCAGCACCGCGCCGAGAAGCGTATAGAGAAAGAACTTGAACGCGGCGTAGATACGGTTCGGCCCGCCCCACACGCCGATGATGAGAAACATCGGAATGAGGACGCCTTCGAAGAACAGATAGAAGAGGATGAAATCGAGCGCGCAAAACATGCCGACCATCAGCGTTTCGAGCACGAGAAAGGCCAGCATGTATTCTTTGACCCGGTACGTGATCGATTCCCAGCTCGCGACCACCGAAATGAGGGTCAAGAGGGTGGTGAGCGTGATAAAGAACAGCGAGATCCCGTCGATCCCCATGTGATAGGTGAAGGTAAAGCCGCCGATGCTCACCCAGCGCGCTTTTTCGACAAATTGAAATGCGGCCGTCGACGGATCGAACTCGGCCCAGATGACGAGCGAGACGGCGAAGTCAATAAGCGCCGTCCACAGCGCAATAGCGCGCGCGTTCTGGGCCACGACCTTCTCGTCGCCGCGCGTCACAAGGATCAGAAATGCGCCGGCGAGAGGCAGAAAGGTGACGAGCGACAAGAGCGGGAGGTGAGTCACGAGAACGCTCTCCCGCCTGTCAGCGCACGAGGTACCAAGTGACGAGCCCTACGACCCCGATCAGCATGACAAAGGCGTAGTGGTAGACGTAGCCGCTCTGCAGACGGCTCGCTTGGCGGGCGAGATCGCGCGTCGCGGCCGAAATGCCGTCTGGTCCGAGCCCGTCGATGACCGTGCCGTCTCCCGATTTCCATAAGCCGTCGCCCATGACAAACGCGGAACGCACAAAGAGGCGGTCATACGCCTCGTCGAAATAGAACTTGTTGAGGACGAGGAGATAGAGGGCGCGGAAACGGAAAGCGAGGCGCGCCGGCAGCTCCGGTTGCAGGATGTAGCCGACGAAAGCGACGGCAATCCCGGCGAGCGCGAAGAATGTCGGCAGAAGCCCGATATAGAGCGGGACATGGCGCGCCGCCGCCACGGTGTTGTGGCCGGGGAGAACAAAGATCGATCCGTTCCAGAAAGCCGCGCTTTCGGAGCCGATAAAGTACTTCTCCATGAAATAACCGGCGAAGGTCGCCCCGGCGGCGAGAACAAAGACCGGGATGAGCATCACCCATGGCGACTCGTGGACATGATGCATCACGTCTTCACCGGCCCGCGGCCTGCCGTGGAACGTCATGAAGAGAAGCCGCCAGGAATAGAACGCGGTCATAAACGCAGTGAAGAGGCCGAGGGAAAACGCGTAGCGTCCGACGCCTGTCCCCGACGCCCATGCCGCTGCGAGGATCGCGTCCTTCGAATAATAACCCGAAAAAAACGGGATGCCGGCGAGAGAAAGGCTGCCGATCCACATCATCGCATAGGTGATCGGGATCTTATTCCAGAGCCCGCCCATGCGGCGCATGTCCTGCTCGCCCCCCAAGGCATGGATGACCGATCCCGAGCCGAGAAAGAGAAGCGCCTTGAAGAAGGCATGCGTAAACAGATGAAACATGCCCGCGGCAAAAGCGGAGACCCCCGCGGCAAAAAACATATAGCCGAGCTGGCTGCAGGTCGAATAGGCGATGACGCGCTTGATGTCGTTCTGGGCCATGCCGATCGTTGCGGCAAATATCGCCGTGGTGCCGCCGACGACGGCGACAAGCCCCAGCGCCCCCGGCGCATATTCGAAAAGCGGCGACAGGCGCACCACCATAAAAACCCCTGCCGTCACCATCGTCGCGGCGTGAATGAGGGCCGAAACCGGGGTCGGACCCTCCATCGCGTCGGGAAGCCATGTATGAAGGCCGATCTGCGCCGATTTCCCCATCGCCCCGATAAAGAGGAGGATCGAGGCGAGGGTGAGAGAGGGCGCTTGCCAGCCGAGAAAATCGATCGTGCTGTGGGCGACCTCGGGCGCCTTCGCGAAAATGGTCGGGAGATTGACGCTGCCGAACAGGAGAAAGACCGCGAAAATGCCGAGCGCAAACCCGAAATCCCCGACGCGGTTGACGACGAAGGCCTTGATCGCGGCCGCGTTCGCCGAATCGCGCTCATGCCAGAAGCCGATCAGAAGGTAGGAGAGAAGACCAACCCCTTCCCAGCCGAAAAACAACTGCACCAGATTGTTCGCCGTCACCAGCGAAAGCATGAAAAAGGTGAAAAGGCTCAAGTAAGACATAAAGCGCGGGATCGACGGGTCTTCGGCCATATAGCCGATCGAATAGACATGGATCGTCGCCGAGACGATCGTCACCGTGGCCATCATGATCCCGGAGAGCGTATCGAGCCGCAAAGACCAAGCGATGTCGAGACGGCCGACCGCCATCCACTGCGCGATCGTCACGACATGCGGGCCGCCGCTGAGGACGATCTCGCGAAGCAACGGGATTGAGATCGCGGCCGACACGATGACGGCGCCGCAGGTGACGAGTTGGGCGCCGCGATCGCCGATCGCGCGAGCGAACAATCCGGCGATGGCGGAGGCCGCAAGCGGCAGGAAGACGACCGCCAGCGCGAGGGGGGCGAGGGCCAAAGGCTCAGCCTTTCATGAGATGAATGTCCTCGACTTCTATCGTTCCGCGGTTCCTGAAATAGACGACGAGGATCGCCAGCCCGATCGCGGCTTCCGCGGCCGCCACCGTCAGGATGAACATCGCGAAGGCCTGTCCTTCGAGGTTTCGCAGAAAGACCGAGAACGCCACGAAGTTGATGTTGACGGCGAGCAGCATCAGCTCGATCGACATCAGAATGATGATGACGTTCTTGCGGTTGAGGAAAATTCCGAACACGCCGAGCGTGAAGAGGATCGCCGCAACGACGAGATAATGCCAAAGGCCGATCACCATGGCTCAGGCTCCCTCGCCGATCGGGACCTTGACGACCTCGACCGACTCCTTTGGGGTGCGCGCGAGCTGCGCCGCGATTCGTTGCCGGCGGACTTCGGTGCGGTGCCGCAGGGTCAGAATGATCGCTCCGATCATCGCCACCAGCAGGATGAGCCCCGCCATCTCGAACGCAAAGACGTAGCGCGTATAGAGGATGTCGCCGAGCGCGCGCGTGTTGGTGAGCCTCGCTCTGGCGTAAACGGGCACGCTGCTCAGGCGCTTCGGCGCCACCTCCCAGGTTCCGAAGATCAGCACGAGCTCGACGAGCAGCAACAGACCGACGCCCGCACCGACCGGCAGATAGCGCACGAAGCCGCTGCGCAACCGCTCGAAATCGATATCGAGCATCATCACCACAAAGAGGAACAGCACCGCCACGGCGCCGACATATACGATCACAAGGATGAACGCCAGAAACTCGGCTCCCATGAGAATGAAGAGCCCGGCGGCGGTGAAAAAGGCGAGGATGAGGAAAAGCACGGAATGAACCGGGTTGCGCGCCGCGATCACTCCCACGCCGGCGCCGACCACCACCGCGGAAAAGATGTAAAAGACGATGGCCTCCAGGATCATCTTCGCGCCTCATAGGATTCGCGGGCGCGGATAGACCCTCCCCCGCCGGCCGGCAGGGGAGTGAGAGGAGGCGGCGGTAGGGAGCGCGCGTTCACCGATAGGGGGCCTCGAGTTCGATATTCTTGGCGACCTCGGCCTCCCAGCGATCGCCGTTTTCCAAGAGTTTTTCCTTGTTGTAGAAGAGCTCCTCGCGGGTCTCGGCGGCGAATTCGAAGTTCGGTCCCTCGACAATCGCGTCGACCGGGCAGGATTCCTGGCAGAGGCCGCAATAGATGCACTTTGTCATGTCGATGTCGTAGCGCGTCGTGCGGCGGCTGCCGTCTTCGCGCGGCTCGGCCTCGATCGTGATCGCGAGCGCCGGGCAGATCGCTTCGCACAGCTTGCAGGCGATGCACCGCTCCTCGCCGTTCGGATACCGGCGCAGCGCATGCTCGCCGCGAAAGCGCGAGGAGAGCGGGCCTTTTTCATAGGGATAGTTGACGGTCACCGAGTGCTTGAACATGTAGCGCAAGGTGAGCGAAAGCCCCTCCAAGAGCTCGGTAAAGAGGACGCTGCGGACGCTGCGTTTGAGAGCTTCCATTACTCGGGATCCCCGACCTCCTCAGCCATGCCCCGGAAGCCAACCGGTTCCCATCAGAACGGCGGCGGTCAGAAAGACCCAGCCGAGAGAGAGCGGCAGGAACACCTTCCAGCCGAGACGCATCAGCTGGTCATAGCGAAAGCGCGGGAAGGTCGTGCGCACCCACAAGAACCCGAACGCCAGGAGAGCGGCCTTCAGGGCGAACCAAAGCGGTCCGGGTATCCAGGTAAACGGCACGACCGGCGCCGGGGGCAGCCAACCGCCCAGAAAGAGGACGCTCGCCATCCCGCTGATGAGAATGATGTTGGCGTATTCGCCGAGATAAAAGAGCGCGAAGGTCATCGCCGAATATTCGACGAAATACCCGGCGACCAGCTCCGATTCGCCTTCCGGCAGATCGAACGGCACGCGATTGGTCTCGGCAAGCCCCGACACGTAAAAAACGACGAACATCGGCAAGAGAGGCACTACAAACCAGACGTGTCTCTGTGCGAGGACAATGTCGGTCAAATTGAGAGAGCCGGCGCACAACAGCACGGTGACGAGGACAAAGCCGCTCGCCACCTCGTAGGAGACCATTTGCGCGGCGGAACGCAGCGCGCCCAGAAAGGCGTAGCGCGAATTCGATGCCCAGCCCGCGATGATGATCCCGTAGACGCCGAGCGAGCTGACGGCAAAAAGATAGAGGATCCCCACATTGATGTTGGCGACGACGGCGCCTGGAGCAAACGGGATCACCGCCCAGGCGATGAGGGCGAGCGTAAAGGTGAGGATCGGGGCGATGACGAAGACGACGGGGCTCGCTCCGCTCGGGATCACCGTTTCCTTCAAGAACAGCTTGAGCCCGTCCGCGAAAGGTTGGAGGAGACCGAACGGCCCGACGACGTTCGGGCCTTTGCGCAATTGCGAGAGGGCGATGATCTTGCGTTCGGCATAGGTGAGGTATGCGACCGCGACGAGAAGCGGCACGATGATGGCGAGAACCTCGCCAACCGTGATGAGGGCCGGCCGCGCGTAGAGCGTCCAAAGAGCGTTATCCATGGGTGCCGGTCCTTGCCGGCACTTTTTGGCGCCGCGCGCCGAAAAGCGCACTGCATTCTGCCATCGTCTCGCTGGCCCGGCTCACGGGGTCGGTCCGATAGAAATCCTCGATCGGGTAGACGAAAGGCGCAGGCGCGACCGCACCCGGCGTTCCGAACTCGCCCCAAGGCGCGCGCTCGACCCGGTCGATCCGCGAAAACGCGGGATGCATCTCCGCCATGCGGCGGCGCAACGCCCAGAGCGTATCGAACGGCAAGGCGTGGCCGAGAGCCCCCGACAGCGCCCGCAGAATCGCCCAATCCTCGCGCGCATCGCCGGGCGGGAATACGGCGCGCTGCCCTTTCTGCACCCGCCCTTCGGTGTTGACGTAAGTGCCGTCCTTTTCGGTATAGGCCGCTCCCGGCAGGATGACATCGGCGCGCTTGGCGCCCAGATCGCCGTGATGGCCCTCATAGACGACAAAAGCGGAGCCGAGGTCGGACATGTCGATTTCGTCGGCTCCCAACACGTAAAGGATCTCGACGGCCCCCGTGCGGCACCCTTCGAGGATCTGGGCGACATCGCGCCCTCCCGGAGGCGGAACAAAGCCGAGATCGAGCCCCGCAACCCGAGCCGCCGCCCGGTGCAGGATATTGAACCCGTTCCAGTCCTCGCGAACGAGACCGAAGGTCTCCGCCATCTTCTTTGCGAGCGCAAGGAGCTGCGCGCCGTCCGCTCGGCCGAGCGCGCCCTGCCCGAGGACGATCATCCCGTTCTTCGCGCCGCGCAAAACATGCGCCCACGGATGCTCGCCCGAGGCAAGCGCGGCAAGGCTCGCCCCGCCCGGCCCCAAATTCTCGACCGGGTAGGTGAGGTCCAGCGCCGGCCCGATCGCCCCGACGGCAAAACCGCCGGCGAGGAAGCGTTTCCTCAGGCGCGCATTGATGATGGGCGCCTCCAAGCGCGGATTGGTCCCGACGAGAAGGCAGGCGTCGGCTTTGTCGATCCCCGCGATCGTCGTATTGAAGAGATAGCCGGCGCGAACGCGCGCATCGAGCTTCGCCCCATCCTGCCGGCAATCGAGGTTCGTCGCCCCGAGGCTCCCCATCAGCTCCTTCAATGCGAACATCGATTCGGCGTCGCAGAGATCGCCGGCGATTGCCGCGATGCGCGCGCCCGGCACGGATTTGAGGCGCGCGGCGAGGAGTTCGATGACGTCGCGCCACCCGACCTCGTACAGCCGTCCGCCGCGCCGCACATAGGGACGGTCGAGCCGGCGCCGATCGAGCCCGTCGATCGCAAAGCGCGTCTTGTCCGAAATCCACTCCTCGTTCACGTCCTCGTGGAGACGCGGCAGCACCCGCATCACCCGCCGCCCGCGCGCATCGACGCGGATGTTGCTTCCGACGGCGTCCAAAACGTCGACCGATTCCGTCTTTCGCAGCTCCCACGGCCGCGCGAGGAAGGCGTACGGTTTCGAGGTCAAGGCGCCGACCGGGCAGAGATCGATGATGTTCCCGGAAAGCTCGGAGCTGAGCGCCAGCGTGACATAGGTATCGATCTGCATGTCCTCGCCACGCCAAGTGGCGCCGAGCTCATGCACCCCGGCAATGTCCTCGAGAAAGCGGATGCAGCGGGTGCAGTGGATGCACCGCGTCATGTGAGTCGCGACGAGCGGGCCGAAATCCTTTTCGCGCACGGCGCGCTTCCGCTCCCCATAGCGCCCGCGGTCGAAGCCGTAAGACATCGCTTCGTCCTGCAGATCGCATTCGCCGCCCTGGTCGCAGATCGGGCAGTCGAGCGGATGGTTGATCAGCAGGAATTCCATCGCCCCGTGGCGCGCCTTCCTCGCCATCGGCGAATTCGTATGGATCACCATGCCGTCGGCGGCGGGCATCGCGCAGGACGCGATCGGCTTTGGCGACTTC
>JAKAOO010000235.1 GCA_021812165.1 Pseudomonadota bacterium | reverse complement strand
GCATCGACAACCCCCTTCCCGAGGCCGTCCATAATCGTGGAATGTGTTCACCATGTCCCCGAACAGCCGTTCACTATCTCCCCGGTCCATACAGCCTGCGGGGAGAGGGTTTGGGTGAGGGGTGCGCGCGATGACCGCTCTCCCAAGCTTCGATCTCTCGGGCCAAGTGGCGCTCGTCACCGGCGCCTCATCCGGGATCGGCCGCCATCTGGCGCTTCTTTTCGCGGCCGCCGGGGCGAGCGTCGCGCTTTGCGCAAGGCGCAGCGAGCGCCTCGCCGAAGCAGCCTCCGAGATCGCGGCCGAGGGCGGAAAAGCCTTGGCGCTTGCGTGCGACGTGACGAACCTCGAAAGCGTCACCGCCGCCGTCGCCGCCACGGAAGAGGGGTTGGGGCCGCTTTCGATCCTCGTCAACAACGCCGGGGTCGCGGTCACCAAATCGTTCTTGAAGCACGAGGAAGCGGATTGGGACTTTGTGCTCGACACGAATCTCAAAGGCGCGGCGCTTGCGGCTCGCGAATTCGCGCGCCACCTCGTCGCGAAAGGCCGCGGCGGGCGCATCATCAACATGGCCTCGATCGCGTCGAGCCGCTCGCTTCTGGGGCTCTCGAGCTATTGCGCGTCGAAGGCCGGCCTTGCCCATCTGACGCATGTCCTGGCGATGGAGCTGGCGCGCTACGGCATCCTCGTCAACGCCATCGCCCCCGCATATGTCGAGACCGATCTCAATCGCGAGTTCCTGGAGAGCGAGGCCGGCAAAAGGCTCGAAGCGCGCATTCCGTTGCGCCGCGTCGGCCAGGTGCAGGATCTCGACGGCGCGGTGCTGCTTCTTGCCTCGCCGGCGGGCGCCTATATCACCGGCGCGGTGATCGCGGTCGATGGCGGGCACGCCGTCGCGGCCATCTGACGAGCGCTCGCCTCGGAAGGAGGCGCTCGCGCGGTTTCTCGCTGCGGCGAGCGGGGCGACAAGCGTCGAGATCACCCGCTTCGAACGCTTGCAGGGAGGATCGGTCGCCGAAAACTGGGCGCTCGACGCGTCGTTTTGGGGCGGCTCGATGGCGGGCGAGGCGCGGCTCGTTTTGCGCACGCCGTCTCCGACGCGCCTTGCTTCGAGTCTCTCGCCGGCCGCGCAATTCGCCATTCTGAAGGCGGCGTTCGCCGCCGGGGTGACGGTTCCCGAACCGCTTTTCGCGAGCGGGGAGGAGGGCCCGCTCGGCAAGCCGTTCTTCATCATGAGACGGGTCGAGGGAACGGCCGGGGCGCAGCAGATCACCCGCGATCCTCGAATCGAGGCCGCGTCGGACAGGATCGCGGAGACTCTCGGGCGAGAACTGGCGCGCATCCACCGGATCCGCCCACCGCGCGCGGATCTCTCTTTTCTCCCGCCCTATGATGAGGTCGCCGCGGAGCGCCAGATCGCCGGCTTCCGCGCCTCTCTCGATCGCCATGGAGCGCCGCGCCCCGTTCTCGAATGGGCGATGGCCTGGCTCGAAAGGCACGTGCCGCCACTCGTCCCGGCCGTCCTTTGCCATCACGATTTCCGCACCGGCAATTATATGCTCGAAGGAACCCGCCTCACCGGGATCCTCGACTGGGAATTCGCCGGCTGGGGCGATCCGCATGAGGACATCGGGTGGTTCTGCTCGAAAGGCTGGCGCTTTGCGCGTCTCGACCGGGAAGCCGGAGGGATCGCCGATCGCGCTCCCTTCTATCGCGGGTACGAGGCCGAAGGGGAGGGCGCCGTCGATCCGGCGCGCGTGCGGTTTTGGGAGGTCCTCGCGAGCGTGCGCTGGGCGATGCTTGCTCTCGAACAAAGCGACCGGTATATGAAGGGCGGCGAAAAGAACCTCGATCTTGCCTTGACCGGTCGCCGCGCAACCGAGTGCGAGCTCGAGCTTCTGATGCTTCTCGATCCCGGCGGATATGCGTGACTTGCCGACTGGACGAGAACTCTTGCGTCTGGCGCGAGAGGTTCTCGTCGACGAACTGACGCCGTTATTGCCGCCCGAGCGGCAGCTCGACGCGCGTCTTGCCGCGGCCGCGATCGCAATTGCGCTGCGCGAGGCCGCGGCGGGAGACGAGCCGGCCCTCGCCGTAGCCGCCGAACTCGCGCGCCTTTACGGGCTCGAAGCGCCGCAGGACCCGGGCCGAGGAGAGGAGATGTTGCGTCGTTTTGCGGGCGACCTTCGGGCGGGGGCGTTGGCGGGCCCGCGCGAGCGCGGCGTGCGGAAGGTACTCTGGCGGCTCACGCTTGCAAAACTTCGTGAAGGGAACCCGAAATTCCTCGCCGCCAACGGCTTTGAGGTTTAGCGCGGCGCCGGGAGGAGAACTTTGAGCCAAGCGCATGTCCGGCAAGCGATCGAGGCCTTTGCGGGCGGCGAGATTGTCGTCGTCACGGACGACGATGATCGCGAAAACGAGGGCGATCTGATCGTCGCGGCTGCAAGCGCGAGCCCCGAAAAGACGGCCTTTATCATCCGCCACACGAGCGGCATCGTGTGCGCGCCTTTGACCTCAGAAGTTGCCCGGCGCCTTCACCTCGCGCCGATGGTCGCGGATGGCGATGCGATCCACGGCACCGCCTTTACCGTCTCCGTCGATTATCGGCACGGCACGACGACCGGCATTTCCGCCGAGGAACGCGCGGCGACCATCCGCAATCTCGCCAATCCCAATTCCGGGCCCGCGGATTTCGTGCGGCCGGGCCATGTCTTTCCTCTGATCGCCCGCGACGGCGGCGTTCTGATGCGCTCCGGCCATACCGAGGCGGCGGTCGATCTGTGCCGGCTTTGCGGTGTTGAGCCCGTCGCCGCGATCTGCGAGCTTGTCAACGACGACGGCACCGTAATGCGCGGGTCGGAGGTCTCGGCCTTTGCGAAAAAGCACCATCTGGTGCGGATTTCGGTCGCCGATCTCATCGCCTATCGGCAGGCGCGCGAGAAGCTCGTCAACCGGGTCGGCGAATTCAAGGTGACGAGCGAGATCGGCGAGCTTTTGGGTTATGCCTATGTGACGCCTTTCGACAAGGTGCATCACTACGCCTTTGTCTTTGGCGAGATCGGAGACGGCGCGCGGGTTCCGACCCGTCTCCACCGCGGTCATGTCATCGACGACATCTTCGGCGGCGCGAAGCCCATTCACTCGGCTCTCGCGCGTTTCAAGGCGGCGGGCCGGGGCGTTCTCGTCTACCTGCGCGACGGCGCCGCCGGGGTGGCGACTTCGGCGGTCGGCGAGGAAGAGAGAGGCTCCGAGATCGAGCGCGACGCACATTGGCGAGAGATCGGGCTCGGCGCGCAGATCCTGCGCGATCTCGGGATCTCCTCGATCCAGCTTTTTGCCTCGCGCGAGCGCACCTATGTCGGCCTCGCCGGCTTCGGCATCGAGATCATCGCCACCGAACATATCGAATAACCGCCAATAGCGATTTCACTGCCGGCGGTGGCGCGGCGCCATCCTGCCCCCATCATTCCGCCGCTTTTTTTCACAAATTCTCCCAACTCTTTTCATAGACGAGAAAGGATCGGGTGAGCCTTCGCCCGCCGGGCGATGGCGAGGCGCGGCAGAGCTGAGACGGAGGAGCGGATAATGTCGTGGGACGGCACGGTCTTTCCCTGGTTGGCGATTCTTGCGGTTGCCGTCCTCGCCCTCCTTGCCTTGATGGAAGCTCTTTTTCCGCCCTCAACCATGCTTGCCAGGCGCTCCCGGATTGCGGCGGCTGCCGTTTTCGGTTCGCTGGCATTTGTTGTGACCATTTTAAGGCAATTGGAAGCGCACGAGGGTCCGAGGGCTGCATTATGGCCGCGCCTTGCCGAAAGCGCGGGCATAAGCGCTCCCCAAAGGACGGCCGGCAGGGCGGCAATCCTCGAACATGCCATTGCCCGATTGAACGCCTTGAGAGACGAGAAAGAGGCGCTTCGCGTGGAGGTCGCCGTGCTCGAGAAGAAGGTGGAGGGCCGCTCCATCGGCAGCGGAACGGCGGCGAAGCTCGAAGCCTATCTCGCGCATTCGGGAAGCCGCGAGGTCGCCGTAACCTCGCTTTCGGGAGATGCCGAAGCCTATCGCTACGCCAATGAAATCGTTGACATTCTCAAAAAGGCGGGGTGGAAAGCGGCGGGTCCGGAAGCGACCATGATCTTTGGCAGTGCGCCGGCAATGGGGATCAATCTTTATGTGCCGCAGAAAACCGATGCCGATACGGCAAACATCCTAACCTCGGCCTTCACCCGATTTGACATCCCCTATGAGAGCCGCGTGATGCCCTCCGGCACCGTGCCCGAACCCGGCGTCGTGCAGCTCTTCATCAGCCGCATGCCCTGAACCCCGGACGGGGCCTCGGCGGCCGGAAAAGGGCTTTAACGCTCGGTCAAGAGTTAACGCCGATAGTTCCTATCCCGCTCGCGCGCACCGGCTTGCCGGGCGGCAGCCGCTCCGCCGCGAGGAGTGGGAAGAAGAGAGGAATGGGGCTATGGGCGCGTGGCTCAAAGCGATCGTGAACCGACTGACGCGCGACGAAAGAGGCGTCACGACACTCATTACCGCCTTTGCGCTGGTGGTTCTGATGGGCTTTGCCGGGCTTGCGGTCGACGTCATCCTGTGGGAGCTCAACGGGCGCAAGATCCAGACCGCGGTCGACGAGGCGGCGCTCGCCGGCGCCATCGCCTCCTCGGCCAATGACGATGTGACGACGGCGGTGGACGCCGTCGCCGCGAGTTATGGATTTGTCAATGGCCAGAACGGGACCATCGTCTCGATAAACCAGGACTATCATAATCTGAAGGAGGTCGAGGTTGCGATCTCCCAGGTGCAGCCGCAATATTTCACGCGGATTTTTTTGCCGGCGCCGACCGTGACCAAGACCGCGGTGGCGCAGCCGCCGGGGGTGCCGAGCACCGGAACGATGTGCGTGATGGCGCTCGACGAGACCGGCAAGCTCTCCGTCGGCTCGGTCTTACTCAACGGCACGACGTATGTCGATCTCGACCACTGCGACCTCTACAACGATTCCAGTGATTCCGACTCCACGGAGCTCGACGGCACAACTGTGCTGACGGCGCATATGATCTATCTTTCCGGCGGCTACGATCTCGGAAGCAACGCCAGCATGACCCCGAACCCGCCGGCGACCTACGTCCAGCCGAGCCTCGATCCTTATGCCGGCATGGCGATGCCGAGCTATTCCGGATGCAACGAGACGAACTATACGGTCAGCTCCGGCCAGACCGTCACGGCGTCGGCGGGTGTCTATTGCGGCGGCATTACGGTCGAAGGCGGCGGCACGCTCAGCCTCAATCCCGGCACCTACATTCTCGACGGCGGCAATTTCGAAGTCCAGGGCAACGGAACCGTCAACGGCGC
>JAKAOO010000028.1:17790-24394 GCA_021812165.1 Pseudomonadota bacterium | reverse complement strand
TCCGTTTCGATCGCGATCGTGCTTCTCGTGGCGGCCGAGATGATCGGCGCCCGCTACGGGATCGGCGCCTATATCCTCGAGGCCGGGGCGCTTTTTGCCACCGACAAGCTGATCGCGGGCGTCGCCATCCTGTCGCTCTTCGGTCTCGTCATCGCTTGGGCGATCGGGCGCGCCGAGCACATTCTCCTCAAATGGCGCCTTTAGGGGCAAAGGCATGATCCTGCGGAAGAGCGCCGGGTTGGCAACGCAAAAGCGCGGCGCGGGGGGATCGAATGGCGCACTCCCATAGCGAAGAAGGAGCCGCCGAGCGGCTCTCCATGATCCGCGAGACGGCGCTTCAATTTGCCGAACGAGAGATCCGGCCGCTTGCGGCCGAACTCGACGAGAGCGAGCGCTTTCCCGCCGAACTCTACGAGAAGATGGCTGCACTCGGGATGTTCGGCGTCACCATCCCGGAATCACAGGGCGGCGTCGGCGCCGACACGCAAGCCTACGCCCACATCATGGAGGCGCTCGCCAAGGGTTACGCCGCGATCGCCGACCACTACGGGCTCGTCGAGCTCGTCGCCACCCTGCTCGCCCGGCATGGGATGCAGGAGCAGCAGGCGCGCTATCTGCGGCCTCTCTTGGCGGCAAAGCTCAAATGCGCCTATGCCATTACCGAGCCCGAAGGCGGCTCCGACGTCGCCGCCATCAAGACGGCCGCAGTCGAGACGAGAGAGGGCTGGCGCCTCAGCGGCAGCAAGATGTGGATCCACAATGGGCCGATCGCCGATTTCGCCGTCGTCCTCGCGCGCTCGGATCCCGATCTCGGCAAACGCGGGATGAGCATCTTTCTTGTCGATCGCGACCTCCCGGGCTTCAAGAACGGCCGCAAAGAGAAGAAGATGGGCCAACGCGGCTCGGCGCTTGGAGCGCTCTATTTCGACGAGGTGCCTCTGCCGCGCTCGGCGCTTCTGGGGCCGAAGAACCGCGGCTTCCCGATGATGATGAGCGTTCTCGACAAAGGCCGCGTCGGGATTGCGGCGCTGGCGGTCGGGATTTTGGACGCGGCGCTGGAGGCGGCCGTCGCCTACGCCAAGAGCCGGCGGCAATTCGGCCGGCCGATTGCCGACTTTCAGGCGGTGCAGTGGATGCTCGCGGACATGGCGAAGGATACGCATGCCGCTCGGCTCATGACGCTCCACGCGGCGGCTCTTCTCGATCGCGGCGAGCGCGCCAGCTCCGAAGCCGCGATGGCCAAATGCTTCGCAAGCGATGCCGCGGTAGAGCACACGGCCAATGCCGTGCAGATCCATGGCGGTCTCGGCTACATCCGCGGCATCGAGGTCGAGCGCCTCTACCGCGACGCCAAGATCACCCAGATCTACGAGGGAACGAACCAGATCCAGCGCCTCATCATCGCCCGACGGCTCCTTGCCTGAGCTGTGGCGCCGCGGCTCCCAACGCCCGCGGCCTCTCTTCCAGCCGGTATCGTCGAGAGCCGCCTCCGATGCAGCCGTCCCGGGTCTTTCTGCTGCGTTCCAACTGGGGTTGGAGGCCGGCATCCAAGCATCGCTGCGGCGGAAGCGATGCCCGGAAAGACCAGCCTCCCCGCGTCGAGAGGCCCACGCTACCTCGTCGCCATCACATTCTGGTGGCCGGTCACGGTCTGCACGAAGCCGCCGAGGAAGCCGTTGTTGGCCCCGGTGTAATCGGTCGCGAGACCGTCGTAATCGCCCATATAGTCGGGCGCGATCAGCAGATCCTGGTTGGGCACCGGAGTGCCGACATGGGCGATGTTCGAGACGCTCCACGTCCCGCCATTGTTGGTTGATGTCGCGCAATTGCGGGCGATGTTGTAGTTGAGGTAGTTCACATTGCGGTCATACCAGCAGGCGGCGAGAGTTCCGTTGGGTTCGGCGGCGACTGCCGGTTGGTAATGGTCGGTTGGCGCCTTGAGGACGGTGTTGACCCGCACCGATGTCGACCAGGTCGCCCCGTGATTCGTGGACTCGGTGAAGAGCACGTTCGAGAATCCGTACTTCCCGTCGCCGTACCCGAAGTCGTGCTGGAGGAACTGCATCCACTCGTCGTTGACGCGGCGGTTGCCGTCGTTCCACGCGAGGAAGAGGTCGCCGGCATTGGGAGCGCCAGGCATGCCGATCGCCAGGCTTGGGAAATCCAGATCGCGGATGTAGCTTTGCAGCCCAAAGGCGAAGTTGCCGTCGCCGACGGGGTTGACCGAGTGCACCTTGACCGGAGTGCCGAAACTCGCTCCGCCATTCGTCGATTCGGCGATATCGATCTCGCGCGTGAAGAAGTTCGAAGCGAAATTCTCATAGGCGACGAAGATGTTGCCCGACGGATCGATCGCCACCGCCGAGCCTTGGGGGAATGCGCTGCCGCCGCATTGGTAGGCGACGACCGTGGGGCTCGACCAGGTGCCGCCTCCATTCATTGAAACCACGGCCTCTATGTCAACTTCCGGCACATCGGCCCCCGCACCCCCACAGTCGTTGCTGTAGGGTCCAAAGTTGCCACTGTTGAAGTTCGTGTAGCTGATCGCGAGCTCGGAGGGATTGGCCGGGTTGATCGCCATCCAGTCCTTGTCGAGGAGGTAATAGTGGGCGTCATACCGAACCGCCGGGCTCGGGTTGCCGAAACTGGCGCCGCCATTCGTCGAATTCTGGATTGACACCTCCGTATAGCCGTAGCCGGAAGGGCCTGGAACGGAGAGATCCTCAAAAAGGTCCGACAGATAGAAATTGCTTGAACTGCCGCAGACGGCGACCGGATCGCCCGCGTTTAGGGTGTCGGCCGTCGGGATCGGCGGAAACCCCTGGTCCGTAAAGGTGGGGGTCGCCGTGTTGGCGTTGGTTGAATTGGCGTAGCCGTCGAAGGGCCAGCCTTGCGTCGGGGTGCCGATCCCGAGAAGGGTGAGGAAGCCGTTGCCCCCGTTGCTGTCTACGAGGCTGCCGTCGTCGTTATACGTGATCACCGCGTTCGCGCCGCACCAGGCGGTCGAGGTTTCGCTCTCCACCCCTCCCGAAAAGCGCGTCGGCTTGAGGTAGGGGTGCGACACCGGCACGGGAGCCGCCCCTAACCCGCCGCCGCCCAAGCGTGGCGTCGACTGGAACTTCTCCCACAGATCGGCCAAATGCATGACGTTTGCCGCTCCCTGCGAGAGCATCCTCCCTCCGTTCGGACCAAGAAGCTGTTTCCAATGCTGTGCCGCCCTCACGAGAGGCGGCGGTTGCGGCGGAAGCCCTCCCTGTTGCGCCAACGCCGCGCCGGTGAGGCCGAAAGCCGCTGCGACCGCCAGGGGCCAACCAATTTTTCGCATCTGCACCTCCCCGAATTGCGACCGCCACGCATTTCTTTTGACGAAACGGACGGTCATAATCCTATGGTTGTTCACATGTGCTATGAATCTCGCACACCGAGTGTTGGAGAAATTATGCGGCGTGTCAACGTTACAGATTGGATAAATTAAAAACCCGATGTACCGGCTCGCAGCCAAATCTTGCAAAGAACACCCTCGCCGGCGCGGTACCCCGAGCGCCAGCGGCGGCCCTGATTCAATTTGAAGCCTTCTCCCGGTGAAGAGCGCGCTCAAAGCGCCGCATACCGTGCCGCGCCTGGCCTCGGTTCACGCTTTGCGCGAACTACCGCAAACATGGGATTCGATGAACTGATGCCACTCGGCGGTGACGCGCCGGCCGAGGTCGCTCCAGGTAAGGAAGAGTTTGCCGGCATGGGGCGCGCCCGGCGTGCCGATATTATCGGCGATCACCGCGTTGGCGCCACACCAAGCCGTCGAGCTTTCGCTCTCCACCCTTCCCGGGAAGCGGGTCGCCTTCAGGTCGGGGGAGACGCAAGCAGTGCTGGCGGCGCTCAGCCGGCCGCCCTTCAAGCCTCTCACGGCCTCGATCCTTTGCCACAGATGGGACGGATGCCCGAAGCTCGCCGGCATCTGCGAGAGCACTGGGATTGCGGGACCGAGCAGCGCTTTCACGCGCTAAGCTGCTCTTGCCACCGCAGGTGGTTGCGCCGGAAGCTCTCGTTCTTGAGCCGCCGCCGGGCTTGCGAGACCCAACGCTAATGCGGCTGCCAAACGCCAGCCAACACCCTGAATTCGCATTCGCCGGATCGGACCCGCCAGCATTTGCGGATACCTGGCCGCGCCTGTTGCTACCGGTTCCAGGGTCTGCTCCAGGGCATTGAAGACCCGCTCGGGCGAAAGCGTTCTCTTCGAGAAGAAAGCTTGCGCCTGCTGTCAGAACTTCGTCGCCCTGACGGTCTGGTCGCCAAGGAGCGTATAATGAAATCCGCCGATGAACCCATTGTTCGCATCGGTAAAATCGGTCGTCAATCCGTCGTAGTCGCCGAGGTCATTGGTTGTGACCAGGAAGAAATCCTGGTTCACGACAGAGGTCCCGGATGCCAGCACGATGGGAGCCCTCCAGGTTGCGCCATTGTTGACCGACTGCGAGCAGTTGCGGGTCATCACGTAATTGCGCGGACTCGCGTTGCGGTCATACCAGCACACGGCGAGCCTTCCGTTGAAGTCGCTCGCGAGAGCCGGCTGGAAGTGGTCCGTCGGAAACTTGACCGCCTGATTGACTTGGACAGGTGCAGACCAGGAGTTGCCGTGATCGGTCGAGGACGTGAAGAGGACATTCCCGAACCCATATTTTCCGTCGCCGTATCCGCAGCAGCTTTTGAGGACCTGCATCCACTGGTCCGGCTTGCGCCTGTTGCCGTCGTTCCAGCTGATGTAGAGGTCGCCGGCGTTTGGCGCCCCGGGCTTTCCGATCGCGAGGCTCGGCATCTCGTAATCGCGGATGTACCCTTGGAGACCGAATACGAGATAGGAGTCCCCGACCGGATTGACGGCGTGCACCGTAACCGGAACGCCGAAGCTTGCCCCGCCATTTCCGGACTTTGCGATGAGGAGCGAGCGCGTAAAGAAGTTGCCGGCAAACTCTTCCCAGGCATCGAAGATTCTTCCCGCGGGATCGAAGGCCACCTGGGAGAACTGATTGACGGCGTCGGTCTTCCCCGTGCAGTCGAAATAAACCAATGTCGGCGCCGACCAGGTTGCGCCTCCATTCGTCGAGACGACCACGTCCTGGTCGACCTCGAGAACTTTCGCCCCCGGCCCGCCACAATCATTCGTGTAAGGTCCGAAGTTGCCGTGGTTGAAGTTCGTGTAGCTGATCGCAAGCTCGGAGGGATTGGAAGGATTGATCGCCATCCAGTCTTTGTCGAGGAGATAATAGCACCCGTCATACGCGACCGCCGGGCTCGGGCCGCCGAAGGTGTGTCCGCCGTCGGTCGAGGTCTGAACCGTGATCTCCTGCAGCCCGCAGCCGGAAGGGCCTGCTACGGAGTTGTCCACATAAAGACTCGACAGCCAGAAATCGTGCGGATTGCTGCAGACGACGACGGGATCCCCCTCATCGACCGTGTTCACCGGTCCCGTCGGCGGGTGAGCCTCGTCGATGAAGGTAGGGTTGCCGGCGTTCGCATTGCTGGATTGCGCGTAGCCCGTATAGCCGAACCCCGTCGTTGGGGTGAGGACGCCCAAAAGCGCAAAAAGGCCCTTATTGCCGTCGTCTTCCAAAATACTTCCAGAATCGTTGAAGGCGATAACGGCGTTTCTGCCGCACCACGCGGTCGAGGTTTCGTTTTGGGTCGATCCAAAAAAGCGGGTCAACCCCAGGTTCGGGTATGAGGCCGTGGCCACGGAGTCGTTGGTGCCGACGCCACCCTGCTCTCCGCCGCTCAACCCGCCCCTCACGAGAGTGGCCGCTTGCTGCACCTTTTCCCAGGCATCCGCGAGGCCGACAAAGCTGCGCGCGGGGCCCGAGAGGAAACGCGCTCTCGCCCCCAGCATCGTTTTCCAATGCTGGGCGGTCTTGATCAGGGGCGGCGGTTGCGCCGGAAGCCCCCCCTGTTGCGCCCATGCCGCGCCGGTGAGGCCGATAACCATTGCGGCCGTCAAGGACCAACCAAATCCACGCATTTGCATCTCCCGAATGACGACCGACTCGCTTCCGCTCGTCGAAAGAACCGGCCGACTGCGGATAAGTTGCTCACGGCCCGTGCTCCGCTCGCTGTGATTGTGCGAATGGGGATTGTGGATGTCAATCCAGAAACACCGAGAGGTTTCTGAAAAGCGTATTATGAGTTGTCCAATATGGGGAGGATCCATGACTCAAAGTAGCGCCGCAAGCCCGCAATCTCCCTCCCTCGCGCTCTTAGACTTCCGGCGCCGAGGCGGAACTATCGCAAAACGGCGCCGGGCGCGGCCGCTTCGCCCTGGCGTTCACCGCAACGTGGGCCGACGCTCGCGCTCGTTCGTTCGGCGAACCAGGCTTGGAAGGAGCAGGCCTGGAAAGAGATAGCCGCGGGGGATGAGGAAGATGATCGGCGTGGCGAGTAGACAGCCGGCGACGCTGTCCCTTAGATAATGGCCACCAATAGGTGGCGTCGAGACGATCATCACCAAGTTGAGCGGGACGAAAAAAACCCCGAGGTGCCACCTTCGCGACATCGTCCAGGTTAGGATTACGCCCATCGCCGCGTGAAAAGAGGGGAAGGTCACGAGTTCGACGAC
>JAKAOO010000028.1:0-17780 GCA_021812165.1 Pseudomonadota bacterium | reverse complement strand
AGAGAGCGTGCAAGTTTCCGCGGCGAGCATTGAGGAGAGCAACGATATGCCTCGGGCCAATCGCGCCCGTTTCGCCGAGTGCCGGCAGAACCGCTGAGATTCCGGCTGCCGCCAGGGCAGCAGCCATGCTCATAAGAAAAAAGTCGGCAATCAGCTCGTCATTATCGGTGAAGACAGAAAACAAGAGGATGAAAATAGACTGAAACAGCATCGATTCGTATGCGAGTATCAGCAATTGCCAGATCGCGGCTCGGCCGTCGGTCCAAGCCTGCAAAGCCTGCCAATGAAAGCCGAGCGCATGGTCGATCGCTCGTAGTTCTGGATCGACAAAAGGAAAGTCGGCCCCGGTAAGAAAATAGCTCAGTAAAGAACAGCCAATCGAGAACAGCAAAAGGATCAGAAGAGCCTCAAAGAACACCGCCGCGCGCGTAAACACCCAATTACGAGCCGTGAGCCGTCGGGCCGCTATCGCCAAGGCCCAGAAGATCAGCAACAGCAAGATGAAAGAAAATGATCCAACGTCATTTCTGCGCCAAGTGAGCCCCTTGGAGATGAAGAGCGTCAGATCTGGGATCGCGACCGAGATTGTGATAAGCCACACCAAACGCAGCTTGTTCCGCTCTCTCTTACGCATCGACGCTCCGCGCGTGAAAAGATCCGCAAAACGCGAGAGGCACGCAGGTTTGATTGTGGGCGCGACTGCCTGCCTCAGAACGTTATCGCGACGCTGCCGCGCAGTTCATTTCACCGATGAGAAGGGCGTCGGCTGCAGGATGGAGTTCTCGACGCGGGCGACGATGGGCCCCGCTTTTTCGGTCTCCGCGCGCTGCCGGATCCATTCGGGATCGCCCTGGAAGGCCGCCCATTTCCGCTCGCGCTCGGCGAGCGAACCCCATTTGAGGAAATAATAGAGGAGCTGGTTCGAGTCTCCGATCAGAGCGGTCCAGAACCCCGCCTGCTCGATCCCGTGCTTGCGCCAAAGCTTCAGCGTGATGGTGTCGAACCGTTTCAAAAGATCGGGAAGACGCCCGGGAACACAGTGGTAGACGCGCAATTCGTAAAGCATGTCCCTCCCCCGCTTGCCGTTGAACGCCTCACTGCACCGACGAGAAGCTTGTCGGCTGGAGGATCGTATTGGTGATCGCGGCGACGATCGGGCCTGCCTTCTCGCTCTCGGCGCGTGCGCTCATCCATTCCGGATCGGCGAGGAAGGCCCCAAACTTTCTCTCCCGCTCCTCGAGCGAGCGCCATTTCAGCATGTAGTAGAGGTCCTGGTTCGAGCTTCCGATCGCAACGGTCCAGAACCCCGCCTGCTCGACGCCGTGTCTTTGCCAGAGCTTCAGCGTGATCGTGTCGAAACGCTTCAAAAGATCGGGAAGACGCCCGGGGACGCAGTGGTAGACGCGCAGTTCGTAGATCATCGGGTACCTCCTCCTGAGGAAGTGGGAGAATGCGTCCGCGCGCGTTCTTCGGCAAGCGCCGCCTCGTTTAGAGAAGACGCCCCTCGAGCGCCGCGTCGCCGGCAACATGCGTCCATGCCCGCACCATCGGTTCGCGTTCTCTGATCCGTTCGAGGCAGCTCGCAACGACGGCTTCGGCAGTGAGCCTTTCTTCGTCGATCGGGCGGACGATTTCGGTCGCGGGAAGGCGACAGGGTTCGGCGTTGGGCATGGCGAAACCTCCCTTCGACAGGCTCAGGACAGCGCCCGCCCGCGATTAAGCCACAACGAGCGGGCGCGAAAAACCATGGAATTCGCCGGCTCACGGGGGCACAGTCCTCTTCGCCTGCCGCTGGCAAATTCGCGCTCATAAGAGGAACCGCCGATGCCGCAAACCCAGATCCCGCCCTCCCGCCACGCTCCCGTCCGCCCCGAATGGCTGGAAAAGCACCGCGAGGAGATCCTCGAACCCGATCTGCCGATCGTCGACCCGCACCATCACCTCTGGGATCGCGAGGGAAGCCGCTATCTTTTCGACGACCTCCTCGGCGATGTGAGGAGCGGCCACAACATCCGCGCGACGTTTTTCGAAGAGTGCCGCGAGATGTACCGCGCCGAGGGGCCGCAGGAGCTCAGATCTTTGGGCGAGACGGAATTCGTCAACGGCGTCGCCGCGATGAGCGCCAGCGGCAAATATGGGAAGACGCGCTGTTGCGCCGGGATCATCGGCAATGTCGATCTGCGGCTCGGCGCCCGCGCGCGCGAGATCCTCGAAAAGCATATCGCCGTCTCCGGCGGCCGCTTGCGCGGCATCCGCAACGGTTCGACCTGGCACGCCGACGAGCGGCTCAAGATCTATTGCTCGGGGGCGCCGGAAGGCATGCTTCGCGACAAGACCTGGCGCGAAGGTTTTGCCGCCCTCGCCCCTCTCTCCCTCGCCTTCGACGGCTGGATGTTCCAGACCCAGCTCAAGGATCTCGTCGATCTCGCCCGCGCCTTCCCGCAGACGACGATCGTCCTCAATCACGTCGGCGCCCCTTTGGCCGTCGGGCCGTATGCCGGGCGGCGCGAAGAAGGCTTTGCCGAGTGGAAGGCGCTCATCCGCGAAATCGCGGCCCTTCCCAATACTTACGTCAAGCTCGGCGGGCTCGCGATGAAGATCTCGGGTTTTACGTTTTACGAGAACGAAATGCCGCCCTCCTCCGAGGATCTTGCGGCGGCCTGGCGCCCTTATATCGAGACCTGCATCGAGGCTTTTGGCCCGCAGCGCGGAATGTTCGAAAGCAATTTCCCCGTCGACAAGGGGATGTGCAGCTATCCCATCCTCTGGAACGCCTTCAAGCGTCTCGCCGCCGGCGCCTCGGCCGAAGAGAAGCGGGCGCTTTTCCACGACACCGCCCTTCGCGCTTACGGGCTGTCCCTCTAGCTCCCGCCGAGGATCGGGTTTACGGCTTCATGGCATGCTGCCATCATCGAGGCCGCCATGAGTCGCTTGTCTTACGACAGAGAAGCGCTGGCAGAGCTCTGCCGGCGGCACCGCATTCGCCGTCTTGCGCTCTTCGGTTCGGTGTTGAAAGGCACCGAGCGGCCAGACAGCGATGTCGATCTGCTGGTGGAATTTGAACCGGATGCCGTCCCAGGATTGCTCGCCTTGGTTGCGATCGAGGCGGAGCTTTCGGATCTGATAGGTCGGCGGGTCGACTTGCGAACCCCGCAGGAACTCAGTCCCCATTTCCGCGAGGCGGTCGAGCGCACGGCGGAGGTCCAGTTTGCCGCCTGAGGATCGAGTCCGCCTAATTTTTGAGTGTCATTGCGAGCGGGGCGAAGCAATCTCGTTGTGCAGCACGAGATTGCCGCGTCGGCCCTTCGGGCCTCCTCGCAATGACGCCAGTTTTGAGCCGCTGCCGTGGGCGCTCAGCGCCCGCCTGCTGTTTGGAAGGACGGCTTTCTTAAAAGGACGATTGAGATGCCGCTGCCAAAGGATGTCGAGACGACGACCCCCAAATATCTGCGCGACAAATACGCGATCGTCGGCGTCGGCGAGACGAGCTATACGAGAGGCTCGGGGCGTTCGACGCGGGCGCTTGCCACCTGGGCGGTCAAGAACGCGATTCTGGATGCGGGGTTGACCCCCGCCGATATCGACGCCGTTCTTTCCTACCAGTCGGGCGACTCGACCTTTGCCCCCTTCGTCGCCGGCGATCTCGGCATCCGCCTCAACTTCTTTATGGATGTCTTCGGCGGCGGCTCCTCGACCGAGGCCCTCACCGGCATGGCGATCGGATTGATCGAGGCCGGGATGTGCAAGACGGTCGCGATCTTCCGCGCGATGAACGGCTTCAGCCAAGTGCGCATCGGCGGCACCGGCGCTCGCTCGGCCCCGCCGATCACGGGCGACATGCTCCATAGCCGCGCCTATGGCTGGCAGAGCGCGGGACAGATGTTTGCGCCGACCTTTATGCGCCACATGTTCGATTACGGGACGCGGCCGGAACAGGTCGCGGCAGTCAAGGCGATCCACAGCGAGCATGCCTCGAACAACCCCAAGGCCTATTACAAAAAGCGCTATACGGTCGAGGACGTGCTGCGGAGCCGCATCATTACGAAACCGCTCCATCTCCTCGATTGTTGCGTCGAGACCGACAACGGCACCGCGATCATCGTCACTTCCGCCGAGCGTGCCCGCGACTGCCGGCAGCCGCTCGTCCTTATCCGCGGCGTCGTCGGACGTTGCACGAAGCCCCGCGCCGACATGCATTATGAGGCGGGGCCGATCTCGACCGTCGCCGGAGCCTATGCGCGCGAGATCCTGTGGCCGAATGCCGGGGTCGGCCCCGCAGATGTCGATCTGACGGGCGCCTACGACGCCTTTACCTTTACCGCGATGCTGCAGCTCGAGGATTACGGCTTTTGCAAGAAAGGCGAAGGCGGGGAATACGTCAGCGACGGCACGATCCGCCTCGGCGGCCGCAGACCCAACAATACGAGCGGCGGCCATCTCTGCGAAGGCTACACGCACGGCATGAACATGGTGATCGAGAACGTCCGGCAGCTCCGCGCAGAGGCCGACGACAGCTGCCCGGTCGGAGAGGATGGGCGCCGGCGCCACACCTTCGACTATCGCGAAGGCGGCTGCCGGCAGGTGAGAAGCGCGGAGGTCTCGGCCAATCTCGGCTGGGCGACGCCGGCCACCGGCTCGGCGATGGTCCTGCGGCGGCTCTAGGAGAGAAGCGATGGCGATTTCGGCTGAGTATCTCGGGATGCCGCTCGCGATCGACGATCTCGATGTCGAGAATCTCGAATATTTCCGTTTTTGCGCGCTCCACGATTTCCATCTTCAGGCGTGCGCGGGGTGCGGCCTTTTGCGCTATCCGCCGACGACCGCCTGCCCATGGTGCGCCAATCTCGAATCGCGCTGGCAGCGGGTCGAAGGAAAGGGCGCGGTTCATTCCTATACGGAAGTCCATCACGCGATCCAACCCGCTTTCCGCGGCAAGACGCCTTATCTCATTCTCCTCGTCGAGCTCGATGCGCAAAAGGGAAAGCCGACGCCCGAGGAAGGGCTGCGCGTTGTCGGCAACCTCGTCACGCCCGCGGGCGTCTTGGCGCCGGCGGAAGAGATCCGGCGCGTCGGGATTGGGACGCGTCTGCGCATGGTCTTCACCGATGTCGGCCCCGGCCTCGCCTTGCCGCAATGGACGATCGATGAAGGGGCGAAAGAGCCCGAAAACCCTTGGCGCTACCCGCAGGAGTGAGCGCCGTCCTGAGCTTATCGAAGGGCGCCCCCGCAGCGCCCCGGAGACCATAGAGGCCGTGGTGCGTGCGCGCCGGTGTGGCAAAAATGAGAATTTTATCCACGATGTACCGGCGAGGAGCGGCTCGTGTTAGGGTGACCCTAACCGATAAGGTGGGGGGCGCGAAGAACATGCATCGCGTAGAGATACGCCTCTATCGAGGCGAGCTTGCGGACATGATGGCGCAAATGCGGGTCTGGCTCGATGAGCACCGCTTCGAGCCGTCGGTGTTTTCCTGTAAAGAACACGATCGCACGATGCTCGTGCGCGTCGCGTTCAACGAGGCGGCAGCAGCAGCCGCCTTTGCCGAGCGCTTCGGCGGGCGGATGGCGCAAGCCGCATAGCTCCGGGTCAGACCACCCCGTCTCGGGAGAGCTTTTCGATCTCCGCGGCTCTGAGGCCGAGCCAGCCGGCGAAGACCTCGGCGTTGTGCGCGCCGAGAGAGGGCGCCGCAGCGATCTTGGGCGGCGCTCCGTCGAAGCGCACCGGCCAGGTCGGCCGCTTCATCCGCCGGCTGTCGTATTCCATCACCTGCATGATGCCGCGCCGTTCGAAGCTCGGGTCGTTCGCGAGTTCGAACGAGTCGAAAATCGCACCTGCCGGGACCCCGGCCGCGCCGATCCGCTCCATCGCCTCTTTTTTCTCATGCCGGCGCGTCCAATTCGAGACCATCTCGTCGACCTCGGCCATGCGCTCGATGCGCGCCTCGGCCCGATCAAAGCGCGGATCGCCGATCAGATCTTCGCGGCCGATGAGCTTCAAGAGGCGCGGCCAGTGCTCCGGATTGTTGCGGCTCGTGTTGATGTAGACATAATCGTTGGGACCGCCCCCTTTGCAGGGATAGATGCCGGAAGGCGCGTTGGCGCCGCCCAAGGACTTGACCCCATTGCGCGGCGCCGGCTTGCCCGTGCGCGCCTGATAGATGTAGGCGGTGCGGGTGTAATTGAGCATCGCGTCCTGCATCGCGAGCGAGAGACGCCGGCCCTTTCCGGTCCGCTCGCGCTCGAAAAGGGCGCTTGCGATGCCGAACGCCATCAGCATGCCGGTTCCGGTGTCCCCCAGGGTCGGACCGGGCTTCAACGGACGGCCTTCGGGCTCGCCGGTAATGCTCATTACGCCGCCGCAGGCCTGCGCGATCATGTCGAAGGCGAGGTTCTTTTCGTAGGGGCTCCCTTCTCCGAACCCCTTGATCTGGGCGTAGACGAGGCGCGGGTTGAGGGCGTGGAGAGCCTCGTAGCCGAGGCCGAGGCGCTCGATCGCGCCGGGCGCGAAGTTCTCGACGAAGACATCGGCCACCTTCGCCATCTCCTTGACGAGATCGCGTCCCCGCTCGGATTTGAGATTGACCGTCACCGACTTCTTGTTGGCGTTGTAGGCCATGAAGTAGAAGGGGTCGGAAAAGGCCGTGCGGCCGGCCTCCCCGCCTTTCGGGTTTTCCACCTTGACGACTTCCGCGCCCATGAGCGCGAGCGCCTCGGTGCAAGAGGGCCCGGCTTCCCATTGCGTGAGGTCGAGGACCCTGACACCTGAAAGACAGTTCGGCGAAGCGGCAACCGCGTCCATCTCTTCTCCCTCCCGAACGACCTACGCCAGACCTTCCTGCGCCATTGCGCGCTGGACCGCCGGGCGCGCCATCATGCGTTCGAAATGCGCCGCCGAGTTCCTCGGCAGCGTCATGCCGAGACGCTTCGAGGCCCAGAACTCGACAAAGAACAGCGCCGCGTCGGCAAACGACATCTCGTTGCCGCCGAGATAGTCCTTGCCGGCGAGCGCCTTGTCCACGATGGCAAAGCCGTTCCCGACGATCTCGCGGCCGGTCGCCTTGACGGCCTCGTGGTCAGACGGCGACGGCGCGAAACGCTCGCTCCTAAAGATGCGGGCAAAGCCCTGGCCGTGCATCGTGCCGACGACGTATTCCATCGTCTCGAGACAGCGCAGCCCGGTTTCCGCATCCTGCGGGATCAGCTTTGCCTGCGGGTTTTGCCTGGCGAGATAGGCGGCGATGACGGGAAACTCCGTCAAGATCGAGCCGTCGTCGCGCTCGATCGTCGGCACCTTGGATTTGGGGTTGATCGAAGTATAGCCCGGCTTGTATTGGGCGCCGCCGCGCAGATCGACGGCTTCTAACTGGTACGGCTTGCCGATTTCCTCGAGGAGGACATGGATGCCGATCGAGCAGGCGCCGGGAGAGTAGTAAAGCTTCATTTCCGTTACCTCTACCTGTTCCTAGAGTTGGACGATGCCTTCGGCCGCAAGCGCCTCGATCTCGGCGGCGCCGAAGCCGAGCCAGCCGGAAAGGATCTCGGCGCTGTGTTCGCCGAGAAGCGGGGAGCGCTTGACGCGTGCCGGCGCGCCGTCGAAGCGGACGGGCCAGGCCGGCATCTTGTAGGCGCCCGTCGTCGGGTGTTCGATCACTTGCATGATGCCGCGGCGCTCGAGGCTCGGATCGTTCAGAAGTTCAAGAGTGTCGAGAACGGCGCCGGCGGGCACTCCGGCGCTGCCGATCCGTTGCATCGCCTCTTCTTTGGTGTGCTCCCGCGTCCAGGCGGCGATGATCGCGTCGACCTCGCTCTCATGGGCGCCTCGCGCCGCCATCGTCTCGTAGCGCGGGTCGCCCAAAAGATCCTCGCGCCCGATCACTTTTAAAAGCCGCGTCCAATGCTCGGGGTTGGCGCGGCTCGTAAAGACATAAACGTAGTCATTGGGTCCGCCCGGTTTGCAGGGATAGACGTTGCACGGCGCGGGCGCTCCCGGAACCTTGGCGCCGCCGCGGCCGACCGCTTCCTTCATCTTCGGTTGGCGCGAAAACGGCACGCGCATGTAATGGATCATCGCGTCCTGCATGGCGACCTCGAGCCGCCTTCCTTCGCCCGTGCGGTCGCGCCGGTAAAGCGCCGCCAGGATGCTGATCGCCATCAGCATCCCCGTTCCAGTATCGCCGAAGGAGGGGCCGGGCTTGACCGGAGGGCGTCCCGGCTCGCCCGTCACGCTCATCGGCCCGCCCGTCGCCTGCGCGATCATGTCGAAGGCGAGATTCTTTTCGTAGGGGCTCCCTTCGCCAAAGCCCTTGACGCGGCAATAGATGAGGCGGGGGTTGAGCGCGTGCGCCACTTCCCAGCCGAGCCCCAGGCGCTCGATCGTTCCGGGCGCCATGTTTTCGACGGTAACATCCGCTTTCTTCAAGAGCGCCTTTGCGATGTCGAGCCCGCGCGGCGATTTGAGGTTGAGAGTGAGGGACTTCTTGTTGGCGTTGAACTGGTGGAAATACCACGGATCGTCGTCGGGTTGGCCGGGGCGCAAACGCCGCCCCGGATCGCCCGTTTTCGGATTTTCGATCTTGACGACCTCGGCGCCGAGCCAGGCGAGAGCTTCGGTGCAGGAGGGCCCCGCCTCGAACTGGGTGAAATCGACGACCCTGACGCCCAGAAGACAATCAAGCTCGACCGCATCCATCCTTCGCTTCCTCCGCAGCCACCGCCCCCGCGCCAGCCGGAGATATTGCCTGACAAAGCGCGCTCGCGCATCCTCTCTCGCGCGCGTAGCAGAGTAAAGGAAAAGAGCATGGGCGCCGTCCCTGAAATCGCCGCGGAAAGCGAGGAATTAAAAAGCTGGCGGCGGGCCGTTGACTGGAGCGCGACGGCCGATAGCGAGATTGCTTCGTCGCGCAGTTTATCCTCGGGCCGCGTGAAGTGCGGACCCGTGGGCTCCTCGCAATGACGACCCTTTCTTGTCGTTGCGACCCCCGGACGACCGCCCTGCGCGCGTTCCGGGGGGAACCAATCTCGGCACGACGAGGATTGTTTGGCCGCTCAACCGGGCGCGGGGATGGCGCGCTGGTTCTTTAGGGTCTTGCGGATCCGCACCCGATCTTGCTCCGAAAGCGTCGATGGATCGACCCGGAGATCGTCTCCGACCTCCATCCCGCGCTTCATCGCCGGGCTATGCAGGAGGCCACTGACCTCGACGCCTCGGCGAGCCTCTCTCAGCCGAACGCGATGTCGAGGACGTCGTAGGATTTGAAGCCGCGCGGGGTTTCGATCTCGATCGTGTCGCCCAGCTTCTTGCCGATGAGCGCGCGCGCCAAAGGCGAGGTGATCGAAAGCCGGCCTTCCTTGACATCGGCTTCGTCCTCGCCGACGATCTGGAAGGTCTGCTCCTCATCGGTGTCGCCGTCGGCGAGCGTCACCCGCGCCCCGAACTTGACGACCGAGCCCGAAAGCTTCGAGACGTCGATGACCTCGGAGCGGGCGATCTTGTCCTCGAGATCTCTGAGGCGACCCTCGATAAAGCCCTGGCGGTCGCGCGCGGCGTGATATTCGGCGTTTTCGGCGAGATCGCCATGGTCGCGAGCCTCCGCGAGAGCGCGGATGATGGCAGGGCGTTCCACCGTCTTCAGATGCCGGAGCTCTTCCTGCAGCCTTCGGTAGCCTTCCGCCGTCATGGGGATCTTGTTCATTGGCAAGGAGTCCGCGACGCTGCCTCAAAACCGGCGCCAAGCGCTCTCGGAGGAGGCACAAAAGTAGGATTGGAGCGGGGCAACTTCAAGGCTGCCGGCTTTGAGGGCGATGATCGCCTGCACCGCCGCCCGCGCCCCGGCAACCGTCGTGTAATAGGGGATTCCCTGCAGAAGCGCGGTGCGCCGCAAGCTGAAGCTGTCGGCGATCGCCTGCGCGCCTTCGGTGGTGTTGAAGACGAGCTGAACGCCGCCCGAGAGCATGCGATCGACGATATGCGGGCGTCCTTCGCGGACCTTGTTGACGGGGGTCACCGGCAGGCCCGCGGCCGCAAGCGCGGCGGCGGTGCCGGCAGTCGCAAGGAGAGAAAAACCGAGAGCGAGGAGCTGGCGGCAGGGCTCGATCAGAGCCTCCTTGTCGCGGTCGCGCACCGAGACGAAAACGCCTCCCTCAAGCGGCAACTCCGTCCCGCTCCCGAGCTGGCTTTTCGCAAAGGCGCGCCCGAAATCCCGGTCGAGGCCCATCACCTCGCCCGTCGATTTCATCTCGGGCCCGAGGATCAGATCGACGCCCGGAAAGCGGGCAAAGGGAAAGACCGCCTCCTTGACGGCGACGTGGCCGCTCGCGCGCGCCGCGCCGACAGCAAAACGAGAGAGCTTTTCGCCGGTCATCAGGCGCGCCGCGATCTTGGCGATCGGAACGCCCGTCGCCTTGGCGACAAAGGGCACGGTGCGCGAGGCGCGGGGATTGACCTCGAGAACGTAGATCTCCCCGTCCTTGACCGCGAACTGCACATTCATCAGGCCGATGACGCGGAGCGCGCGCCCAAGCGCCACCGTCTCGTCCACGATCTCGGCGATCGTTTCCGGCGGAAGGCTGTAGGGAGGGAGCGAGCAGGCGCTGTCGCCCGAATGGATCCCGGCCTCTTCGATATGTTCCATGATCCCGGCGACTCGAACCTCCTCGCCGTCTGCGACCGCGTCGACATCGACCTCGATGGCGTCCTGCAGATAGCGGTCGATGAGAACCGGGCTCGTGCCCGAGGCGCTCATCGCCTGGCGCATGTAGCGATTGAGGGAAGCCGCATCGTGCACGATCTCCATCGCCCGCCCGCCCAGGACATAAGAGGGGCGGATCAGGACCGGATAGCCGATTTCGAGCGCCACCCCTTCCGCCTCGGCGGCGGAATGCGCCGTCCCGTTCTCCGGCTGCTTGAGGCCGAGCTTCCGAAGGAGTCTTTGGAAGCGCTCGCGATCCTCGGCGAGGTCGATGGCGTCGGGCGAGGTGCCGAGGATCGGGATCTGCGCTTTTTCGAGCGCGGCTGCGAGCTTCAACGGGGTTTGCCCGCCGAATTGCACGATCACCCCCAAAAGGGTGCCGCGGCTTCTTTCGACATGGACGATCTCGATCACGTCCTCGGCGGTCAAAGGCTCGAAATAGAGGCGGTCGGAAGTGTCGTAATCGGTCGAGACGGTCTCCGGATTGCAATTGACCATGACCGTCTCGATGCCGGCCTCTTTGAGGCTGTAGGCGGCGTGGACGCAGCAATAGTCGAATTCGATCCCTTGGCCGATCCGGTTCGGGCCGCCGCCCAAAATGATGACCTTTCTCTTCTCGCTCGGCGCCGCCTCGCATTCGGGAGGCGAGAGGCCATCCCCTTCGTAAGCGGAATACATGTAAGGGGTGAGCGAGGAAAACTCGGCGGCGCAGGTGTCGATGCGCTTATAGACCGGCCGGAGGCCGAGGCGGCGGCGACGCGCGGCGACTTCCTCCTCGCTCGCGCGCGCGAGAGCGCCGAGCCGCGCATCTGAAAATCCCATTTGTTTCAAACGCAGGAGCGCCGTCGGGTCGCTCGGCAGACCGTCGCTTTTGACCCTCTCTTCGGAGAGGACGATCTCGCGCACACGCTCCAGAAACCAGGGATCGAGCCGGCAGGCGTCGTAGATCTCGGCCGTCGAAAGCCCCTCTCGATAGGCCTGGGCGACAAGGAGCAGGCGATCGGGAGAGGATTTTGCGAGCGCCGCCTTGACCGCCTCCTTGCCGCCGCTTTCCACCCCTTCGATCACGACCTCGTCGAAGCCGTTCAGTCCTATTTCGAGCGAGCGCAGCGCCTTCTGCACCGATTCGGCAAAGCTGCGGCCGATCGCCATCACTTCGCCGACCGATTTCATCGAGGTCGAAAGGACGGGCGCGGCCCCCGGAAATTTCTCGAAGGTAAAGCGCGGCATCTTGGTGACGACATAGTCGATCGTCGGCTCGAACGAGGCGGGGGTGACGCCGGTGATCTCGTTCGCGAGCTCGTCGAGCGTGTAGCCGACGGCGAGACGCGCCGCGACCTTGGCGATCGGAAAGCCCGTTGCCTTCGAGGCGAGGGCGGAAGAGCGCGAGACGCGCGGGTTCATCTCGATGACGAGAAGGCGGCCCGATTTCGGCTCGACCGCAAACTGCACGTTCGAGCCGCCGGTATCGACGCCGATTTCGCGCAGCACCGCGATCGCGGCGTTGCGCATCACCTGGTATTCCTTGTCGGTCAGGGTGAGAGCGGGGGCGACGCACACCGAATCGCCGGTATGAATGCCCATCGGGTCGATGTTTTCGATCGAGCAGACGATGATGCAGTTGTCGGCGCGGTCGCGCACGACCTCCATCTCGTATTCTTTCCACCCCAAGACCGACTCTTCGATCAAGACCTCGCCGACCGGCGAATTTCTGAGGCCCCCCGTCACGATCTCTTCGAACTCGGCAAGGTTGTAGGCGACGCCGCCGCCGGTGCCGCCCAAGGTGAAAGAAGGCCGCACGACGGCCGGAAGTCCGATCCGTGCGAGCGCGTTCCGAGCCGCTTCGAGCGAGCCGGCGAGCTCGCTCTTTGGCGTCGACAGGCCGATCCGCTCCATCGCCTTCTGGAATAGGAGCCGGCTCTCGGCTTTTTCGATCGCCGCTTCGCTCGCCCCGATCAGCTCGACCCCGAATTCTTCGAGCACGCCTGCTTTGGCAAGCGCCATCGCCGCATTGAGCGCCGTCTGGCCCCCCATCGTCGGCAGGAGCGCGTCGGGGCGTTCGCGGGCGATGATCTTGGCGAGGATCTCGGGCGTGATCGGTTCGATATAGGTGGCGTCGGCGAGTTCCGGATCGGTCATGATCGTCGCCGGGTTCGAATTGACGAGAACGAGCCGGTAACCTTCGGCTTTCAGGGTCTTGCACGCCTGCGTCCCGGAATAGTCGAACTCGCACGCCTGGCCGATGACGATCGGCCCGGCGCCGATGACGAGGATCCTCTCGATGTCGGTGCGCTTAGGCATTCCTATCCATGAGGGCGATAAACCTTGCGAAGAGGGGATGGCTGTCCTGGGGGCCGGGGCTGGCCTCGGGATGGTATTGGACGGAAAACACCTTTTCGCCCGCGATCGAAAGGCCCTCGTTGGTGCCGTCGAAAAGCGAGGTGTGGGTTATGAGCAGCCCTTCGGCAAGGCTCTTGGGGTCGACGACAAAACCGTGGTTTTGGCTCGTGATCGCGACCTTGCCGGTCGCGAGGTCCTTGACCGGATGGTTGGCGCCGCGATGGCCGCGCGCCATCTTCTTCGTCTTGCCGCCGAGAGCGAGGGCCAAGAGCTGGTGGCCGAGACAGATGCCGAAGATCGGCTTTTTGAGCGCGAGGAGCTCGCGCAGCGCCGGCAGCGCATAAAGAGCGGTCGCCGCGGGATCGCCGGGACCGTTCGAGAGAAAGATGCCGTCGGGTTCGAGGCGGGCGATCTCCGCCGCCGAGGTCGTGGCCGGCACGGCCGTGACGCGGCAGCCGTGATGGGCGAGCATTCTGAGGATGTTGCGTTTCAATCCGTAATCGATGGCGACGACGTGATGCCGCGGCGCTTCGAGCCGTCCATAGCCGCCTTCCGGATTCCAGCCCGTCTCGCCCCATTCGTAAGCTTCGCGGCAGGTGACCGCGAGCGCCAAATCCATTCCTTCGAGCCCGGGCCAGGCGCGCGCTTCGGCGAGGAGCGCCTCGATATCGAATTCGCCCTCGGGACGGTAGGCGACGACGCCGTTCGGCGGGCCGCGGTCGCGGATGCGGCGCGTCAAGGCTCTCGTGTCGATGCCGGAGATTCCGACGAGACCGTGACTTTCGAGCCACTCCTCGAGTCCCTGTGCAGCCCGCCAATTCGAGGGCGCGGTGATCGGCGCGCGCAAAACGAGGCCGCGCACGGCGGGCTTTGCAGCCTCGACATCCTCGGGATTGGTTCCCACATTGCCGATATGCGGAAAAGTAAAGGTGATGATCTGCCCGGCGTAAGAGGGATCGGTCAGGATCTCCTCATAGCCGGTGATCGAGGTGTTGAAGCACACTTCGCCGACCGCGGAACCGGGCACTCCGACGCCTTGGCCCCAGAACACCCCTCCGTCGGCGAGAACGAGCGCGGCGTTGCAGTCGGGCGGCCGGCGCCTGTTGTCCGCCGTTTCAGACTCGCTCATCGCAGAAGGAAGTCCTATCTCAAAAATGTGCGGTCCAACCCTCGGGATCGAACCCTCAAAGGGAAGAGCCGCGCCTCTCGAAATAGCGTTTCTCGCCCCGATCGTCAACCCCGCCTTCTTTTAAACTATGCGTAGTTTCAATCACTTGGGATGATCCCTCGCAATTGCTGCCGAGTTCGAAAGGGGATAGGGTGCAATTGGAGAAGAAATCTTCCGGCGAAGGTCACCTTGGCGGGGAGCCCAAAAGAGGGAGCGCCGATGCTTAGAGAAGCCTTCACCCGCCGCCTCAAAGAGGCGATGAAGGTACGGGACGCGAGCACGCTTTCGACCGTCCGCCTCATCCTGGCGGCGCTCAAAGAGCACGATGTGGCGTTGCGCGGGAAAGGAAGGACCGAAGGTCTTTCCGACCCTGAAATTGCGGGCATGCTTCAAGGCATGATCAAACAGTGCCGCGAGGCGATCGCGCTTTTTGAAAAAGGCGCTCGCCCCGACCTCGCGGCGAAGGAACGCCAAGAGATCGCCGTGATCGAAAGCTTTCTTCCGCGCCAGCTCGGGCCGGAGGAAACCGAAGCGGCGGCGAAGGCGGCGATCACCGAGTTGGGAGCAAGCGGGTTGAAGGACATGGGCCGGGTGATGGCCGCTCTCAGAGAGCGCCATGCGGGAACGCTCGATCTCGGCCTCGCCGCTCCCGTCGTGCGCCGGCTGCTCGGCTGAGGCGGAGCGATGCGACCCCGACATCGGTACCACGTCAGGGCGAGATTGCTTCCTCGCGGAGTTTATCCTCGGGCCGCGCGAAGCGCGGACCCGTGGGCTCCTCGCAATGACAACTTATTGCTGTCATTGCGACCCCCGGACGACCGCCCTGCGGGCGTTCCGGGGGGAAGCAATCTCGGCGCCGGTTGAGAGCGATGGCGTTCCCGCCCGGATTTCTTGACGAACTGAGAGCGCGGATCTCGCTTTCGGGATTGATCGGGCGCCGCGTCAAGCTCGAACGGCGGGGTCGGGAACATGCCGGGCTGTGTCCGTTCCACCACGAAAAGACCCCTTCCTTTTTCGTCGTCGAGGACAAGGCATTTTTCCATTGTTTCGGCTGCGGCGCGCACGGCGATGCGGTCGGCTTTCTGATGCGCTCGGAAAACCTCGATTTTATCGAGGCGGTGGAAAGGCTCGCGACCGAGGCGGGGATCGAGATGCCGCGGCCGAGCGTCGAGGAGCGCCAGCATGCGCAAAAAGAGAAAAGCCTTCTGGATGCGCTCGAGGCGGCCTGCGCCTATTATGAAGGGCAGCTTTGGGGTCCCGGCGGCCGGGCCGCGCGCGAATATCTGGGGAGCCGCGGGCTCGATCCCGAAACGGTCCGAAATTTCCGCCTCGGCTGGGCGCCTTCGGACCGGGGAGCGCTCTCGCGCGCGCTTTCCCGCGAAATTCCCGAGGCTCTCCTCATCGAGGCGGGGCTTCTCAAAGCCTCCGAAGATGGCGGCGCGTTCGGGTATTTCCGCGACCGCATCCTCTTTCCCATCACCGACCGGCGCGGTCGGGTCATCGCCTTCGGCGGGCGCGTGACCGCGGGCGGCGAGCCCAAATACTTGAACTCGCCCGAAAGCCCGCTCTTTCAGAAGGGCCGCACCCTTTACGGTTGGGCACGGGCGGCCGCCGCGCTGCGCGCAGAACCCCGGCGTACGCCGGGGGGCGGCGGAAGGCTCGTCGTCGTCGAGGGATACATGGATGTGCTGGCGCTCCACCGCGCGGGTTTTCCGACGGTGGTGGCGCCGCTCGGGACGGCGCTCAGCGACGATCAGATCGCGCTTCTGTGGCGCCTCGCGCCCGAACCCGTCCTCTGCTTCGACGGCGACAGCGCCGGGCAAAACGCGGCGAAGAGAGCGTTGAGGCGGGCGCTCCCGCTTCTGCGCGCGGGCCAAAGTCTCTCCTTCGCTGCACTGCCTGCGGGCGAGGATCCGGATTCGCTCCTTCGTGCGAGTGGCCGCACCGCCTTCGAGGAGGTTCTCGCCGCGGCCCAACCGCTATGGAAAGTGCTGTTTCAAACGGAGTTGGCCGCCCTGCCGACGGACACTCCCGAACGGCGGGCCGATCTCGAAAACCGGCTCAAAGCGGCCGCGAGAGAGATTGCGGATGCGGGCGTGCAGCGGCAGTTTCACCGGGAACTGATGAGGGCCTTCAACCTCGTCACGAGGCCGCCCTCATCCGTCCGGCGGCCTCTAGCGGGGAAGAAGCCCGGCGCCGAGCTCGAGCTGCCTCCGCCGCCGGCGCCTCAGCCCCAGAGGGTTCAGAGGGTTCAGCGCGAGATGCTGTTTTCCATTCTTCTTCGCTCTCCCGAACTCCTCGGCGAGGTGGCGGAGGAACTCTGCGCGCTCGATTTGCGGGAAGCCGAGCTTGACACTCTTCGCAGCCTGATTTTAGAAACCTCTCGATCGCAGCCGGGCCTTGACGCTCAGGGGTTGCAGCAACACCTTGTGCGCTGCGGGCTCGCGGCGACCGTCGAAAGGCTCCTCAAGCGCTCGGTGGATAGTGACGTTTTGGTTCGGAAGAGCGATGGCGCTACCGCGCGCCGCGCATGGGATCACGTAATCGGAATGCTGGCGGCAGGAGGCCAAAGAGGGTTGGCCGAGGTTGCAAGCGGAATCCTGAGCGAAGATTCCCCGGAGAGCTGGCAAGAACGCGTCTTGGCCGCGCGCGAGCGGCTGCTGCGGCAACCGCCTCACATCGAGGAAGAGGGCTTCTAAGCGATGCGCTTTAACGCGCAACCATTTTGGGTGAGAGATTTCCGTTGCCTGCGGTGGCGCGGCCTCGCGGCGGCCGGATCATGGATTCAAGGATAAGCGAATGGCGAGCAAAGCGGCCAGCACAGCCGAAGTAGTGGAAACGCGGGAGGATGCGCCTCTGCTCGATACTCTCGCCGCCGCCATCAAACGCATGTTGGCGCGGGGCAAAGAGCGCGGCTATCTCACCTATGACGAGTTGAACGCCGCGCTGCCGGCGGACCAGATGTCCTCGGAGCAGATCGAGGATACGATGACGATGCTTTCCGAGCTCGGGATCAATCTGGTCGAGGCCGAGGAGAGCGAAGAGCCGAGCGCCGCCGAGAGCGAAGAGGGAGACGGCGAGCCGCGCGGCAATCTCGATGACGACGATGTCGGGCGCACCGACGACCCCGTGCGCATGTATCTGCGCGAGATGGGCTCGGTGGAGCTGTTGTCGCGCGAGGGCGAAATCGCGATCGCCAAACGCATCGAGGCCGGGCGCGAGATGATGATCGGCGGCATCTGCGAGAGCCCTCTGACGATCCGCGCCATCATCGGCTGGCGCGACGGGCTCAGTGAGGGAAAGCTCCTGTTGCGCGACATTATCGACCTCGACGCCACCTATGGCGGCGGCGCGTTCGAGCAGGCGGTGGCGAGCGCCGCCGAAGCCGAGCCTGCGGATGGCGATGACCCGATCGCGGCGATCGAGAGCGAGCTTGCGGTCGAGGAGCCTGAGATCGAGGAAAATTCGATCTCTCTCGCCGCCATGGAAGCGCAACTGAAGCCGGGCGTTCTCGCGAGGTTCGAGGCCATCGCCGAACTCTCCAAAAGGGTCCATCGCCTCCAGGAGCACCGTCTTGCCGCGTTGTC
>JAKAOO010000234.1 GCA_021812165.1 Pseudomonadota bacterium | reverse complement strand
CTGCGTGTTGTTTGCCTTCCGCCTTATCGGCGGCGGCGACGCCAAGCTGCTCGCCGCCGCCGCGCTCCTCGTCGGCGCGCGCGCCCTGCCGCTCTTCCTGCTCGTGATGAGCCTTTGCGGCGGCGTCATTGCGCTCGCCGTTATCGTTCACGGCAGGCTGCGCCCCTGGCTCGGCGGCTTTGCCGCGGCGGCGCTCGCGCAGGAGCGGTTTGGCCCGTGGTGCGTGCGCCGCGCGGGCCTCGGCAAACTCGTTGTCGCGACTGCGGGAGGGTCAAGTGGCGCGCGCATGAGCGTGCCTTACGGGGTTGCGATCGCCGCGGGCGGCATCCTCATCCTCCTTTTTCAACTCTCTGGCGTGTCTTTCCAACTCTCTCTCTTGAGGTGATCAATCATGAGCGCCAAGACGATCCTCGCTGCGCTCTTTCTGGTTTCGCTTGGCGTCATTGCGGTGGTGGCGCTGCGGTTCATGCCGCAGCGCCTCGTCGTCGGCTCGGCGACGCCGAAAGTGACGGTTCTCGCCGCGGCTGTGCCATTGAAGGCCGGTGCGTTGCTGCGCGCCGAAGACGTGGCCTGGCGGCCGCTTAAAGGGCCTTGGCAGAGCGGGATGATCGAGCGGTCCCAGTTGCCGGCCGGCAGCCAGAGGGCCCTGCTCGCCGACCAGACGAGCCGCGCTCAGGTTTACGGCGCCGCATTGCGGATACCTGTCGCGGCCGGTGACGCGATCCGGATGAGCGATGTCGCCAAGCCGGGCGCTCGCGACTTCCTGCGCGTCGTCCTCCAACCCGGCGAAAGGGCGATCTCGATCCCGGTTCAGACAGGCGGGGCGAGCACCGGGTTGCTGACGCCGGGCGACCATGTCGACGTCATTCTGACCCAGCATTTTGGTGACCGTCAGCCGCTGCCGCGCCGCTCGGTCAGCGAAACGATCGTCCAGGACTTGCGCGTTCTGACGATCGACGCGCCACACGCCAAAACGCCCGGCTTTGGCCGCACGGTGACGCTCGAAGTCACGCCCCGCGAGGCGGAGGCGATCGACACCGCGACCACGCTCGGAAAACTGTCGCTAACGCTGCGCCCCGCCAATTCGCCGCTGGAGAGCGCGCGTGCAATCTCGCCGACCTGGGCCGGCGATGTCTCGCCGGTGCTCGGCAGCGCCTCCCCGCCAAAGACCCTCACGGCGCAGCCGATGGTGATCGACGTCATCCGCGGCACTGCGACGCAAGCCGTCAAACGGTGAACGAATGAGCCGCACGCAACAGCAAGCGCAGAGCCTCATCGAGGCCGCCGCGCCGATAGAAACGGCGGCCAAGGCTCCGCCCCCCCGCCTTCCGCTCTTGGCCTTCGTCGCCGATGCGGAAACCGAAGCCGCTCTCCAGAGCCGCCTCGACGAGCTGTCGGTTCCGGCTCCCATCATCATGCGCGGCGGCATCGCCAAGGCGATCCGGTATCTTTCGAGCGAGCGCTCTCCGGACACGCTGATCGTCGATGTGAGCGACGTCGATCTGCCGGTGCCGCAGCTCCATAAGCTCGCGGAGGTGTGCGAGCCGCGGGTCACGGTGATCGCCATCGGCGATCACAATGATGTCGACCTTTACCGCGATCTGATCCAGGCCGGGGTCAGCGAATATATCGTCAAGCCGGTGACGCGGCAGCTTCTGGGGCAGGCCCTTTCGGCGAAGGCGGCGCCCGCCGCAGGGGTTCCCATCGAGCAGAAGCTCGGCAGGATGATCGCCTTTGTGGGGGCGCGCGGCGGGGTCGGGACGACGACGCTCGCGACAAACCTCGCCTGGTACCTCGCCAACCGGCAAAAGCGGCGGGTCGGGCTGTTGGATCTCGACCTCCAGACCGGCGATTGCGCGCTGGCGCTCAATTTGAAATCGACTGCGGCGCTCCGAGAGGCGCTCCTTTCGCCGCTGCGGGTCGATGGCGTCTTTCTCGAACGCGCGATGGCGGCGCAAGGCGAACGGCTTTTTGTTCTCTCTTCCGAAGATCCTCTCGGCGTCGAGATCGCCTTCACGCCGGATGCGGTCGAGAAGGTGGTTGCGGTGCTGCGCACCCTCGTTCATTTCGTCGTCGTCGATGTGCCGCGAATTCAGACGCCGGCTTATCGGCGAGCGCTCGATCTCGCCGATCTTCGCATCATCGTCGCCGACCAGACTCTGCATGCCGTGCGCGACGCGGTGCGGCTGCGCAGCCTCCTCGGCGAGGGCGACGCCGAGCACTGGAACCTCCTTGTCGTCAACCGCAGCGGCGAAGGCGGCCGGCGCGCGATCTCGCTCGGCGAGTTCGGAAACGTAGCGAAGCTGCAGCCGAAAGCCGTGATCCCGTACGAGCCGCGCCTCTTTGCGCGGGCGGTAGCCAAGGGGCAAATGGCAGCCGAGGGGCGGGGCCCGGTCGCCGACGCGATCGCCGCGCTTGCTTTCGAGGTGACGGGCCGGCGGCCGGAGCGGAGAGGCTGGTGGGGGCTTGGCAAATGAGGTCGAGCACGTTCGGACGACGCACCCTCGACGGAACGCGACCGGATTTTGAGGTGGCAGCGGGGAAGGCGGCACGCCCGGAGTGGAACGGCGGCGCCGACGCACCGGAAGCGTTCAAGGAGCGGATCCGGGCGGTTTTGATGACGCGGATCGACCCTTCCATCGCCGCGCAGATGGCGCGGCCGGCGCTGCGTTCGGAAGTGGCCCGGCTCGTTCACGAGATTGCGACGAGCGAGCGCGCGCACGTCAACGAAAGCGAGGAAACCTCGCTCGCGAACGAGCTGACCGACGACATGATCGGGCTCGGGCCGTTGGAGCCGTCTCTCGAACACGCGGAGATCAACGACATCCTCGTCAACGGCCCCTTCGACATCTATATCGAGCGCTTCGGCAAGCTCGAAAAGACGACGGCGCGGTTTCGCAACGAGCAGCATCTCACCAACGTCGCCCAACGCGTCGCTTCGGCAATCGGCCGGCGCGTCGACGAGGCGAGCCCGATGGTCGACGCGCGGCTGGCCGACGGCAGCCGCGTCAACATCGTGCTGCCGCCTCTCGTGTTGAACGGCGGCACCATCTCGGTCCGCAAATTCGCCAAGCGGGACATCACGCTCGACATCATGGTGTTGCAGCAGAACCTGTCGGAGGGGATGGCGCGCTTTCTCGAAATCGCCGCGCGCGCCCGCGTCAATATCTTGATTTCGGGCGGCACCGGTTCCGGGAAGACGACGCTTCTCAACGCGATCTCGCGCTTTATCGGTGAGGACGAGCGGGTCATTACGATCGAGGAGGCGGTCGAGCTTCGACTCCAGCAACCGCATGTCGTGCAGATGGAAACGCGGATGCCCAACATCGAAGGGGTGGGCGAGGTCAACCAGCGCGCCCTCGTCCGCAATTCCCTGCGCATGCGCCCCGACCGCATCGTCGTCGGCGAGGTGCGCGGCCCCGAAGCCTTCGACATGCTGCAGGCGATGAACACGGGGCACGAAGGCTCGATGTCGACGATCCACGCCAACTCGCCGCGCGACGCGCTCTATCGCCTCGAAAACATGCTGATGATGGCCTCTCTCCATCTGCCGATACGGGCGCTGCGAATGCAGATCGCGAGCGCCCTCAACCTCATCGTCCAGATCGAACGGATGCGCGACGGCCATCGCCGGGTCCAGAACATCGTCGAGATTACCGGTCTCGAAGGCGACGTCATTACGCTCCGGGACGTCTTCGCCTTCCGCCAGCGGGGCGAAGACCGCGCAGGGCATGTCGTGGGCGATTTCGAGGCGACGGGCCTGCGCCCCAACCTTGCCGTCCGTGCCGCGCTCGTCGGTCTCGAACAGGACGTGCTGCAAACCGTCGGCATCGGGAGGCTCTGAAATTGCCCGCTGCTCCGCTCATCGCCGCGGCCAGTTTCTCGCTTCTCCTCGGCGCGATCTGGCTCTTCATGGTGTTCGCCGAACGCCGCCGAAGGGTGCTGCGAGAGCGCCTGGCGGGCATTTCCGACGCCGCGCTCGCCGGGTCTGCGGTCGGAAGCAGGGCGGCGCCGCGGCCACAGCGCCGCCGATGGTCCTTCTCGCTGCTGCCACAGCCGCTGCAGGCGCGGCTCGATGCGGCTCTCGACGCGACGGGCCGCCGCGTCACGCTTTTGCACCTCATCGGGGTCGCGGCGCTCGCCATGGCGGTTACGATCGTTTTAGCCGACCGCTTGCTGCAGTTCAACGTTGTCCTGACCCTGCTGCTCGCGTTTGCCGCTGCGGGGATCTTTCCGTTTGCGCTGGTGCGCTTCGCGCAGTACCGCTACCAAAAGCGGTTTCTCGACCATTTCCCCGATGCGCTCGATCTCATTGCCCGCGCCGTCAGAGCGGGTCTTCCCCCGCTCGAAGCGCTCGATGTGGCGGCAACCGAGATTCCTGCGCCCGTCGGCACCGAGTTCAAACGAACTCTCGACGAGGTGCGCATCGGGGCCGATGTCGGCGAGGCCCTCGAACGCGCAGCCGCTCGCATCCGCGTCGCCGATTTTCGCTTCTTCGTCGTCACGCTCGTATTGCAGCGCCAGACGGGCGGCGCTCTTGCCGAGACGCTCGCCAATCTGAGCGGCGTCATCCGCGCGCGCAAAGCGCTGCGGCGCAAAGCCCGGGCGCTGACGGCCGAAGCGAAAACTTCGGCGGTGGCGATCGGGCTTTCTCCATTCATAGCGGGCTTTGCCGTCTATTGGCACAGCCACTCGCTGATGATGATCCTGTTCCGCGATCCGCGCGGCCGCTTCTTTCTGGGTTTGGCGATCGTGTTCCTCCTCTGCGGGTTCGTGACGATGTGGTACATCATCAAGCGGGCTCTCAGATAGCCATGCGAGCGCGCACTCTACGCGTAACGATGGGAGATTAGCGATTTTGGGCATCCACCTGTCGACGCTCCTCGCAGAGATCCGGCCCTATCTCGCGTTGCGAGTTGGCGGGATCTCTCTCGATCCCCTCGACGCGAGCGCGCTTCTCCTCGGGATCGTGGGGGTGATGCTGTCGAGCGCGGGCCTCTTGCGGATCGCGCGCAACGAAGAGCGCGAACGGCGCCTCGCGGCGCTTTACGCGGCAGCGCTCCGCGCGAGCGAACGCGCGGCCGCGCAAACGCGGTCTTGGTATCGGCGGGCCGGCATTTCGCTCGGCACGACGCTTGCCACCAAAAAGCTGATCAGCGCCGGCGAGCAGAAAAAATTGATCGCCGAATTGGCTGCCGCAGGGTTCAAGGGCCGGGAATATCTGCCGGCCTTTATCGCCGGCAAGCTCCTGGGGGGTGTCGCGTTCGTCGGTTTGGCGTGGCTCTATCTGAACTGGACCCACTTCTTTGTCGATTTCCCGCTCCTTCGCCTCGCCATCATGGCCGGAGCGTTCATTCTCGAGA
>JAKAOO010000233.1 GCA_021812165.1 Pseudomonadota bacterium | reverse complement strand
GATGGCGATGTAGGGCCGCCATGGACGCCTACAAGGTCATTGAAAAGGACCTCGCGCATCTGCCGAGGCGGCCGAACCTCGTCGATTACGCCGCTCTCTCTCGTGATTTCGACTGGTCCCGGGCACGCGCCCTCCTTGACGGGCTGCCTCAAGGAGGCGGACTCAACATCGCGCACGAGGCGGTCGACCGCCACGCTTATGGCCGCCGGGCAGACAAGGTCGCGCTGCGGTGCATCGCCAAGAGCGGCGGCCGCCGGGACATCCGCTATCATGAACTCGCCGAGGAAACGAGCCGCTTCGCCAATGCGCTCGCGCGCCTCGGCGTCGCTGCCGGGGAAAGCGTCTTTCTTTTGCTCGGCCGGGTGCCCGAGCTTTACATCGCCGCGCTCGGCGCGCTCAAGGCGAAGTGCGTGGTCGCGCCGCTGTTCTCGGCTTTCGGCCCCGAACCAATCGAGACCCGGCTCGCCATCGGGTCGGGCCGCGTTCTGGTTACGACCGAGGCGCTTTACCGCCGCAAGGTCGAGGCGTTGCGCGGCCGGCTTCCGGGGCTGGCGCACGTCATCCTCATCGATGAGGGGCCGCCGCTTCCCGCCACCTTGCGTTGGCAAGAGCTGATGTCGGCTGCGAGCCCTCTATTCGCGATCCCCCCAACCGACCCGGAAGAGAGGGCGTTACTGCATTTCACGAGCGGCACGACGGGGCGGCCGAAAGGGGCGATCCATGTGCATGAGGCCGTGGTGACGCACCATGTCACCGGGCTCTACGCGCTCGACCTCAACGAGGACGACGTCTTCTGGTGCACGGCGGACCCAGGCTGGGTGACCGGCACGAGTTACGGCATCATCGCGCCCTTGACGCACGGCGTTACCAATCTCGTCGTCGAAGCCGAGTTCGATGCAGAGACCTGGTACGGTGTCCTCGCCGCTGAGCGAGTGAGCGTCTGGTACACGGCGCCGACGGCGATCCGCATGATGATGAAGCTCGGCGCTGCTGCAGTCCGCGGCTATGACCTCGGCGCCTTGCGGTTCATGGCGAGTGTCGGCGAGCCGCTCAATCCCGAGGCGGTCCTGTGGGGGCTCGAGGCGTTCGGCCGCCCCTTTCACGACAATTGGTGGCAGACCGAGACCGGCGGCATCATGATCGCCAATTTCCTCGCGCTTCCCGTCAAGCCCGGCGCGATGGGTCTGCCGTTGCCGGGCATCGAGGCGGCGATCGTCGAGCGGCAAGCGGACGGCTCGGTCGCGGTCGTCGAGGCGGCGATGGTCCAGGGCGATCTCGCCTTGAAGGCCGGCTGGCCCTCGATGATGCGCGGCTACCTCAATGAGGAAGAACGTTACCGCAAATGCTTCGTCGGTCCCTGGTACCTGACGGGGGATTTGGCGAAGCGTGACGCCGACGGTTACTTCTGGTTCGTCGGGCGCGCCGACGACGTGATCAAGTCTTCCGGCCACCTGATCGGCCCCTATGAGGTCGAGAGCGCGCTCATGGAGCATCGCGCGGTCGCGGAGGCCGGCGTCATCGGCAAGCCCGATCCGATCGCCGGCGAAATCGTCAAGGCCTTTGTCGCTCTGAAACCCGGCTTCTCCGCATCGGAGGAATTGCGCCGGGAATTGCTCGGCCATGCGCGCAAAAGGCTCGGCGCCGCCGTGGCGCCAAAGGAGATCGGTTTCTTGGCCAATTTGCCGAAAACCAGAAGCGGCAAAATCATGCGCCGTCTTTTGAAGGCGCGCGAATTGGGCCTGCCTCAAGGCGATTTGTCGAACCTCGAAAGCGACGAGCGATGAATAAGGTCCGCCTCGATCACGCGCATCTGCATCATCTTCTGCGCCAGATGATCCGCATCCGGCAATTCGAAGCGAAATGCGTCGAGCTCTATCAGGCGCAGAAGATCCTCGGCTTCCTCCATCTTTACGACGGCGAGGAGGCGGTGTCGGTCGGGGTCATGGAGGCGCTGCGGCCCGAGGACGCCATCGTCGCCACCTATCGCGAGCACGGCCAGGCGATCGCCCGCGGCATCGGCATGGACCGCCTGATGGCCGAGATGCTCGGCAAGCTGGAGGGAACCTGCCGCGGCCGCGGCGGCTCGATGCACATCTTCGACCGCGCGACCCGCTTTTACGGCGGCAACGCGATCGTCGGCGGCGGGTTGCCTTTGGCGGTCGGCATCGCGCTCGGCGACAAGATGCAGGGGCGCGCGGCGATCACGGCCTCTTTCTTCGGCGACGGCGCGGTCGAGGAAGGCGAATTCCACGAGAGCATGAACCTCGCCTCGCTCTGGCATCTGCCCCTCCTCTTCGTGTGCGAGAACAACCTCTATGCGATGGGGATGGCGCTGGAGCGGGCCGAAGCCGAGACCGAACTCGTGCGCAAAGCCGCGGGCTATCGCATGGCGGGAGCCGCGGTCGACGGCATGGACGTCGTCGCGGTCGAGGTCGCGGCGCGCGCCGCTGCGGACCGGATCCGCGGCGGCGAGGGCCCGCAGTTTCTCGAATGCCGCACCTACCGTTTGCGCGCCCACTCCATGTACGACGCGCAGCTCTACCGCACGAAAGAGGAGGTCGAGGCGTGGCGAAAGAAAGGCCCGATCGTCCGCTTTTATGGCTGGCTCCTGGACAACGGCCTCATTCATGATGAGGAAATGCGGGCGATCGAGGCGGAAGCCGACGCCGAGATCGAGGCGGCGGTCGCCTTTGCCGAGGCCGGCAGTCTCGAACCCGTCGCGGAGCTCGAACGCTTCGTGACGATGGACCGGGTGCCGGCATGACCGCGATCACCTATCGCGAAGCCTGCCGGCAGGGGTTGCGCGAGGCCCTCATCCGCGACCCACGCGTCTTTCTGATGGGCGAGGATATCGGTCGCTACGGCGGTTGCTATGCCGTGACGAAAGGCCTCCTCGATGAGTTCGGAGAGGAACGCATCCGCGATACGCCGCTCTCCGAAAGCGCCTATGTCGGCGCCGGGATCGGCGCGGCTCTCGCCGGCATGCGGCCGATCGTCGAGATCATGACGGTCAATTTCAGCCTCTTGGCGCTCGATCAGATCGTCAACAACGCGGCGACGATCCCGCACATGTCGGGCGGCCAGTTCGCCATCCCGCTGGTATTGAGGATTGCGACCGGCGGCGGCAGGAGGGTCGCGGCGCAGCATTCGCACAGCCTCGAAGGCTGGTACGCCCACATCCCCGGCCTCAAGGTGTTGGCACCCGCGGTCGTCGAGGACGCGCGCTTCATGCTCGCCGCGGCGCTCGCCGATCCGAACCCGGTGCTGATCTTCGAGCACGTCATGCTCTACAACATCGAAGCCGAGCTCGACCCCGCGGTGAGCGAAGTCGACATCGAGCGCGCCAAGGTCCGGCGCGAGGGCGACGATGTCAGTCTCTTCGGCTACGGCAACGGCCTCGTCAAGGCGCTCGCCGCGGCGGAGATACTGGCGGCCGAGGGTATCGCCGCGGAGGTCGTCGATCTGCGGGTATTGCGCCCGCTCGACACGGCGACGATCCTCAAATCAGTCGCGAAGACGCGGCGCGTCGTCATTGTCGACGAGGGCTGGAAAAGCGGCTCGCTCTCGGCCGAGATCGGCATGCGCATTGCCGAAGAGGGCTTTTTCGATCTCGACGCGCCGCTGCGCCGGGTCTGCGGCGCCGAGGTGCCGATGCCGTACGCGCCGCATCTCGAGGATGCCGCGCTGCCGCAGCCGCAAAAGATCGCCGCTGCGGCCCGCGATCTCGCCCGCCCGCCCAAGGGATCTCAATGAGCGATTTCCTGATGCCGGCGCTCGGCGCCGACATGGAGGCCGGCACCGTGGTCGAATGGCGGGTCGAGCCCGGAGACCGGGTGAGGAAGGGCGACATCGTCGCTGTGGTCGAGACGCAGAAGGGCGCGATCGAGGTCGAGATCTTTGACGAGGGCGTCGTCTCCGAAATCGTCGTGCCGGTCGGAACCAAGGTCCCGGTGGGCACCCTATTGGCGCGTATCGGCGAACGCGTCGCGCCGCAGCCGGCAGCTGCGCCGGCGGCTCCGCCCCCGCCTGCGCCCGTTGTCACGACGCCCCGGCCGGTAGCTGCGCCAGCGGCTCCGCCGCCGTCCGTGACAGTGCCGGCTCACGCGAAGGTGTCGCCGGCGGCGCGCCGGCGGGCTGCCGAACTCGGCATCGATCTGGCGGCGATCGCCGGCAGCGGCGTCGATGGAGCGGTGACGCTCGCCGATGTCGAGGCGATGATGGCGCGCGTCGCCGCGGTGCCGGCAGCGGCGCCCACGCCGGCCCGTCGCACCGGCTTCGATCCGGCCCTGATGCGCCGGGCGATTGCGGCGGCGATGGCGCGCTCGAAGCGCGAGATCCCACACTACTACCTCTCCCACACCATCGATCTGGCAAGGGCGCGCGCTTGGCTCGAAGCCCGCAATGCGCAGCAAACGGTGACCGGGCGCCTCTTGCCGGCGGTATTGCTGCTGAAAGCGAGTGCGCTCGCGTTGCGCGAGGTGCCGCAACTCAACGGCACCTATGTGGACGAGGCGTTCCGGCCGGGTGAGGGCATACATGTCGGCTGGGCGATCTCGCTGCGCGGCGGTGGGCTCTTGGCACCGGCGATCCGCGACACCGACAAGCGGCCGCTGCCGGATTTGATGGCGGCGATGCGCGACCTCGTCGCTCGCACCCGCAGCGGCGGCCTGCGCAGCTCGGAGCTGACCTCGCCGACCATCACCGTCACCAGCCTCGGCGACCGCGGCGCCGACAGCGTCGTCGGCATCATCACCCCGCCGCAAGTTGCGCTGATCGGCTTCGGGACGATCGCAGTGCGGCCGTGGATCGCGGATGGACAGGTCGCCCCGCGCCCGCTCGTCACCGCGAGCCTTGCCGCAGACCATCGCGCGAGCGACGGTCATCTCGGCGCCTTGCTGTTGAACGCGATCGCACGACTGTTGCAGGAGCCGGAGACGCTATGATCGACACGGACGCAAAGACGATCATCATCGACATCCTGCGCGGGATCGCCCCGGAGGCGGATCCGGCAAGCCTCGGCGCCGAGGAGGACATGCGCGAGGCGCTCGATCTCGATTCGATGGATTTTCTCAACTTCGTCGTCGCGCTCCACGAGCGCACCGGGATCGACATCCCAGAGGCGGATTATCCGAGGCTGCGCACGCTCGGCGGCGCGATCGCCTATCTCGGCGAATGATAGGCGCCCGGTGCCCCGGATGCGAGGTCCCCTACATAAATCCATGCGGTCATTGCGAGCGAAGCGACGCAATCTCGCGCCGCATACGGCGGAATCTGCTGGAGATTGCTTCCTCGCCCCCCGCCTTCGAGCGTGTGAAGGAATCGGGTTTGTGCCACGGTTCAGACCCTTCGGCACAGGGCTGATCGGCCGCCAATGCCGGCGTGGCAGGGAGCCTGGCGATAGGGGGGGCGGTG